>JANWHQ010000070.1 GCA_025450315.1 Caulobacteraceae bacterium
CCGATCCACCTGGCCGGGCCGCCCTCGCGGCTGTTCCGCCTGTTCGACCGTTTCTCCACCGAGCTGCGCGACATCACCCTGTTCCACGAACTCTTGAACAAGCACGGCGGCGCCTTCCGCCTGACCATCGGCCCGCCCATCCCGCCCGAGGCCATCGGCGATCCGGCCGAGACGACCCGGCGCTTGAAGGCCTATGTGGAACAGGTGCTGCCGCTGCATCCCGATCAACCCTTCGCATGAGCGCCGCGCCGCGGGTCCTGGACGACGCCTCCGACACCGAGGCGCTGGGCGGCGCCGTCGCGCGCGCGCTGGAGCCCGGCGACGTGGTCTGCCTCTGGGGCGGGCTCGGCGCGGGCAAGACCACCCTGGCCCGCGGCCTGATCCGCGCCCTGATGGGCCCCGAAGAGGAGGCGCCCAGCCCCACCTTCACCCTGGTCCAGACCTATCAGGGTCCCCGTTTCCCCATCGCCCACCTGGACCTCTATCGCCTCTCGGGGCCCGAAGAGGTGCGCGAGCTCGGCCTGGACGAGGCGCTGGAAGACGGGGCGGCGGTGATCGAGTGGCCCGAGCGGCTGGGACCCGCCCTTCCGCTGGACCGACTCGATATAAGACTGGCCGTCGAGGCCGAGGGCCGCACGGCGCTGGTCGAGCGCCATGGCCGCTGGAAGGACCGCAAGCTTGAGTTCTGACCGCGAGGCCATCAAGGCCGATTTCCTGGCGCGCGCCGGGCTCGGCGGCGCCGCCCGCCGGTCGCTGGCCGGGGACGCCTCGACCCGCCGCTACGAACGGCTGACCACGCCCGACGGGCGCTCGCTGATCTTCATGGACCAGCCGCCGGCGGTCGAGAGCGCGCCCTGTCCGCCGGACGCCACCCCCGAGGAGCGGCGCAAGGCCGGCTACAACGCCTCCGCGCGTCTCGCCGCCGGCCGCATCGAGGCCTTCATCGCCGCCGCCGACTACCTGCGCGCCCGGGGACTCTCGGCGCCGCAGATCATCGCCGCCGATCCCGGCCAGGGCCTGGCGGTGCTGGAGGATCTGGGCGACGACCTCTACGCCCGGCTGATCGAGGCCGGCTCGGCCGACGCGCCGCTCTACGCCGCCGCCGTCGACGCCCTTTTGGCCCTGCACGCCGCCCCACCGCCCGAGGTGCTGGCCGGCGGCGGCGCGGACTGGCCGCTCCTGGCCTACGACGACCTGGCGCTGAAGACCGGATCGGACCTCTTCCTGGAATGGTGGCCGAAGGTCTCGGGCCAGGCGCCCTTCGCCGAGGAGGCGAAGGCCGAGTGGGAGGCGCTCTGGGCGCCGGTGAGGGCGCGCGGCGACGCCGGCGCCAAGGGACCGGGCGGGGTCTTCGCCCACCGCGACTACCACGCCGAGAACCTGATCTGGCTCCCGGGCCGTTCCGGCGTCGCCCGCGTCGGCATGCTCGACTTCCAGGATGCGCTGAAGGCCCATCCGGCCTGGGACCTGTTGTCGCTGCTGCAGGACGCCCGCCGCGACGTGCCGCCCGAGCTGGAGGCCGCCATGCTGGACCGCTACCTCGCCGCCCGTCCCGAGCTGGACCGGGCCAGCTTCCTGGCCGACTACCGCGCCCTGGCCGCCCTGAACGCCGCGCGCATCCTGTTCATTTTCGCCCGGCAGGTCGCCGGCTTCCAAAGACCCCGCTATACGGCCTTCATGCCCCGCACTTGGCGCCATCTCGAACGCAACCTGGACGCCCCCGGCCTCGAGGGCCTGAGGGCCTGGTTCGACCGGCAGGTCCCCCGGGAGCAGCGCGCGTGAGCCGCTCCGGGCCCGCGACGGCCATGGTGCTGGCCGCGGGGCTCGGCACCCGCATGCGCCCGCTCACCGACCACAAGCCCAAGGCGCTGATCGAGGTCGGCGGCCGGCCCCTGATCGATCATCTGCTGGACCGGCTGGAGGCCCAGGGCGTCCGGCGCATCGTGGTCAATGTCCACGCCTTCGCCGACCAGCTGCAGGCGCATCTGGAACGCCGTCGCGGCCCCGCCGAGATCCTCATCTCCGACGAGCGCGCGGACCTGCTGGAGACCGGCGGCGGGGTTAAGAAGGCCCGCCCGCTGCTGGGCGAAGGTCCCATCTGGGTGGCGAACGGCGACTACATCTGGATCGAGGACGGCCGGCCGGCGCTGCAGACCCTCGCCGACGCCTGGGATCCGCGGCGGATGGACAGCTGCCTGATCGTGATCCCCAAGGCGCGCACCCTGGGCTTCGAGACGCCCGGCGACTTCTTCCTCGCCGCCGACGGGGGCCTGGAGCACAGGGGCGGCCGGCCCGAGGCGCCGCTGCACTGCTTCGGCGTCCAGATCCTGGATCCGACCCTGGTCTACGCCGTGCCCGACGAGAAGTTCTCGCTGTTCCGCGTCTGGATGGCCGCCGCCGAGCGCGGCCGGCTGATGGGCGTCGATCCGGGCGGGTTCTGGATGCAGGTCGGCGATCCGGCCTCGCTCGAGGCCGCGGAGGCCCGCCTCCTGGAGGGAGTGGAGGGGTGACAGGCCCGCTGGAGGGCCCCGCGCCCCGCTGGTTCACCATCCCCGCCCACCGGCCGTTCCTGACCGATCTCGCCCATGGGCTGCTCGACGCCCTCGGCCGCGACAGCCTGGGCGATGCGGTGGTGCTCCTGCCGTCGCGGCGCTCGGCCCGCGCCCTGGCCGAAGCCTTCGTCGCCGTGGCCGGCGGCCAGGCGCTGCTGTTGCCGCAGATCCGGGCCCTGGGCGACCTCGACGAGGGCGAGCCGCCGTTCGAGCCGGGCGAGCTGGCCCTGGACCTGCCCGCCGCCATCAGTCCGCTGAGACGCAGGTTCGAGCTGAGCCAGCTGGTGGGCCAGCACCAGGCCAGCCTCGGCCACACCCTGGACGCTTCCGGCGCGCTGGAGCTGGCCGACGCCCTGGCGAGCTTCCTCGACGCCGTCGAGCTGGAAGAGCTGGGTCATGCCGAGCGGCTGGACAAGGTCGACGCCTTGGTCGAGGGCGAGCTGGCCCGTCACTGGCGCATTTCGGCGGAGTTCCTGCGCATCGTGCTGGAGGCCTGGCCCGAGCGGCTGGCCGGGCTCGGCCTGATCGATCCGGCCGCCCGGCGGGTGAGGCTGCTGCGCCTGCTGGCCGACCAGTGGCGGGCCCGTCCGCCAGAGGGTCCGCTGCTGGCCGCCGGCTCGACCGGCACGGCGCCGGCCAACGCCGACCTGCTGGCCGTGATCGCCACGCGGCCGACGGGCGCGGTGGTGTTGCCGGGCCTGGACCTGGAGCTGGCCGACAGCGCTTGGGCCGAGGCCGGCGAGCAGCATCCCCAGGGGGCCATGAAGCGGCTCCTGGAGCGCTCGGGGGTGGAGCGGCGCGCGGTGCGGCCCTGGCCGGCCAGCGGCGGAGCGGTGGACTCCCGCTGGCGCCGGCGGCTGATCAACGAGGCCCTGCGCCCGGCCGAGGCCACCGCCGACTGGATCGCGGTGATCGAGGATCTCAGGAAGGAAGCCGGCGAGGGGGCCGATCCCTTCGCCGAGGGGCTGGACGGCCTGACGCTGGTCGCCGCCGACGGCGAGGAAGAGGCCGCGGTGAGGGCGGCGCTCTTGCTGCGCGAGACCCTGGAGACGCCCGGCCGGACCTGCGCCCTGATCACCCCCGACCAGGCCCTGGCCCGGCGGGGGTCGGCGCGGCTGTCGCGCTGGGGCGTGGAGGCCGATTCCTCGGCGGGCGCGCCCCTGGCCAACGCGCCGGTGGGTGTGCTGGCGGCCCTGGCCGCCCGCGCGGTGGTCGATCCCGACGATCCGGTGCTGATCCTGGCCCTGCTCAAGCATCCCTTGGTGCGCCTGGGCCGGACGCTGGACGCGCTGGACGAGGCGCGGCGGTCTCTGGAGCGCCATGGCCTCAGGGGCGCCCGGGGCCTGACGACGGATTGGATCCAGCTGCGCCTGCAGGCCGCCGCCCGGCCGCGCGACGACGGCCAGCCGCCGCCGCCCGAGCGGCTGCAGGATCTGGCCGACGCCGGGGCGCTGCTGGCGACCCTGCGCCAGGCGCTGCTGGCGGCGTCCGAGCCCTACACCGGCGCCACCGCCACCCCTTCGGAAGCGGCCCGGGGCCTGGCCACGGCGATGGAGGCCCTGGCCGCCGATCCCTCGGGCGATCCGGGCGGCCTCTGGGCCGGGCCGGACGGCGAGGCGGCGGCGGGGCTGCTCTCGGGGCTGATCGAGGAGAGCCAGGGCCTGCCCGAGGTCAGCGCGCCGGGCTTCGAGCGGCTTATGGGGCGGCTGTTGCAGGGCGAGACGGTGCGCGCCGTCCGCGCCGCCCATCCCCGGCTGAAGATCCTGGGCGGCATCGAATCGCGCCTGGTCAGCGCCGACCGGCTGGTGCTGGCGGGGCTGGAAGAGGGCGTCTGGCCCCAGGGCGCGCCGGTCGATCCGTTCCTGTCGCGGCCCATGCGCAAGGCCCTGGGCCTGCCGCCGCCCGAGCGGCGCATCGGCCTGGCCGCCCACGACTTCGCCCAGGCCGCCTCGGCGCCCGAGGTGGTGCTGCTGCACTGCGCCCGCCGCGACGGCTCGCCCACGGTGGAATCCCGCTGGCTCTGGCGGCTGAAGATCCTGGCCAAGGGCGCCGGCCGCGCCCTGCCCGGGCGGCCCGAGCTGAAGGCCTGGGCCGCGGCGCTGGACGAGCCCGCGCCCTTCGCCCCCGCCCCC
Organism: Caulobacteraceae bacterium; assembly: GCA_025450315.1. GTDB lineage: Bacteria > Pseudomonadota > Alphaproteobacteria > Caulobacterales > Caulobacteraceae > JANWHQ01. The sequence continues at coordinate 4,685 of JANWHQ010000070.1, forward strand.
CGCCCCCGCCCCCGCCCGCCGCTCGAGGCCCGCCCCCGCGAGCTGCCGGTCACCGGCATCGAGCTCTGGCTGCGCGATCCCTACGCCGTCTCCGCGGGCTCTGTCCTGAGGCTGCGGCCGCTGGACCGGCCGGACGAGCCCGTGGAGGCCCGCGCCCGGGGCGTGGCCGTGCACGCGGCGCTGCAGCGCTTCGCCGAGCTGCATGCCGGCGAGGTCCCGCCCGACGCCGCCGCGATCCTCGAGGCGCTGATGGTCGAGGCCCTGGAAGAGGCGGGGATGCCGGCGCCCGCCATGGCGCGCGAGCGGGCCCTGGCCAGCCAGGCGGCCCTGTGGCTCGCCGACTTCGAGCGCCGCAGGCGCCCCGGCGCGCGGCTCCTGGTCGAGCAGCGGGGCGAGCTGGCGGTGGAGGCCGAGGGTTTCCGGCTGCTGCTCACCGCCCGCGCCGACCGGCTGGAGCTGCGCCAGGGGCAGGTCGACATCCTGGACTTCAAGACCGGCCAGGCGCCCAGCCGCCGGCAGATGGAGACGGGCTTTTCGCCCCAGCTCACCCTGACCGCCGCGATCGTCGCGGCCGGCGGCTTTTCGGGCGCAGGCCGCGCGGCGCCGGGCGAGCTGGTCTATGTGCGGGTCACCGGCGGGCGCCGGCCGGGCGAGGAGCTGATCCGCGCCGCCGCCGGGGAAAGCCCCGAGCTCGCCCGCCGCGCGCTGGAAGGCCTGAAGCGCCGCATCGGCCGCTTCGCCTCGCCCGATACGCCCTATGTCTCCTGGGCCGCCCCCCAGTTCATGCACGCCCGCGGCGGCGACTACGACCATCTGGCCAGGGTCTGGGAGTGGCACGTCATCGGCGAGGGCGAGGAGGCGGGGGAATGAGCCGCGATCCCCAGATCCTGGCGTCCGAACCCGGCGCCTCGGCCTTCGTCACGGCCAACGCCGGGTCGGGCAAGACCCGGACCCTGGTGGACCGGGTGGCGCGGCTGCTGCTGGGCGGGGCCGAGCCCCGGACCATTCTCTGCGTCACCTACACCAAGGCGGCCGCGGCGGAGATGCAGCGGCGGCTGTTCGAGACATTGGGCGGCTGGGCGGTGATGGCCGACGGACCTCTCGCCGAGGAGCTGGCCCGGATCGGCGAGCAGATCCCCAATCTCGCCCGCGCCCGCCGCCTGTTCGCCCTGGCCCTGGAGACCCCGGGCGGCCTGAAGATCCAGACCATCCACGCCTTCTGCGAGAAGCTGCTGCACCGCTTCCCGTTGGAGGCCGGGGTCTCGCCGAACTTCGAGGTCCTGGAGGACCAGGCCGCGCGGGCGGTGTCGGCCCAGGCCCGGCGCACCATCGCCCTGGCCGCCGAAGCCGATCCCTCGGGCCCCATCGGCCGGGCCTACGCCCGCTTCGCGGTGGCGCTGGACTTCCGCGCCTTCGAGGAGATGTTCGCCGCCTTCGAGGCCCGGCGCCCGGCGCTGGGGGCCTATTTCGCCGGCTTTCCCGATTCGGAGGCGCTGGAGGCCGACGTCTGGCGCGCCTGCGGCTTCGACCGATCCTCCCCGGCGGCCGATCTGGAGGCCGAGGCCCTGGCCGGCGCCGACTGGACGGGTCTCGAGGGGGTGGGTCAGGCGCTGGTCGCCAGCAGCGCCAGGACCGATGTGGATCTCGGCGCGGAGATCCTGGGGGTCGTGCGGGCCCGGGCGGAGGGGCGGGGCGGGTTCGACGAGCTCTGGAGGGTGTTCTGCACCCAGGCGGGCAAGCCCAAGGCGCGGTTGGGGACCAAGGGGCTGGACGCCGCGGTTCTCGCGGTCCTCGCTGCCGAGCAGCAACGCCTCGGCGACGCCTGCGAGCGCATCAGATCCGCTCGGGTGGCCGAGGACAGCCTGGCCATGCTCGACCTGGCCCGGGCCTACGTCGGCCTCTACGAGGGCGCCAAGGAAGCCATGGGCGGGCTCGACTTCGCCGACCTGATCCAGCGCACCAACGAACTCCTGACCGTGAGGGCGGACGCGGCCTGGGTGCTCTACAAGCTGGATGGCGGGGTCGACCACGTGCTGGTCGACGAGGCGCAGGACACCTCGCCCGAGCAGTGGGACATCGTGCGCGCCGTGACCGCGGAGTTCTTCTCCGGCGCCGGGGCCCGCCTTGCCGACCGGACCGTCTTCGCCGTGGGCGACGAGAAGCAGTCGATCTACTCGTTCCAGGGTGCCGACCCCAGGCGGTTCGCCGAGGAGCGACGCGTCCACGCCGCGCTGGTGCAGGCCGGCGGCGGACGCTTCGAGCAGCCGGCGCTGATCAGGAGCTTCCGCTCCACGCCCGAAGTGCTGGGCTTCGTGGACGCGGTGTTCCGCCAGCCCGAGGCCCTGCAGGCGCTGCGCCCCGACCGCGCGCAGGGTCCGATCCGCCACGAGGCGGTGCGGCCGCCTGGCCACGGCGCGGTGGACATCTGGCCCCTGGAGGCCGGCGACGAGACGCCCGAGAGCGACCCCTGGGCGCCGGTGGACCAGGATCCGCCGGAAAGCGCGCCCAAGAAGCTGGCCCGCCGCATCGCGCGCCAGATCAAGGCCATGGTCGGGCGGGGCGAGGCGGTGTTCGCCAAGCGACCGAACGGCGTCGGTGAGGACGCCCGGCCCGTGGGCTATGGCGACGTGCTGATCCTGGTGCGGCGACGCAGCGCCCTGTTCCACGAGATCATCCGCGCCCTCAAGCGCGAGGACGTGCCCGTGGGCGGCGCCGACCGCATGACCCTGTCGGACCACATCGTGTTCCAGGACCTGATCGGGCTGGGCCGCTTCTGCCTGTTCCCCGGCGACGACCTGACCCTGGCGGCCCTGCTGCGCAGCCCCTTCTGCGAGGTGGACGAGGCCGGCCTCTACGCCCTGGCCTACGGGCGGCGGCGGACGCTGTGGGCCACGCTGCTGGAGCGGGCCGAGGAGCGGGGCGATTGGCGCGCGGCGCGCGACTTCCTCAGGGCGGCGCGCAGCGAGATGCGCAGCCGCCCGCCGTTCGACGCCTACGCCCGGCTGCTGGGCCGCACCGACGCGCGGGGCCGCTCGATGCGGGCCCGCATCCTCACCCGCCTGGGGCGCGAGGCGGAGCAGGCGCTGGACGCCTTCCTGGCCGAGGCGCTGAAGGCCGAGCGGCGTGGGGTGCGGGACCTGGAGACCTTCGTCGCCGACATGGCCGCCACCGCGGTGGAGGTGAAGCGCGAGCAGGAGGGCGGCAAGGGCGAAGTGCGGGTGATGACGGTCCACGGCGCCAAGGGCCTGGAGGCGCCGGTGGTGATCCTGCCCGACACCTCCACCCGCGCCGCCGCCCAGGGCGGGCCGCTGCTGCAGAGGGGGGACGGCGGCTTTCTCTGGTGCGCCCGCAAGGCGGACGATGGCTCGGCCTCCGCGGCCGCCCGCCAGAACCGCTCCGACGCCGCCGACGCCGAGAGCCTGCGGCTGCTCTATGTGGCCCTCACCCGCGCGCGCGACCGGCTGATCGTCTGCGGGGTCGAGCCCCGCCGGGCGGCGATGAAGGACGGCAGCTGGTGGGACTGGGTGCAGAAGGCGCTGGCCGATCCCGAGATCGCGCCCCTGGTCCGCGATCTGGCGGCGGACGGCGGCGAGCCGGTGATCCGCTGCGGGGCCGATCCGGTCACCGCCCAGGCCGCCCCGATGACGCCGGCCGGCGGCGAGCTGGCGCCCGGCTGGCTGCTGGCCCAGGCCCCCGCCGAGCCGGCGGCCCTGGCCTATGCCTCGCCCTCCCACCTGGCCGAGACCCAGAAGGGCCCCTCGCCCTCGCCCCTGGCCACGGCCGGGGGCCTCGGCCGCTTCCGGCGGGGCGACCTGATCCATCGGCTGCTGCAGCTGCTCCCCGACCTGCCGACCGCCCAGCGGCGCACGGCCGCGGCCTCGCTGCTGGCCCGCGAGCACGACCTGACCCCCGACCAGCGCGCCGAAATGGCCTCGGCGGCCCTGGGCGTGCTGGAGAATCCGCTCTTCGCCGCCGTGTTCGGGCCGGGCTCCCGCGCCGAGGCCGCCATCGCGGGCTCGGCGCCCGACCTGCCCGCGGGCCTGGCGGTGTCCGGCCGGCTGGACCGCCTGGTGATAGAACCGGATCGGGTGCTGGTGGCCGACTTCAAGACCAACCGCCCGTCGCCGGCCCGCATCGAGGATGCCGACAAGGCCTACATCACCCAGATGGCGGTCTATGCCGCGGTGCTGAGGGCCGCCTTCCCGGGCCGCCGGGTGGAGGCGGCGCTGGTGTGGACCGACGGACCGAAACTGATGCCCGTGCCAGAAAATTTGATGGCCGACGCCCTGCAAGCTCTGCCAACTTCCCGTTGATCGCCCGGGGCGCGGCGCCTAAATCGCCAACTCGAGGGCAGTGCGGGAAGTCTCCCGCCCAACGGAGCATTTGCACATGGCCATCGTGAAGGTCACCGACGAGTCGTTCGAGCAGGACGTGCTGAAGGCCGAGCAGCCGGTGCTGGTGGACTTCTGGGCGGAGTGGTGCGGGCCCTGCAAGCAGATCGCCCCGGCGCTGGAGCAGATCGCCCAGGAGCTCGGCGACAAGGTGACGATCGCCAAGGTCAACATCGAGGACAGCCCCACCACCCCGTCCCGCTACGGCGTGCGCGGCATCCCGACCCTGATGCTGTTCAAGGGCGGCCAGATGGCCTCGATGAAGGTCGGCGCCATGCCCAAGGCCAAGCTGTTGGAGTGGCTGAGCGAATCCGGCGTCTCGGCCTCCGAATCCGATGCGGCGGGCGCGGCCGCCTAGAGGTTCGCGTACAGCGCCTCGATCAGGCGGCGCGAGCGTTCGTCGCCGATGAGGGCGGGCGACTGGCGGTTCATGACATAGGCGGCCGAGAGCCGGCGCTCCGGATCGGCCATCAGGCACGAGCCGCCCCAGCCGGAATGGCCCACGGCGTGGCGGCCCGGCCCGTAGATCATCACCGGATCGTTGCGCAGCACTCCGGCCCCCCAGGCCAGGGCGAAGGGCAGGACCAGGTCCTGGCCCAGGACGCGCTGGCGCGAGAGTTCGGCGGCGATCCCCGGCTCCAGCACCTGTCGGCCGTCCAGCCTCCCGTCGCAGGCCAGCACCGCGGCCAGCCGCGCCAGGGCCTCTGCGGTGGCGTGGCCGTTGGCCGACGGGATCTCGGCGCGTCGCCAGGTCGCCGTGTCGCGGCCGGCCGGCGAGGACCAGGGCTCCAGGAAGGCGGCGCGCTTGAGCTCGGTGAGCGGGCCGAGGTCGGGCAGGGCCGGGGGCCGCTGCATCTGGGCGACGCGGCCGTGCTCGGCGTCGGGCAGGCCGATCCAGAGGTCCAGGCCCAGCGGCTGGGCCACGTCGTGGCGCAGGGCGGTTCCCAGGGTGCGGCCGTCCACGCGGCGGACGATCTCCCCGGCCACGTAGCCGAAGATGACCGGGTGGTAGCCCGACGCCGTCCCCGGCGGCCAGAGCGGCGCCATGGCGGCGATCCTGGCGGTGATGGCGTCCCAGTCGAACCACAGGGCCGGGTCCATCGGCCGGGTGAAGGCGGCCAGGCCGTCCTGGTGCGACAGGCACTGCTCGACGGTAATGTCCTGCTTGCCGGCCTGGGCGAACTCGGGCCAGACCTCCGCGACCCTCTGGCCATAGGCGAGCCGGCCCTGGCCGACCAGTCGCCCGATCATCAGGGCGGCCACGGCCTTGGTGGTGGAGAACACCGGGGTCAGGGTGTCGGGGCCGAAATCGCGACCGGGGGCGCGATCGGCGCGCCCGGCCATCAGGTCGACCACGACCTCGCCCTCGACGGCGGCCGAGAAGCGGGCGCCCAGCTCCTTGCCCTCGGTGAAATTGGCGACGAAGGCGTCGCGCACGGCCGAGAAACGGTCCGGGCACACGCCCCTGATCTTCACGGCCGCGTTCATCAGGCCAGGCGTTCGATCCGCACGATCGGCGAGGCCGCCTTGATCTTGGCGCCCATGGCGACCACCGGCAGCTCGGGCGTCTTCCACATGGCCGCGGAAGCGACGGTTTCGGCCACCCCGCCGGTGGCGCGGGCCAGGGCGTAGGAAACCGGCTGGCCTTCGCTGAGCGCGGCGGCGAACAGGGCCGACAGCAAGTCGCCGGTCCCGCGCGGCGCGTCGGGGCTCTTGGCGTGGGCGGCGAACCAGGCCTCGTTGCGATCGGCGTAGACCACCCCGATCTCCTGGCCCCGCTCCACCGAGGACACCAGGGTCGGCCGGCCGAGCAGCCGGGCGGCGTCGACCGCGGACTGGGGCGCGCGGGCGGAGATCCCGGTCAGCCGCTCCAGCTCCCACGCGTTGGGGGTGACATAGTCGGCTCGCCGGATCAGCTCGGCGGTGATGGCCGGCGGCACTTCGGGCTGGACATAGAGGCCCTTGCCGGAATCGCCCATGGTCGGGTCGACCACCACCAGGGGCTTGCGGGCTTCCGGCCCGCGCGGGGCGGCGCGCACGGCGTCGATGGCGCGCGCGGCGGCCCTCACCTGGGCGGCGGAGGCGAAATAGCCGGTCAGCACCAGGTCCACCTGCTCGAAGCCGCCGTTGGCCTCGACGCCGTCGAGCAGGCTCTCGAACGTCTCGGTCGCCACCGGCCCGCCGCCGGGCGCCCCCCAGCCGGGATGGCGGCCGAACAGCACGGTCGGGACCAGGATCGGTTCGAAGCGGAATTCGGCGAGCGCCAGGGCCTGCATCGCGCCGCCGACGCGGCTCGACGCCACAAAGCTCGAGAGGATCAAGGCCGCGGGCATGGCGCTCTATACGGCCTTTCCCGCGGGCGAGGATAGAACGTGCAGCCGCAACGATAGGCCCCTCCCCCGTCGCAGCCGGGGGGAGGAGCCCTGTCGTCAGTAGCGGTAGTGGTCGGGCTTGAACGGCCCTTCGGTGGGCACGCCGATGTAGCTGGCCTGCTCGCCCGACAGCTTGGTCAGCTTCGCGCCCAGCTTGGCCAGGTGGAGCATGGCGACCTTCTCGTCGAGCTTCTTGGGCAGGGTGTAGACCTGCTTCTGATAGGCCGAGCCATTGGTCCAAAGCTCGATCTGGGCCAGCACCTGGTTGGTGAAGGACGAGGACATCACGAAGCTGGGGTGGCCGGTGGCGTTGCCCAGGTTCACCAGGCGGCCCTCGGACAAGAGGATGATCTTCTTGCCGTCGGGGAATTCCACGTGGTGGACCTGCGGCTTGATCTCGTCCCACTTGAAGTTCTTCAGGCCGGCGACCTGGATCTCGGAATCGAAGTGGCCGATGTTGCAGACGATGGCGTTGTTCTTCATCCGCCGCATGTGCTCGACGGTGATCACGTCCTTGTTGCCGGTCGCGGTGCAGTAGATGTCGGCGTAGTCCAGGGTCTCCTCGATGGGCAGCACCTGGTAGCCTTCCATCGCCGCCTGCAAGGCGCAGATCGGGTCGATCTCGGTGACGATCACCCGCGCGCCGCCGTTGCGCAGCGAGGGGCCGAGCCCTTGCCCACGTCGCCGTAGCCGCAGATCACCGCGACCTTGCCCGCCAGCATCACGTCGGTGGCCCGGCGGATGCCGTCCACCAGCGACTCGCGGCAGCCATAGAGGTTGTCGAACTTCGACTTGGTGACGCTGTCGTTGACGTTGATCGCCGGGAACGGCAACTCGCCCTTCTCGGCCATCTGGTAGAGGCGGTGCACGCCGGTGGTGGTCTCTTCGGAGACGCCGCGGACGGCGTTGCGGATGGCCGAATAGAAGCCCGGCTTCTCCGTCATGGTGCGCTTGACCACCGCGAACAGGGCCTGCTCTTCCTCGTTGGAGTGGTGCTCCAGGAAGTCGGCGTCCTGCTCGGCCTTGGGGCCCAGCACGCACAGCAGCGTGGCGTCGCCGCCGTCATCGAGGATCATGTTCGGATGGCCGCCGTCCGACCACTCGAAGATCTTGTGCACATAGTCCCAGTACTCGGTGAGGCTCTCGCCCTTCACCGCGAACACCGGCGTGCCGGCGGCCGCGATGGCGGCGGCGGCGTGGTCCTGGGTGGAGAAGATGTTGCACGAGGCCCAGCGCACGTCGGCGCCGAGGACCTTCAGCGTCTCGATCAGCACCGCCGTCTGGATGGTCATGTGCAGGCAGCCGGCGACCCGGGCGCCCCTCAGCGGCTTGTCCTTGCCGAACTCCTCGCGCAGGGCCATCAGCCCCGGCATTTCGGTCTCGGCGATGGTGATTTCCTTACGGCCCCAATCGGCGAGTCCGATGTCCCTGACGACGTAATCGGCCATGACGGCTCCTTTGATCCACTGATTTCAGGCTGATCGCCTCTATAGCCCGGCCGCCCGGACGGGACAATATCCATATAAAGATGTCTTTATATCCTCCGGCCCGAGGCCTGCGAGCCGTTCGCAAAAACTTCGCCTTACAAATCCGTAACCGCCTTAAAATGGCGGCAACCGATCCCTATCTAGGGGGTTGTTCGGGGGCGGGCGGAGCATGCCTGGCATGCGCCCAGCCCACGCGTAAAAAAGGGGACCACCCGGCCGATGGCCGCATCCACACTCTCCGTCATGTCGCCCGATGGCGGCCTGTCGCGGTATCTCGCAGAGATCCGGCGCTTTCCCATGCTCAGCAAGGACGAGGAGTTCATGCTGGCCAAGCGCTGGCAGGAACACGAGGATCCGGAGGCGGCGCACAGGCTCGTCACCTCGCACCTGCGCCTGGTGGCCAAGATCGCCATGGGTTATCGCGGCTACGGCCTGCCGATCGGGGAAGTGATCTCCGAAGGCAACGTCGGCCTGATGCAGGCGGTCAAGAAATTCGACCCGGACCGGGGTTTCCGCCTGGCCACCTACGCCATGTGGTGGATCCGCGCCTCGATCCAGGAATACATCCTGAGGTCCTGGTCGCTGGTGAAGATGGGCACCACCGCGGCGCAGAAGAAGCTGTTCTTCAACCTCCGCAAGGCCAAGAGCGAGATCTCGGCCCTGGAGGAAGGCGACCTCCACCCCGACCAGGTGCGCCAGATCGCCACCAAGCTGGGCGTGCTGGACGAGGAAGTCATCTCCATGAACCGGCGTCTGGCCGGGCCGGACGCCTCGCTGAACGCGCCGCTGCGCTCGGACTCCGAGAGCGAGTGGCAGGACTGGCTCGCCGACGACGTGGCCGTCAGCCAGGAGACCCAGGTCGCCGAAACCGAGGAGCGGACCATCCGCATGGCCCTGCTCGAAGAGGCGATGACCGAGCTCACCGACCGCGAGCGCCACATCCTGACCGAGCGGCGGCTGAAGGACGATCCGAGCACGCTCGAGGAGCTGGCCGCGCAGTACGGCGTCAGCCGCGAGCGGGTGCGCCAGATCGAGGTCCGGGCCTTCGAGAAGCTGCAGAAGGCCATGCGCGTGGCGGCCGGCGAACGGAACCTGATCGACGCCTGAGGCGGCCCTAGGCCGCCGCTTCGTCGGGCAGATAGGCCAGCAAGGCCAGGGTCTGCATCTCGATCGCTTCGCGGGTCAGCTTGCCGGCCACGCCGATCTCCGCCAGCCGCCGCTGCAGGCCGTGGGCCGCGCTGACCAGGGCGCTGCGCCGCAACAGGGCGCCGGCGTTCTGCAGCTCCGTCGCCTGGACGTTCAGGGCCCGGAAGGCCTGGGAGCGGTCCACCTCGATGGCGTCCAGCGCCGCCGAGACGATCTTCAGCGCCTGGACGACGCGCGCCTCGAGCGGATCGGCGGCGGCGTCGGCCCGGCGGCGGCGCGCGCCGCGGTACTCGCCGGAATTGAAGCGCCGGCGGTCGGGGCCGGCGTAGCCGACCGCCTCGACCCATTGCCGCGGACGGCTGGCCACCACCTCGACGCGGCGGACCAGGTCCTTGATGGCGAAGGGCTTGCGCAGATATTCGTGCACGCCGGCGTCGCGCGCGGCCAGGATCGAGGCCGGCGTGGCGTGGCCGGTGACCATGATCACCGGCGCCTTGCGGCAGGCCAGGTGGCCGCGCCGCAGCCGGCGGGTGAACAGCACGCCGTCGACGGCGTCCACCAGGAATTCGGTGAGGATCAGGCTGGGATCGATGGCGCTGGCCAGGCTCAGGCCCTGCTCGGTCGAGGACGCCGTCCAGGCCTGGCCGAGACCGACGCTCTGCAACAGCTCCACCATCAGGCGCGCCGACGCCGGCGAAGGATCCAGCACCAGCACCCGTCCCAGGGCCGGCGCGATCGCCTGCAGGGTCTTCGGATCGAAGCTGAGCAAGGGGGTCCCCGGGGCCGGATGCCGGGGCACCCTCCGCCGTCGAGGTAAATATCGGCTTTAAGCGGCGTCAGCCGACGAACGGGTCCTTCACCAGGATGGTGTCGTCGCGCTGGGGGCTGGTGGAGAGCAAGGCCACGGGCGCGCCGATCAGCTCCTCGAGCCGGCGCACGTATTTGACCGCGTTGGCCGGCAGGTCGCGCCAGCTGCGCGCGCCGTGGGTGGTCTCGGACCAGCCGTCGAGCTCCTCGTAGATCGGACGGACGGCCGCTTGCGCCTTCAGTCCCGACGGCAGGTAGTCGATGGTCTGGCCGTCCAGCAGGTACCCCGTGCAGATCTTCAGCTTCTCCAGCCCGTCCAGGATGTCGAGCTTGGTCAGGGCGATGCCCTCGATGCCGTTGATCGCCACCGACTGGCGCACCAGCACCGCGTCGAACCAGCCGCAGCGCCGCTGGCGGCCGGTGTTGACCCCGACCTCCTTGCCGACCACCGACAGGTGGCGGCCGATCTCGTCGTCCAGCTCGGTGGGGAAGGGCCCTCCGCCCACGCGGGTGGTGTAGGCCTTGACGATGCCGAGCACGTAGCCCGGACCGCGCGGTCCCATCCCCGATCCGGCGGCGGCCTGGCCGGCCACCACGTTGGAGGAGGTCACGTAGGGATAGGTGCCGTGATCGACGTCGAGCAGGGCCCCTTGGGCGCCTTCGAACAGGATCCGCCGGCCCTGCCGGTTCAGCTGGTCGAGCAGCCGCCAGGCCGGCTGGGCGTAGGCCAGGACCTCGGGGGCGATGTCGAGCAGCGACTGCAGCAGGGCCGCCCGGTCGAACTCCGGCAGGCCCAGGCCGCGGCGCAGCGGTTCGTGGTGGGCCAGCAGCCGCTCGATCTTGGCCTCCAGCGCCTCGCGGTCGGCCAGGTCGGCGACCCGGATGGCCCGGCGCCCGACCTTGTCCTCATAGGCCGGCCCGATGCCGCGGCCGGTGGTGCCGATCTTGCCGAGGGTCTGGGCCTCGCGCGCCTGGTCGAGGTCGCGGTGCAACGGCAGGATCAGGGCGGCGTTGTCGGCCAGCACCAAGAGGTCGGGGTTCACCTCCACGCCCTGTTCGCGGATCTTGGCGATCTCGGTCAACAGGTGCCAGGGATCGACCACCACACCGTTGCCGATGATCGAGCGCTTGCCTTGGACCAGGCCCGAGGGCAGCAGCGCCAGCTTGTAGACGTTGTTGCCCACCACCAGGGTGTGGCCGGCGTTGTGGCCGCCCTGGAAGCGCACGACCACGTCCGCCCGGTTGGACAGCCAGTCGACGATCTTGCCCTTGCCTTCGTCGCCCCATTGGGCGCCGACCACGGTGACGTTGGCCATGGATACGGTCTCGCGCCTGCCCGGCGGGTCCACACCCGCCCTTCGACAGGACTCGGCGGGGGGACTTTGCTCTGCGCTTGGCCGGCGCGCTCTGCGGCGCAAAACGGCGGCGCCGATAGACCAGCCTGGCCGCCGCGCGTCAAGCCTCCCTGGCGAGGCGTCCGGGGCGCCCTTAGAGCGGGATGAGGTGGCGCTTGCGGCTGTAGGCTAGGTAGCCGATGTTGGCGCCGAGCCTGAGGCCCAGGCCCGTGCGGATCGGAGCCAGGGTGATGCCGTCGGCGCGCTGGTAGTTCACGCCCAGGCCCGCGATCAGATAGGCCGAGCCCTCCACGCCGGGGAAGCGGCGGAAGATCATGTCCGGGTATTGCAGGTCGTAGCAGAGGGTGAAGGAGCGCGAGGCGTTGCCGCCCCAGTCGAAGCCCACCGTCGGTCCCTGCCAATAGACCTGCAGCGGGTCGCGGCCCTTCATGTAGAGCAGGCCCCGGCCATAGCGGACGCCGCCGAAGAAGGCCGCCGAACCCTCCTCGCCGGCGATGTAGGCGGTGGGCCGGCCGTTGTCCTTGAAGATGCGCTCCACCGCCGCGGCGGCCGATTCGGCCGAAACGCCCAGGAAGTCGGAGGCGCTGTTGACGATCTCGGAGCGCTCGTAGGCTTGGGCGGGGGTGTTGGCCGGATAGGAGGGCCGAACCTCGGGGGCCGGCGGCGCCTCGGGCGCGGCGGGACCGCGGGGCGGCGCGTCGTAATCCGGGCGCGGCGCCGACCCGGGCGGGGGGCCGCTGCCGGCCGGCGGCAGAGTCGAGGACTGCACCTCGCCGTCGGCGGACTGGGCCCGGGCGACGGCGGCCCAGACTGACGCCATCGCGGCGCCGGCGATGAGAGTGCGGCGATCCATGGGTCTTCCCCCGTCAGGCGATTCGATGGGTGGAAACTCTACCGTAAACCCGGCCGCTTTGTGTCGAGCCGGCGCCAGGCCTCAGGCGCCCAATCGCGCGGCGACCTCCTCGCCGATGGCCAGAGAGCTGGTCAGGCCGGGGCTCTCGATCCCGAACAGGGCGACCAGGTCGGCCAGGCCGTGGACCTCGGGCCCGTCGATGCGGAAATCGGGTTGCGGCTCGTCCGGGCCGTGCAGCTTGGGCCGCACGCCGGCGTAGTCGGGCTCCAGCGTCCCGTCGCCCAGCCCCGGCCAGTAGCGGCGGATGTCGGCGTAGAAGCCGGCGGCGCGGGCCCGGTCGACGTCGTAGTCGGGCGCCTCGACAAAGGCGAGGTCGGGGCCGAAGTGCGCCTGGCCGCCCAGGTCGCGGCGGTAATGGGTGCCGAGCGAGCCTGGAATCGGCGGCGGATAGATCAGCCTGCGGAACGGCGCCCTGCCGGCCAGCCGGAAATAGACGCCCTTGCCGTAGTGCAGCCTGGGGATCAGGCCCGCGGGATAGTCCTCGATCCCGGCCGCCGCCCCCTGGGCCCCGAGGCCCGCGGCGACCGCCAGCCGCCCTCAGGCGAACTCGGACGGCTGCTCGCCGCCCGCGAACACGCGCCAGCCGCCGCCCGGCAGGGCCTCGGCCTTCAGGAACGGGGCGCGCAAGGCCACCCAGCCGCCGGCCGCCTCCATCTCGCCGACCAGGGCCAGCATGTAGCCGTGGCTGTCGAACACCCCGCTCTCGGGCGAGACCACCGCCGCCACCGCGGAGAGTTCGGGCTCCAGGGCGCGCGCCTCCTCGCCGGTGATCGATTCGACGCCCTCCACGCCGTTGGCCAGGGCCTGGTCCAGCACCGCCTGGATGCGGGGGATGTCCGGGTCGGACGGCGCCACCACCAGCTTGCCGCAGCGGTCGAAGGCGACCTTGTGCGCCTCGAGAAAGGCATAGAGCCGCCGCCGGCCCTCTACGCACAGCCGCGCCTTCAGGGAGCCGGTCGGATAATAGAGTCCCCCGTGGATCACCTCGGAATTGCGCGACGAGATCCCCTGGCCGACGGCGGCCTCCTGTTCCAGCACCACCACCGAAAGCCCGCGCTGGCCCAGCGCGTGGGCGGTCGCCAGCCCCACGGCGCCGGCGCCGATCACGGCCGCGTCGAAATCTAATCCCAATTTAGTCACTAGTCTTTCTAGCCATGCTGAACTATCCGTTTGCGGGCGCGGCCTCGCGTGGCGGGAGAAGCGGCCTTGGCGGGAGTTATTCTAAAGGACGCGGACGGTCACGCGCGGGCTCTGGCCAAGGGGGTCAGCTGGCGGTTCATCGGCACGGCGGACACCTTCATTTGGAGCCTGCTGATCACCCGCCAGCCGTTCAGCGCCGGCTCCATCGCGGGGCTGGAGACCTTCACCAAGATCGCGCTCTTCTATCTGCACGAACGGCTCTGGCGGCTGCTTCCCTGGGCGCCCGATTCGCACGTGCGATCGCTGGTCAAGGCCGTTTCCTGGCGCCTGGTCGGCAGCCTCGACACCTTCCTGCTGAGCCTTCTGGTCACCGGCAAGGCCAAGTACGCCATCTCGATCGCCACGGCCGAGGCCCTGACCAAGATCGTCCTCTACTATGCCCACGAGCGTGTCTGGCGCCGCGTGCGCTGGGGACGGCTGGAGGACGGCGCCGCCTTGGAGGGCGCCGGCCCGGCGCCGCCTGCCTGACGCGCCAGCCGCCGGTTCCCGGTCGCGGGGAAATGGTTTGCCATTTCTTCGGCCTCCCGCCATGGTTTGCAGCAAGAATCGGCTCGAACCCTGGCCGTGAGAGGATGAAAGTTGCCGGAACCGCTTGACGCCGTCGACGCCAAGATCCTGGACCTGATCCAGCACGACGCCGGGCTCTCCGTCGCCGAGATCGCCGAACGCGTGGGTCTGTCCTCGAGCCCCTGCTGGCGGCGGACCAAGCGCCTGGAAGACGTCGGCATCGTCAAGAAGCGCGTCACCCTGCTGGACCGCGAGCAGCTGGGGCTGGGCTTCGAGGTGTATGCGACGGTCAAGCTGTCGATGCCGACCAAGGACAACCTCGACCGCTTCGAGGCCCTGGTGCAGGGCTGGCCCGAGGTGGTGCAATGCGCCACCGTCACCGGCGGCGAGGACTATCTGCTGCGGATCGTCACCCGCGACATCCACGGCTTCGACAACTTCCTGAGGGACACGCTGTTGTCGTCGGGCCTGGTGGCCAACTGCCAGAGCCGGATCGTGGTGCGCGGGGTGAAGGATTCCACCGCCGTACCGTTGGGGCTGGTCAGCCCGCACCTGGGCGCCTAGGCGACCGCGTCCTTGGCGGGGGCCTGCGCCTGGGCCTCGTTCAACACCCGCTCCAGCGCATCGTGCAGCTTGGCCAGCTGGATCGGCTTGGCCACGTGCATGTCCATGCCGGCGTTCAGGTACTCTTTGACCTGATGCACCATGGCGTTGGCCGACAGGGCGATGATCGGGGTGCGCCGCCGGCCGGTGCGGGCCTCGGCCGCGCGGATCTCCCGGGTGGCGGCGATGCCGTCCATCACCGGCATCTGGATGTCCATCAGGATCAGGTCGTAGCCGCCCGCGGCCCAGGCCTCGACCGCCTTCTGGCCGTCCGGCACGATGTCGACGTCCAGCCCGAAGGTCGAGATCACCGTCTTCAGCACCAGCTGGTTGGTGGCGTTGTCCTCGGCCGCCAGGATCCTCAGCGCCGACATCTCCGCCGCCGTGGGGTGGGGCGGGCCCTGGCCCGCAGCCTGGGCCTGGGTGGTGGCCGAGACGCGCCGCAGCGGCACGCTCACGAAGAAGGTCGAGCCCACGCCCTGGATGCTTTCGGCCCAGACGTTGCCCCCCATCAGCTGGGCCAGCTCGCGGCAGATGGCCAGGCCCAGTCCGGTGCCGCCGAACTGGCGGGTGGTGGAGCTGTCGACCTGGCTGAACTTCTGGAACAGCAGCGGCAGCTTGTCGGACGGCACCCCGATGCCGGTGTCTGTCACCGACACCTTCAGGCCGGCCCCGCCGTCCTGGCCTTCGCCGTCGATCAGCATCCGCACCTCGCCGGAGTGGGTGAACTTCAGCGCATTGGCCAGGAGGTTGTTCAGGATCTGCTGCAGCCGCGCCGTGTCGCCCCGGCGCACGCCCCTGGCGGAGGGGGTCAGCTCGACGCTGAAGCTCAGGCCCTTGGCGATCGCGGCCGGCTGGTGCGCCGCCTCCAGTTTGCGGCCCAGGTCCTCGGTGTCGAAGTCGGCGTCCTCGAGCTCCAAGCGTCCGGCCTCGATCTTGGACAGGTCGAGGATGTCGTTCAGCACCGTCAGCAGCGCCTCGCCGGACTGGCGGATCACCCCGAGGCGCTCGCGCTGCTTGGGCGCCATCTCGCCCATCGCCATGATCTGGGCCATGGCCAGCACGCCGTTCAGCGGCGTGCGGATCTCGTGGCTCATATTGGCCAGGAAGTGGGACTTCAGCACATTGGCCGCCTCGGCGGCGTCGCGCGCCTCGACCAGTTCGTCCATGGTCTCGTGCAGGGCCCGGTCGTGGCTCTCCAGGTCGGCCAAGAGAGCGTTGAAGCTGTCGGTCAGGCGGCCGAACTCGTCATGTTCGCCATGCGTCACGCGGCGGGTGAAGTCGCCCGAGCCGGCCACCTCGTGCATCGCCTGCGACAGCCGGTCGACCGGCCGGGTCAGGCGTCCGGCCAGCCAGCGGCCCATGAACAGGGCCATGCCGGCGGCCACGAAGAACAGGGCCCCGCCCATGGAGACGAAGCGGGGCGCCAGCGCGCCCAGGCCCTCGGGCTGGACGGTCAGCACCAGCGCGCCAACGCCAGCGGCGCCAAGGTCGGCGGGCGCCTTGATGGTCATGACGTCCGAACTTCTTGAGACCCGCGGCTTCTCGATCGGGATGAATCCGGCGACCGGCTTGCCGTCGGCGCCGAGCAGCTCGGCGCGCAGCAGGCGCGGATCGGCACGGAGCGCCGTCATCGCGCCCAGGCCGTCGGTGGGGCTGTTGCGGGCGAAGGCCTGGGAGATCTCGCTGGCGGTGATCTGAACCAGGGTCTGCTGCGCCTGGCCGAAGTGGGCCCGTTCGGTGCGCCACTGCTGCAGCATGAACAGGGTGCACGCGCCCATGAGCACGACCACGGCCGTGACCAGGGCCACCACGGCGACCCGGCTCTGGAAGGTCAGGCCCTGAACCGGCGGACTCGGCTCGGGCCCCACGTCGGAGGCGCGCTCGGCCGGGCGGGCGCAGGACAGGTCGTCCTGGAGCTGGCTAGCGATCTGGGCGGCCACTCGAGCCCCTGAGGCGGTTTCCAACCTCGAACCCTATAGGGCCGATCTACTAACGCTTCGCTTCGCATCTCAACTAGAACGAGCGCGCGCCACAAGTCTCGTGCGAGGCGCGACAAAAGGATGCACGGACCCGCACGATCGTAGTTAATAAATCCCTGACCCCTGGAAAGTCCGTTAGGGAAATGTTAAGACAACCTCGCCGTGTGAGGAGAGGGTTCATGGAAAAGATTTTCGTTGTTAAGCGGGTCGCCGAGACGCTGTGGGCGGCCGAAGACGCGATGGACGAGGCTGTGGTGCACGCTTCGGCCCTGACCAGCGACATCGTGCAGGCCCGCAAGGACCTCGGCACGTCGCATCTGCTGTGGGACGCTTCGCTGGCCAAGGTCGCCGAAGCTCAGGCGGCTCTCGCCGCCGCTCGCACCGCCATGATGGACGCGCACCACGCGCTCTATGAAGTGAAGCTGCGCCTCGGCGTCCGCCAGAAGCTCGAAGGTGGCGGCCATCCCAGCGTGGAAGAAGATCACCGCGTCGACGAGACCCCGGTCCGTCGCGTCGGCTGACGATTTCGTCGCCGGGTAGGGCGCCGAAGTTTTAACTTAGACCGGTTAATCGCGCCTCTGATGACGTCAGAGGCGCGATTTCTCGTTAATGCCATCGTGGTCCCGCTGGGCGTCCTCCTGCCCATCGCGACGTCGGTGTTCGCCTGGTTCAAGGGCGGACCCGCCGACCGGATCGGCGGCGCCCTGTTCGGCATCGCGGTGCTGGCCACCGTCGGCTTCGAGCTGATCACCGGCCAATCCACTCCGGTCGTCCCGGAGCTGCTGCTGGACACCACCGTCGCCACCGGCTTCCTCGGCTTGGCCATCCGCTTCAACAGCCTGTGGCTGGGCGCCGCCATGATCGTCGCCGGCATCCAGCTCGCGGTGCACGCCACCCATCTTACGGATGGGGAGGATCCGATGTTCGCCGGTTTCAATCTCTACGCGGCGAGCCTCAACCTCATCTCCCTGGTCATCTGCCTGATCCTGATCGCTGGAACCATGGCCAGCATCCGCGCTCGCGTCGCCGGGCGTATGGGCGGCGGCGAACCGCAGCCTCCGCTGCAGCTGCGGGCCCGCCGGCCCGTGCGGGGACTGGTCAAGGGCTGAGCTCCTGGTCGGCTTGCCAGCACCGCAGAGTCGGTTGTTTCATGGCCGCGGGGAGGCCGCATGGAACAGCTGTTCCTGTACTCAAATATCGCCAACGTCCTGGCCCAGCTTCTGCTGGTCGTGACCTCGACGCTGGCCGCTCGGCGCTGGGGCGGACCCGCCGCGCGGTTTGCCGCTCTGGTCAACGCCGTGATCTGGCCCCTGACCACCTGCTTCGGCCTGCTCCCGGTCCCCGACGCGCCGGCGGTGCGGGTCGCATGCAGCCTCGACCTGTTGGCGGCCGCCGGCTTCCTCTACGCCGCCGCCCGCTACAATAGCCTTTGGATTGGCGTGGCGGTGCTGGCGCAGGGCGTCCAGACCGCGATCGACGTGATCTATATCGGCGACGGCTCGAGTTTCGACCGCATCCACCATTTCATCATCGGGGCGACCCAGAACCTCTTCACCTACGCTATCCAGATCGCGATCCTGGGCGCCGCGCTGGCCGACCGCCGGCGCCTTGCCTTGCAGACCCCCGTTCGTGTATAGCCGCGCACTTCCGCCGGCCCGGCCGGCGGCGGCGCCATCACGGCGCGCCCCAGTCACCCGTTCGGTTCGAAGTCCCGCCATGAAGCAAGACACCCATCCCGACTACCACTTCATCACCGTGGTGATGACCGACGGGACCACCTATCAGACGCGCTCGACCTACGGGAAGGAAGGCGCGACCCTGAACCTCGACATCGATCCCAAGACCCATCCGGCCTGGACGGGCGGCAGCCACACCATGATGGACCGCGGCGGACGAGTGTCGCGGTTCGCGGCCAAGTACGGCGGCTTCCTCAAGAAGTAGGCCGGCCGCGCCGCATCCGGCGGCTGACGGACTATCCGATAAGGGAGAGGCTCAGGCCTCGGCGATGCCGAAGGCCGCCTGCAGCCTGCCCATCTGCTGCAGCACCGGGTGGCTGCCCGCGTTGGGCGCGGGTTCCGTGTACATGCGCCGGTCCAGGTGCGACACCCGCTCGAACAGGCGCGAGGCGCGCTCCTGCAGCGACAGAAGGCCGCCCGGCAGAAGGTCGGCGCCCTCGCCCTCGGCGGCCCGCTGGGATTCGTCGCCCACGCGATAGCGCTCCTGGCAGGCTTCGGAGGCGGGCATCTGGCCCTCGCGCACGGCGCGCTGGACCAGCAGCCACGAGGCCAGCTGCATCAGCCGGGTAGTCAGGCGCATGCTCTCGGAGGCGTAGGCCAGGGCCGCCTTGCGCGGCAGGCGCTTGGAGTCGTGCCGGCCGGCGCCGTCCAGATAGGCGGCGGTCTCCTCGACCAGCTCCATGCCTTCCTGGAAGGTGCGGTCGAACAACTCAGACGCGGCGAAGTCCTGGATGACGGCGATCCGCCAGGAGTCTTCAGCCAAAGCGCTCAACTCACTCATGAAATCCCCGCCCTTGCGCCGGTCGCCGGTCACCATCGTCCGGCCAGGACGAGGGTGCAACGGCTGTGCCAAGCAAGCCCCACGCGAACTATTCGCTTCTTATGCTGAATAAAGCGTCAGCGGCGGCGCGCCCCATGTGCTTGCGCTGGAGCTGCCCATCGGTGCGGGCGATCTCCGCCTTCAGGAGCTCGATCCGCTCTTCCAGCTCTTCGCGCCCGTAGAGCTCAAGATCCTCGTGCGCCAGGGCCCTCAGCACTTCGCCCCGCAAAGGACGGGGTTCGGCGACTTCATCGATCATGGCCGCCTCTCTGGCTCCATCTTCGATCGACGTCTATCAGACGCTCCCAGGGCCGAAAGCGCAAGCTCGGGAGGCAGATCATGCCGCAGACCATGGCCGCGGTGGGCGTGAGGGGCGGAAAAGGCCCGCCAGAGGCGCTCGAGCTGGTCCGCATCGACAGGCCCGAGCCGGGACCGGGCCAGATCCTCATCGCGGTGAAGGCGGCGGGAGTGAACCGGCCCGACGTGCTGCAGCGGCTGGGCTTCTATCCGCCCCCGCCGGGCGCGCCCGAGACCATGGGGCTGGAGGTCTCCGGCGAGGTGGCCGAGGTCGGCGAAGGCGCCTCGCGCTGGCGACCCGGCGACAAGGTCGCCGCCCTGCTGCCCGGGGGCGGCTACGCCGAATACGCGCTGGCCGACGCCCGCCACGCCCTGCCCGTGCCCAAGGGGCTGGATTTCGTGCAGGCCGCGTCCCTGCCGGAGACAGTCTTCACCGTCTGGGCGAACGTCTTCGACATCGGACATCTCGAACCAGGGGAATCCTGTCTCATCCATGGCGCCACCTCCGGCATCGGCGTCACCGCCATCCAGATGGCCAAGGCGGCCGGCGCGCGGGTGATCGCCACCGGCCGGGGCCCGGACAAGGCCCGGCAGGCCCGGGCGCTGGGCGCCGACTTGGCCATCGATTCGCTGGCCCAGGACTGGGCCGCCGAGGTCCAGGCGGCCGGCGGCGCCGACCTCGTGCTCGACATGGTCGGCGGGGCCTATACGCCCAAGAACATCGATGTCCTGAAGCCGCACGGCCGGCTGGTGCAAATCGCGCTCCTGGGCGGCGCCAAGGTCGAGATCGACCTCGGCCTCGTCATGCGCAAGCGCCTGACCCTGACCGGATCGACGCTGAGGCCGCGCCCGCCCGAGGACAAGGCGCGCCTGGCGCGGGGCGTGGAGCAGACGGTCTGGCCCTGGATCGAAGCCGGCAAGGTCCGGCCGATCGTCGACAGCGCCTTCCCCCTGGCCGAGGCGGCCAAGGCCCACGCCCGCATCGACGCCGCCGATCACCTCGGCAAGATCGTCCTGACCGTCTGAGCCCCGCTAGTCCTCCGACCAGACGGCCAGCTCGTTGCCGGCCGGATCGGTGAAGTGGAAACGCCGCCCGCCCGGGAAGCTGAAGATGGGGCGCACCACCCGGCCGCCCGCCGCGCGCACCTTGGCCTCCATGGCCTCCAGGTCGTAGGCGTAGAGGATCAGCACGGGCTTGGTCACCCGCTCGGCGTCGGCGCTGAAGCCGCCGTCCAGGCCCTCGTGGAAGTCGCAGTAGCCGTCGCCCCAGTCCTGGAACGTCCAGCCGAAGGCCTGCTGGTAGAAGGCCTTGGTGACCTTCAGGTCGCCGCCGGGCTGCTCGATGTAATCGATCTTGCCGTCTTCGCGCACGATCGTCTCCCATCATTGTTCTTGATTTGTTCCATAACAGCTCAGCCCCCGAGGGTAAAGACACCGGTGCGCCGGACCTCGCGGTCCTCGAGCTCGCGCGTGGTCTGCACCTCGTAGGTCGCCAGGGGGATCAGCCCCTCGCGCGGCAGATAGGCCCGGCCCGGATCGCCGATCAGCACGCGCCGGCCCTCGGCATGGGCCGTCTCCAGCCAGCGGCGCACGCGGTCGGCCAGGGGCCAGGCGTAGCAGACGTCCCCGGCGCAGATGACCTCGACGTCGGGCGGCGGAGTTTCCAGCAGGTCCTGGCCGGTGAAGTCGAGCTCCACCTCGTTGGCCTCGGCATTCAACGCCACGGCGGCCGCGCAGAAGGGGTCGATGTCGGCCGCCAGCACCCGGGCCGCGCCGGCCTTCATGGCGGCGATGCCCACCAGGCCCGAGCCGGTGGCGAGGTCGAGCACCCGCTTGCCGGCGACCTCATCGGGATGGTCCAGCAGATAGCGCGACAGGGCCTGGCCGCCGGCCCAGGCGAAGGCCCAGAACGGCGGCTCCAGCCCCTCCTGCTGCAGCGCCTCTTCGGTCCGCCGCCAGATCGGCTCGATCTCGGTGGCCAAGTGGAGCTGGATCTCGGGCGTATGGGGTGGGGGCTGCAGGCGGGTGTGCTCGAGGATGAAGGCCCGCGGGTCCGCGATCATCCGATGGGGCCGAAGTGGGAATTCCCGGCCATCAGGCCCAGGAACAGGATCAGCCCGGCCTCGCGGTTGGACTTGAACAGCCGAAGCGCCAGGGCGCCGTCGTCGACGCGGAGCCGGCGCGCCTGCCAGAGGAGGTGCAGGGCGTAGACCGCCAGGAAAGGCCAGACCAAAGGGCCCAGGCGGGCCACGGCCACGGCGGCCGCCGCCAGCGCCACGCAGATCGCGTAGAAGACGGCCACGCCCCGCGGCGCCTTGGCCCCGAGCCGGCGGGCCGACGACTTCACCCCGACCAGGGCGTCGTCCTCCATGTCCTGCACCGCGTAGATGGTGTCGTACCCCAGGGTCCAGAAGAAGCCCGAGGCGTAGAGCAGCGCGGCCTGCCAGCCGAACTGGCCGGTGGCGGCGGCGTAGCCCAGCGGCGCGCCCCAGTTGAAGGTCAGGCCGAGCCACGCCTGGGGCCACCAGGTGATCCGCTTCATGAACGGATAGGCCGCCACCAGCGCGAGCGAGCCGACCCCCAGGGCGATGGCCAGGGGCTTCAGCGACAGCAGGATCAGAAGCCCCACCAGGCTCAGGCCCGCCACATAGGCCCAGGCGCCCTTGACGCTGATCTGGCCCGACGGAATCGGCCGCAGGGCCGTGCGGGCCACCCTGGCGTCGAAGTCGCGGTCGACGATGTCGTTGTAGGCGCAGCCCGCGCCGCGCATCACCACCGCGCCGACGGCGATCAGGATCAGCAGCCGGATGTCCGGCCCCCGGCCCTGCTGGGCGCCCGCCAGGGCCACGGCCTGCCAGCCCGGCAGCATCAAGAGCCAGGCGCCGATCGGCCGGTCGAAACGGGCGAGCTTCAGCCAGGGCCGGATGGTCGACGGCGCATAGCGGTCGACCCAGTTGTCGGGGCGGGCGTCTGGCAGGGCCGCGGTCATGGCTCCCTTGTCCGGCCTTGCGGGGCATGGATCAAGCCCAGGCCAGTCCGTGCCCCCGCCGCCACACCGGCCCGTGGAAATCCGGGCGGGCGGGCGCCGGCCTCCCGCGCTGGTTGACCGACTCGCGGCCCGGGCCTATGCGTCCCCCGTCCCAAGCAGCCGGAAAGGAGGGGCCGAATGCAGATCGCAAGCACGTCGCCCATGCTCCGAACCGGCGCACCAGGCGGGCCGAGCTAACTCGGCGAACCCCTCGGCCGGCGTCGGAACCTTCCCCCGATCCGAGGACCTCCCGATGACCAGCCGCTCCCGCGGAACCCTTCGGTTCCGCCGCCACCACCGTCTTCCGCCATCCCCCGGCCGGGCCGCGCGCGACCGCGACGTCCGGCCAAGCTTGGAACGCTTCCGATGAGCGACGATCCCGACAATCCCGACGACGGCGTGCGCCGCCGCGTGCTGTCCAACGGCCAGGTGCTGGCCTTCGTCATGCGCCAGTGGATGCGCCGGCCGCGCCTCCTGGCCGCCACCCTGGTCTTCCTGTTCGTGGCCGTGGGCCTGGACCTGATGCTGCCGACCGCCGCCGGCCGGTTGGTCGATGCGGTGGCCAAGGATCCCGCCCGTCCCCAGCGCGCCTGGCAGGCCTGGACCCTCTTCGTGGGGGTGTTCCTGGGCTACGCCATCTCGCGCAACATCCAGCTCAGGTTCTGGAACCCCTTCGCCGCCCACAACATGGAGGAGATGATCAACGACGCGTTCGCGCGGGTGCAGTCCTTCTCGGCCGACTGGCATGCCGACGCTTTCGCCGGCGCGACGGTGCGCAAGGTCAGCCGGGCCATGTGGGGCTACGACCAGGCGTCCGACGCCCTGACCCTGGTGCTGGGCCCCGCCTTCTTCGTGCTGTTCGGCCTGTCGATCATGATGTTCCTGCGCTGGCCGATCGTGGGCGTCTTCACCTTCCTGATCGTGGTCGCCTATGTGACTTCCAACGTGCTCCTGACGTCGAGGTACGTGCGGCCGGCGAACCTGCGCTCCAACGCCCTGGACTCCCAGATCGGCGCGGCCCTGGCGGACGCCATCTCGTCCAACCCGACGGTGAAGACCTTCGGCGCCGAGACCCGCGAGGAGGCGCGCTTCGCCGGCGTGATGCTGTCCTGGCGGCGCGCGGCCCTGATCACCTGGAACCGCTTCATCAACGTCTGGCTGATCCAGAACCTGATGCTGGTGCTGCTGCAGGGCGGGCTGACCGGGCTGCTGGTGTGGCTGTGGTCGCGGGGCAAGGCCAGCGCCGGCGACGTCGCCTTCGCCATCACCGCCTTCATGCTGATGAGCGGCTATCTGAAGAACGTCGGCGAGCAGATCCGCATGCTGCAGAAGTCGCTGGACGACACCGAGGACGTGGCCGGCTACATGACCCAGCAGTCGGCGGTGGCCGACGCGCCGGGCGCCGCGCAGTTCCGCCCCGGCGACGGGGCGGTGGCGTTCGACGCCGTCACCTTCGCCTACAAGGGACAGCCCGAGCCGACCTACCAGGACTTCTCGCTGAAGATCGCGCCGGGCGAGCGGGTGGCGCTGGTGGGGCCGACGGGGGCGGGCAAGTCGACCTTCGTCAAGCTGATCCAGCGGCTCTACGACCTGCAGGCCGGCCGCATCCTGATCGACGGCCAGGACATCTCGACGGTGACCCAGGTGTCGCTGCGGCGGGCGATCGCGGTGGTGCCGCAGGATCCGGCCCTGTTCCACCGGACCATCGGCGAGAACATCGCCTATGCCCGTCCGGACGCGACCCAGGACGAGATCGTGGCGGCGGCCAAGCGGGCGCGGGCGCACGATTTCATCGCGCGCCTGCCCAAGGGCTACGACACCCTGGTGGGTGAGCGGGGGGTGAAGCTCTCGGGCGGCGAGCGCCAGCGCGTGGCCATCGCCCGGGCCTTCCTGGCGGACGCCTCGATCCTGGTGCTGGACGAGGCGACCTCCTCCCTGGACGTGGAGACCGAGGTCCAGGTGCAGGCCGCCACCGAGGCCCTGATGGCCGGGCGCACCACCATCGTCATCGCTCACCGGCTGTCGACCATCCGCGGCGCCGACCGCATCCTGGTGTTCCAGGACGGCCGCATCGTCGAGGAGGGCCGGCACGGGGATCTGGTGGCCAAGGGCGGCGCCTATGCCCGGCTGCACGCGACGGCGGGCGGGTGACGAGCGAGGAACGCCGGATCGCAAGCGGGGGCCGGGCGGCGCCTCAGCTTGGGTGGCCCGGTCAAGCCGGTCCATGACGGACCTGATCAATGCTCCAGCATCCGCCTCAGCGTGCCGATCTCGTCGGCCTCCCGCGCCGGCTTGTCCCAGCGGATGCGGCTGATCCTCGGGAAGCGCATGGCGACGCCGGACTTGTGGCGGCCCGAGGCCTGCAGGCCCTCGAAGGCGACCTCCAGCACCAGGCCGAAGTCGCGGTCGGCCCTGACCGCCCGCACCGGGCCGTAGCGTTCGGTGGTGTGGTCGCGCACGAACTTGTCGAGCAGCTTCAGCTCCTCGTCGGTGAAGCCGAAATAGGCCTTGCCCACCGGCGTCAGCCTGTCCTCGTCCCAGACCCCGAAGGTGTAGTCCGAGTAGTAGCTCGAGCGCTTGCCGTGGCCGCGCTGGGCGTACATCAGCACCGCGTCGATCAGGTGCGGATCGCGCTTCCACTTGAACCAGGGCCCCTTGGGCCGGCCGGCCTCGTAGATGGAATCCCAGCGCTTCAGCATCAGCCCCTCGGCGGCCTGGGGGTCGCCCTCCGGCGGATGGGCCCGCAGTTCGGCCAGCTCGTCCCAGCTTCCGAACGGCTGCAGCGGCGAGAGGTCGATGCGCGCCGAGTCGATCGTGCCGACCAGGGCCTCCAGCCGACCGCGCCGGCCGGCGAAGGGCAGGTGGCGGACGTCCTCGCCGCCGTCCGAGAGGATGTCGTAGGCGCGGATGCCGGCCGGGTATTCGGCCATCAGCCGGGCGTCCACGCTCTTGCGGTTCAGCCGCTGCTGCAGATCGCCGAAGCCCGCCACGCGCCCGCCGCGCAGCACCAGCAGCTCGCCGTCGATCACCCCTTCGAAGTCCAGCGCCTCGACCACGTCGGGAAAGGCCGGGGCGATATCGTCGCCGGTGCGGCTGAACAGGCGGCGCACCCCGCCCTCGCTGACGGCCTGGACGCGGATGCCGTCCCACTTCCATTCGGCGGCGTAGTCCTCCGGATCCAGCCGGGCGAAATCGACGGCCTCGTCGATGGCCTGGGCCAGCATTACCGGCCGGAAGCGCCCCGGATGGTCGGCCGTAGGCCGCTCCGCCCGGCCTTCCAGCCAGGCGAACAGGTCGTCGTAGGGCGGCGACTGGCCGTGCCACAGCTCCTCTACCTCCGAGACCGGCACGGGACCGATCTCGGCCAGGGCCTGCTTGGCCAGCCGCGCGGACAGGCCCACGCGCAGCCCACCGGTCATCAGCTTGAGCAGGGCCCAGCGGCCGTCGGCGTCCAGGGCGTCCAGCCAGCTCTCCAGCAGACGGGGGACCTCGGTGCGCGAGGCCGCGTGCAAGGCGTCGACCACCTCCGAGAGATCGGGCTCCCGGTTGGCGCGCGCGCCTTCAGGCGAAGTGGACGCCGGTTCGCCGCCCGGAAGGCGCGCCATGTCTGGAATCCGCGCACCCAGGAAAACCGGATCCCACTTTTCCTGGGTGCGCGGCCGGGCGGGCCAGACCAGCGCGACCGTCTCGGCCAGGTCGCCGACATAGTCGTAGGACCAGGCGAACAGCACCGGGTCCATGCGCGCCTCGACGGCCTTGCGGATCATCGCCGGCTTGGCCGACCGGAACGACAGCTCGCCGGTCAGGGCGGCCAGGGCCCAGCCGCGCTCGGGATCGGGCTGGGTCTTCAGGAAATCGCGGACCAGGGTCAGCTTGGCGTTGCGCGAGGCGGTGAAGGACAGCCTTCCCAGCAGCTCGGCGAAGGCGCGCATGGCCTATTCGGTCTCGCCAGGCCGGACGATGACGATCCGCCCTCCCTCGAGGTCGACCTGGGGGGCGCTCTCGGCGGTGAAGGCCACCATCCAGCTCGCCTGGCGGCCGGGGGGCTGGATCTCCAACACGTCGCCCGCGCCATAGTTCTGCACCGACTTGACCGCCCCCAGGGGCGAACCGTCCGGCGTCTCGGCCCGCAGGCCGATCAGGTCGGTCAGGTAGAATTCCCCCTCCCCGGGCGGCGGCAGGGCCGAGCGGGGGGCGTAGAGCTCCAGGCCCTTCAGGGCGTCGGCCTCCTCCTTGGTGGCCACCTCCTTGGCCCGGGCGATCAGACCCTCCTTGAACGAGCGGCCCGACAGCAGCGTCAGGCCGTGCTGGCCGTTGACGCGCCTCAGCTCGCGGAAATTCAGCACCGCCAGGGGACTGTCCGTATAGGTGCGGATGCGCACTTCGCCCTTCACGCCGAAGGCGCCGGAGACGCGCGCCACCAGGACCAGACGATCTGAGCCGGACATGGCGTTCCACTCGTCCAAGGTCAGGGCCGCGTCAACCGCGCCAGCGCTCCCTTCCGCCGTCGAAACCGGCTAAGAGCGCCCCGTGACGTCCCGCTCGACAACGACCCCCGAGATTTCGGTGGTGGTCCCGGTGTTCGACGAGGAAGGCAATGTCGCCGCCCTCGCCCGCGAGATCGCGCGCGCCTTCGACGGCCGGCCCTATGAGATGATCTTCGTCGACGACGCCAGCCGCGACGGCACGCTCGAGGCCTTGAAAGCGCTGAAGTCCGAGCTGCCGCAACTGCGGGTGCTGTCGCATCAGAAGAACGCCGGCCAGAGCCGGGCGCTGAGGACCGGCGCCGAGGCGGCGCGGGGCCAGGTGCTGGTCACCCTGGACGGCGACGGCCAGAACGATCCGGCCGACGCGCCCGCCCTGGTCGAGCGGCTGAAAGCGGGCGGCCCGTCGCTGGGGCTGGTCGGGGGGCTGAGGCTGCGCCGCCAGGACAGCTGGTCCAAAAGGATCGGCTCCAGGATCGGCAACGGCGTGCGCCGGCGCCTGCTGCGGGACGATGCGATCGACACCGGCTGCGGCCTGAAGGCGATGTGGCGCTCGGCCTATCTGCGCTTTCCCTATTTCGACCACATGCACCGCTTCCTGCCGGCCCTGGCCAAGCGCGAGGGGCTGAAGACCGATTTCGTGGAAGTGCGCCACCGTCCGCGCGCGTCGGGCCAGTCGAAATACACCAATTGGCGGCGGCTGAAGGCCTCGCTGGGGGACCTCGTGGGCGTGGTCTGGCTGCTCGGCCGGGCCCGCCTGCCGGGCCAGGTCAACGAACCCTAGCGGTTGTCCTGCATTGCGGCGGCGCCGAAAGGCGTTAACTCTGCCGCGGGGTAGTCTTCGGGGGAGGCGTTCCGTGTTCGCTGCATTTCCACTGCTGGCGCTGCCGGTGCTGCTCTACAACCTGGTGCTGCTGTCCATGAAGGGCGGCCTTCGGTCGACCGACGCCGCGACCCAGCTGGCCCAGCCCATGTTCACCATCCACATGACCTCGGGCGGCGCCTGGCCGGTGAGCCTCGGGGACCTGTTCCTCGGCGCGTCGCTGGTGGTGATGTTCATCGAGCTCCTGAAGTCGACCAACAGCCGCAACGTGGCGATCATCAACCACTCGCTGTCGATGGTGCTGTTCGTGGCCTGCCTGGTGGAGTTCCTGCTGCTGAAGGGGTTCTCGACCTCGGTGTTCTTCCTGATCACCCTGATGGTGCTGCTGGACGTGCTGGCCGGCTTCATCGTGACCATCGTCTCGGCCCGGCGGGACATCGACCTGCAAGGCGCCTGAGGCCGGTTCAGCCCTCGGCCTGGGGCCGGAACACCCGCAGCAACAGGCTGCGTCCGTCGCCGCGTCCGCTCGAGAGCGCGCCGGCCCGGAAGGCCCGCCCCGACACATAGACGCTGGCCGCCGCGGTCACGGCGGTCAGGGCCAGGGTCCCCAGCATGCCCGCCGGCGAGGGATCGGCCGCCGCCCGCGCGGGGGCCAGGAACGGCGTGAACGGCGGAAACCACGAGAGCAGGGCGATGGCCGGCGAATCCGGCCGCAGGATCGCCTGGCTCATGAACACCACCGGGATGGTCGTCAGCAACATCATCGGCGCCAGAAGCGTCTGGGCCTCGCGGTTGGTCTCGCAGTGCGCCCCGATCGCCACGAACAGCGAGGCGTACATCAGATAGCCGCCCACCAGATAGACGGCGAAGGTCAGGATCAGGCCGTGGGCCGTCAGCACCGCCAGGATGTCGTGGAACAGGCTGGGATCGCCGCTGGCCAATAGCCCGCCCCCCACCAGGAACCAGGCCGCCAGAACCGTGGCGGTGACCGCGGCCACGCCCAGGATCTTGCCGCCCATGACCTCGCCGGCCGAAGCGGAGGCCAGCAGCACCTCCAGCACGCGCGTGGACTTCTCCTCGATCACGCTGTTCAGCAGGATGCCGGCGCTGGTGAAGATCATCATCCACAGCAGCATGCCCAGGCCGAAGCCGGCGAAGCCGGGCAGCCGGTCCTTGAGCCCCGCCTTCTTGCCCGCGCCGGCGGCGTAGTCGGTCACCTTGGGCTGGATGTCGCTGGCCGAGGCGATGTCGGCCGGCTTGACGCCCAGGGACTGCAGCTTCAGGGCGGTCATGCGCGCGGCGACCGCCTCTTTGACGACGTCCTCGGCGGCGCGGTCGGAGAGGTTGCGGCTCCAGAAATCGACGGCCACGCCCTTGGCGGGGTCGGAATGGATCACGGCCGCCATGTCCAGGCGCGC
Organism: Caulobacteraceae bacterium; assembly: GCA_025450315.1. GTDB lineage: Bacteria > Pseudomonadota > Alphaproteobacteria > Caulobacterales > Caulobacteraceae > JANWHQ01. The sequence continues at coordinate 34,054 of JANWHQ010000070.1, forward strand.
CGGCGCGTCGCGGGTGCGGACCAGATAGGGCCGCAGCTTGCGGCCGGCCGCCTCGGCGCTGCCCGCCGGGCCGGTCGGCGAGGGGACGATCACCGCCGCCGGGCCGCGGGCGGCGGCGGGCGAGCGCGACGTGGCAGGCGCTTCGGCCAGGGCGCGGGCGATCTCGCCGGTGAAGCCCTCGCCGGTCAGGTCGACGATCGCGATCCTCGGCGGCGGCTCGCTGCGGGACAGCAAGGTCGGTCCCAGGATCCCCAGCGACAGGCCCACCGGGGTCAACAGGAGCGAGATCCAGAACCCGGCGGTGCGGACATAGGCCAGGTATTCGCGCCGGGCGATCTTCAGCAGCCGGCTCATGACGGGCCTCCGCCGGCCAGGCGGATGAAGGCGTCGTGCAGGCTCGGCTCCCTCAGCTCGAAGCGGCTGATCTCCCAGCCCCGCGAGAAGGCCGCCTGCAGCGGCGCCTGGACCTGGGCGCCGGCGGCCAGGCGCGCGGTCAGCCGGCCGCCGGACCCGGCGCTCTCCCAGGCGGCGTCCTCCAGGCCGGGCAGGTCCTTGGAGGCCTCGGCGGGAATGGCGCCTTCCAGCACCAGGGTGCGCGGCGCGGCGGCGCGGGCGTCGGCCACCGAGCCGTCGAACACCTTGCGTCCGCCGGCGATCAGCACCACCCGGTCGCAAAGCCGCTCGGCGTGCTGCATCACGTGGGTGGAGAACACCACAGCCGCGCCCTGGGCGGCCAGGCCGCGCAGCAGCTCCTCCAAGGTCTGCTGGGCCAAGGGATCCAGGCCCGAGAACGGCTCGTCCAGGATCACCAGCTCCGGCTCGTGAGCCAGGGCGCTGAGCAGCTGCACCCTCTGGGCCATGCCCTTGGACAGGCGGCGCACCTGGCGGCGCGCGGCGTGGGCGAGGCCGTTGGCCTCCAGCATCTCCAGGGCCCGCCGGCGGGCGCGGGCGGGCGGCACGCCCTTCAGGCCGGCGAAGAAGACAATGGCGTCCACCGGCGTCATGCGGCGGTAGAGGCCGCGCTCCTCGGGCAGAAAGCCGATGCGGTCGCGCACCCGGCGCACGTCCTCGTCGCCCAGCGCCAGGATGCGCCCGGCGTCGGGGGCGACCAGGCCCAGGATCATCCGCAGCGTGGTGGTCTTGCCCGCGCCATTGGGCCCGAGGAAGCCCAGAAGCCCCCCGCGCCGGGCCTCGAAGCTGAGGTCGTCCACCGCCGAAAATCCGCCGAAGCGCTTGCTCACGCCTTCGACGGCCAGAGCGCTCGTCATCCCCCCGCCCGGGCCCCCGTCTCGCCAGAGGCCCGATCGTGGGCGGCGGCGAGCACGAAGTCTATGGCTTTGACGACCTCGCCGGCGTGGCGCAGGCCCAGGAGGTTGGCGTGGTTGGCGCTGGCCACGTCCACCGCATAGCCCTGGCGGGCGCGCTTGGCGGGCTCGGCATAGACCTGGCGCCAGGGTCCGCCGTCGCCGTGGCCGGCGGTGATCACGGCGACCGGCAGGTCGGGGTCGAGATCGCCCGAGGCGGCGGCCTGCTCGGCGGCCTTGCGCCACAGCACCACCTCCTGCACCGCCACGCGGTTGTGCTCGGCGTCGCCGAAGGCCCAGCGCTTCTCGGCCGCCGGCTCGGAGGGCAGGCCGATGGTGTCGCCCATGAAGCCGAACGCCCTCAGGACGCCCACCGACGCCCCCAGCCCCGCCAGCCGCGACAGGGCCGAGAAGCCGTTCAGGATGGGGTCGGATTCCCTGCGGTTGACGATGTAGGGCGTGGCGGCGTCGACGAACACCAGGCCCGCGGTCTCGGCCTTGTTGCGCTGGCGGAACAGCCAGATGCGCACCCCGGCCATGGAGTGGCCGACCAGCACATAGGGCGGCTTCACCTCCGCGGCGGTCAGCAGCTTCTCCAGGTCCTCGGCCACGCCCACGCCGTCGCGCGGCGAGGGCCCGGGATCCGAATAGCCGAGCCCCGCCCGGTCATAGGCGCAGGAGCGCACGCCCTGGGCGGCCAGCCGCGCTTGCACCTCGGCCCAGTCGGCCGAGAAGCCGAAGGCGCCGGCCTCGAAGACCACCGTCGGCCCAGGGCCCTCGGGCCCCTCGCAGACGATGCGCAGATGGCGTCCGCCGATGTCGACGAAGCGTCCCCGCGGCGGCTGGCGCTGGCCGGAAGGATTCATCGGCCCTTCCGGGGCCAGGCAGCCCTGGACGAGCAGGGCGGCGAGGCCCAGCGCGAGGAACAGCCGACGCCGCCTGTCGCCGGTTTCCTCACGCAGCGGCGGCCTCGGTCTCGGGCTGGAAGGGCTTGGGCGCCCGGTCGCCGCCCTGGAAGTTGAGCATCCAGCCCGGATATTCGTCGGGCAGGCGGCTGACCTCGTCGAGCGTCTTCAGCTCTTCGGGCGTCAGCTCGACGTCCACCGCCCCGAGATTGTCCTCGAGCTGGTCGACCCGCTTGGCCCCGATGATCACGCTGGTCACCACCGGCTGATGCAGCAGCCAGGCCAGGGCGACCCGGGCCACCGTCGCGCCCTTGGCCTCGGCGATCTTGCGCATGGCCGCCACGCAGGCCCAGGCGCGGTCCTTGTTCACCGGCGGGAAGTCGAAGGCGGCGCGCCGCGCGCCCTCCGGATCGGGCGTCCCGGGGCCGTACTTGCCCGACAGCAGGCCGCCGGCGAGCGGCGACCAGACCATCAGGCCGAGCTTCTCCTCGCGCATCATTGGGACCAGCTCGCGCTCCAGGTCGCGCCCGGCGATGGAATAGTAGGCCTGCACCGTCTCGAAGCGGGCGTAGTCCCGGCGCTCGGAGATCCCCAGGGCCTTGGCGACGCGCCAGGCCGCCCAGTTGGAGACGCCGACGTAGCGGACCATGCCGCGGCGGACCAGGTCGTCCAGGGCGCGCAGGGTCTCCTCGATCGGGGTCACCGGATCGTTGGCGTGGATCTGGTAGAGGTCGATGTGATCGGTCTGCAGCCGCTTCAGGCTGGCTTCGGCCTGATCCATGATGTGGCCGCGCGAGGCGCCGCGGTCGTTGGGGCCGGGGCCCATGCCGCCATAGACCTTGGTGGCCACCACCACGTCCGAGCGCTTGACGCCGAGGTTCTTCAGGGACTGGCCGACCAGCTCCTCCGAGCGGCCCTGGTGATAGACGTTGGCGGTGTCGATGAAGTTGACCCCGGCCGCCAGCGAGCGGCCGACGATCGCGTCCACTTCCTTCTGGTCCAGAGACCCGATCGCGCCCCAGAATCCGGAGTTGTCGCCGCCGCCGAAGGTCATGGCCCCGAGGCAGAGTTCGGAGACGTAAAGGCCGGTCCGGCCGAGTTGGTTGTAGCGCATGGCATGCTCCGCGTGCGGCCCCGGCCCGAGCATATGCAGCCGATCCGGCGCGGCGTCGAGGCATCCTCGCGGTGACGCTTTCGCGGCGCCGGAATTTGTCCGACACGAGTGGTTTGGTTCGTCCTAGGATCGGCAGGCCGCAGAAGGGGAGCGCCCGATGATCGCCGTCACCGCCTACGACTGGGTCCCGCCCTTCGCCCGGGGGCTGGTGCGCGACCTGCGCGTCCGCTGGGCGCTGGAGGAGGCCGGTCTGCCCTATCGGGTCAAGCTGCTCTCCTTCCGCAACAGGCCGGCCGGCTATACCGATTGGCAGCCCTGGGCCCAGGTCCCGGCCTATGAGGAGGACGGCCTCC
>JANWHQ010000071.1 GCA_025450315.1 Caulobacteraceae bacterium
ATGGGCGTGCATACGGGCGACTCGATCACCGTGGCGCCGGCGCTGACGCTGACCGATAAGGAATATCAGATCATGCGAAACGCCTCGATCGCGGTGTTGCGCGAGATCGGCGTGGAGACGGGCGGCTCCAACGTGCAGTTCGCCGTCAATCCGGCCGACGGGCGCATGGTGGTGATCGAGATGAACCCGCGGGTGTCCAGGTCCTCGGCCCTGGCGTCCAAGGCCACGGGCTTTCCCATCGCCAAGGTCGCCGCCCGGCTGGCCGTCGGCTACACCCTGGACGAACTCGACAACGACATCACCGGCGCCACGCCGGCCTCGTTCGAGCCGACCATCGACTACGTCGTCACCAAGATCCCGCGCTTCGCCTTCGAGAAGTATCCGGGCTCGGAGCCCTATCTGACAACCTCGATGAAGTCGGTCGGCGAGGCCATGGCCATCGGCCGCACCTTCCTGGAGAGCTTCCAGAAGGCGTTGCGCTCGCTGGAGACGGGCCTGGACGGCTTCGACGAGATCGCCATCCCCGGGGCCGAGGATCCCGACGAGGGCCAGGCGCGGGCGGCCATTGTGCGGGCCCTGGCCCAGCCGACGCCGGACCGCATCCGGGTGATCGCCCAGGCCTTCCGCCACGGCCTCAGCGTCGAGCAGGTCAACGCCGCCTGCCACTACGAGCCCTGGGTCCTGCGCCAGATCGAGCAACTGGTCGCGGTCGAGGCCGAGGTGATCAAGCACGGCCTGCCCACGGACGCGGCCGGCTTCCTGCGGCTGAAGGCGATGGGCTTCTCCGACGCCCGCCTGGCGCATCTGGCCGGCTGCAAGGAGGCCGAGGCCCGCGCCGCGCGGCGGGCGCTGAAGGTGCGGCCGGTGTTCAAGCGGGTCGACACCTGCGCGGCCGAGTTCGCGGCCAAGACGCCGTACATGTACTCGACCTACGAATCCGGGGCCCTCGGCCAGCCGGCCCAGTGCGAAAGCGAGCCCACCGGCCGCAAGAAGGTGATCATCCTGGGCGGCGGCCCCAACCGCATCGGCCAGGGCATCGAGTTCGACTACTGCTGCTGCCACGCCGCCTTCGCCATGAAGGAGATCGGCATCGAGTCGATCATGGTGAACTGCAACCCCGAGACCGTCTCGACCGACTACGACACCTCAGACCGCCTCTATTTCGAACCGCTGACCGCAGAGGACGTGCTGGAACTGATCGAGACCGAACGGTCCTCGGGCGAGCTCTTGGGCGTGATCGTGCAGTTCGGCGGCCAGACTCCCTTGAAGCTGGCCGGGCCGCTGGAGGCCGCCGGCGTGCCGATCCTGGGCACCTCGCCGGACGCCATCGACCTGGCCGAAGACCGCGAGCGCTTCCAGCAGCTCCTGCAGAAGCTCAAGATCGCCCAGCCGGTCAACGCCATCGCCCGCACGCCGGAGGAGGCCCTGGCCGGGGCCCACAAGATCGGCTTCCCGGTGGTGATCCGGCCGTCCTACGTCCTGGGCGGACGAGCCATGGAGATCGTCCGCGACGACGAGCAGCTGCACCGCTACATCCGCGACGCGGTGAAGGTGTCGGGCGACTCGCCGGTGCTGATCGACCAGTACCTCTCGCGCGCGACCGAGGTCGACGCCGACGCCCTGGCCGACGGCGAGACGGTGTTCGTGGCCGGGATCATGGAGCACATCGAGGAGGCCGGGGTGCACTCGGGCGATTCGGCCTGCTCGCTCCCGCCGTTCTCGCTGAAGCCCGAGACCATCGCCGAGCTGGAGCGCCAGACCAAGGCGCTGGCCGCGGCGCTGAACGTCCGTGGCCTGATGAACGTGCAGTACGCCATCGAGGAGCCGCACAGCGAGCATCCGCGCATCTATGTGCTGGAGGTCAATCCGCGGGCCAGCCGCACGGTGCCGTTCGTGGCCAAGACCATCAACCGTCCGGTCGCCGCCATCGCCGCCAAGGTGATGGCCGGGCAGGCCCTGGCCAGCTTCGGGCTGCACACGCCGCCCTACGACCACATCGCGGTTAAGGAGGCGGTATTCCCCTTCGCCCGCTTCCCAGGCGTGGACACCGTGCTGGGCCCCGAGATGCGCTCCACTGGCGAGGTGATGGGGCTGGACTGGATTCGGCCGGGCGAGGATCCGTCCCAGGCCTTCGCCCGCGCCTTCGCCAAGAGCCAGCTGGGCGGCGGGGTGACCCTGCCCGCTGCCGGCTGCGTCTTCGTCTCGGTGAAGGAATCGGACAAGCCCTTCATCCTGGACCCGGTCCGGCGGCTGGTGGCCGAAGGCTTCCGCATCATCGCCACCGAGGGGACCCACAGTTTCCTGAGCGAACACGGCGTGCCCGTGGACCGGGTGGCCAAGGTCTATGAGAACGTACGGCCCAACATCGTCGACCGGATGAAGAACGGCGAGGTGCAGCTGGTCTTCAACACCACCGAGGGCCTGCAGTCCCTGAAGGACAGCTTCTCCATCCGCCGCACCGCCCTGACCATGAAGATCCCCTACTACACCACCGCGTCGGGGGCCCTGGCCGCGTCCCAGGCCATCGCCGCCCTCAAGCAGGGCTCGCTCGAGGTGCGGCCTTTGCAGAGCTACGCCTGAGCGCTCGCGCTCCGATTGTTGACAAGGTGAATTGCTGGGGGGACAGTCCGCCATTGCCACGCTTCGGCGGGCCCTCGAACGGCGCGCTTGCCCGTCGGATCCAATCCATCCCCACGGCCAGCGCACTCAGTCCGGCTGCCTGCCGCAGCCAGGTCAGGAGGCCTCCGGCCTCTGAAAACTGGGGATGCGCCGTCATGGCTGAAAATCATCATCCTGTTCCTCACAAGAAGTTCAATCCGGCCCAGGCGGGGGAAGGCCTGGGTGTCATCGTCATCGCGCTTCTTGGACTGGCCATGCTGGTCGGCCTCCTGATCGCGAGCGGCAAGGTGGCTTTGTAGTCCGGCGTTCCGGGGGCGGAGAACCTCTCGAACTTCCGGTCGACCTGCGCGTTATCGCTCCCTCGCAAGATGGGGCGTGGACGATGGCGGTTCGACATGGACTGATCTGAACAGAACGCGGGATCCCGCATCCGCGCGCTGGGCGCTCTTGCAGTTGAGCTTCGTCGCCACTATCCTTTTCACCCCCGGACGACAGCGCCCGCGGCCGGGTCTAACCTTCATAGGGCGAATCTGAGCCAAACTCCGCAATGGAAAAAGTGCCGATGACCGCCGAGGGCTACACAGCCCTCGACGAAGAATTGAAGCGTTTGAAGACGGTCGAGCGTCCCGAGGTGATCGGGGCCATCTCCGAGGCGCGTAGCCACGGCGATCTGTCGGAAAACGCCGAGTATCACGCGGCCAAGGACCGTCAGGGCTGGATCGAAGGCCGAATCGCCGAGATCGAGGATCGCCTTGCGCGCGCCCAGGTGATCGACGTCAGCAAGCTGTCCGGCTCGCAGGTGAAGTTCGGCGCCACGGTGACCGTGGTCGACGAGGACACCGAGGAGGAAGGCCGCTACCAGATCGTCGGCGAGCACGAAGCGGACGTGAAGCAGGGCCGCATCTCCGTCACCTCCCCGCTGTCTCGGGCCATGATCGGCAAGGAAGTGGGCGACGTGGTCGAGGTGAACACCCCCGGCGGCGTGAAGTCCTACGAGATCCTCAAGCTCGAGTGGGCCTGAAGCGCCGATAGCTTCGGCGTCGATGCAGGCCTAGCTTGAGGCTCCTCCTGGAGCCCGGCATGATTCTCGCGATCCTGCAGGCGCGCATGTCGTCGACACGGCTGCCCGGCAAGGTGCTGCGGCCGCTCAGCGGCTCGCCCATGGTCCTGCGCCAGATCGAGCGGGTGCGCCGCAGCGCCCGGATCGACCGTCTGGTGGCGGCCATCAGCGACGAGCGCACCGACGACGTGCTGGCCGACGTGCTGGAGGGCGCGGGCGTGGAGGTGTTCCGCGGCCCGCTGGACGACGTGCTGGGCCGCTACATCGGGGCGCTCCAGGCCAAGGGGCCGGCCGAGCACGTGGTGCGCCTGACCGGCGACTGCCCCCTGGCCGACTGGCGAGTGATCGACGCGGTGATCGACAGCCATCTCGAGGCCGGGGCCGACTATACCGCCAACACCTGGGGACGGCGGACCTTTCCCAAGGGACTGGACGTCGACATCGTGAAGAGCCAGGTCTTGGCGGACGCCGGGCGCCGGGCCTCCGACCCCTACGAGCGCGAGCACGTCTTGCCCTACATCTACCGCCATCCCGAGCGCTACAGTCTGCAGGGCTACGAACAGGCCGCCGACGAGGGCGAGCTCAGGTGGACCGTGGACCTGCCCGAGGATCTCGAGTTCATGGCCGCGGTCTACGACGCGCTCTATCCGGCCGCCCCCGCCTTCACCTCCGATGACGTCCGGCGCCTGCTGGCCGGCCGCCCCGACCTCCACGCCGCCGGCGGATACAGGCGCATCTGATGGCCGCGCCCAAGGTCGAGCTGCGCGCCCTGAGGCCCGACGACCAGGACCGGCTGCTGGCCTGGCGCAATTCGCCCGAGGTCTCAGCCTACATGTACACCGACCACCAGATCGGCCCGGACGAGCACGCCCGCTGGTTCGCCGGGATCGAGGGCGATGCGCGCCGGGCCTACTGGATCATCGAGATGGACGGCCAGCCGGTGGGCCTGGCCAACTTCTATGACATCGACCGGCGCCATTCGCGGGCCGCCTGGGCCTACTATCTCGCCGAGCCCTCGGTGCGGGGGCGGGGCGTCGGCGGCTATGTCGAGATCCTGATGATCGACCGGGCGTTCGGCGAGCTCGGGCTGCAGAAGCTGTGGTGCGAGGTGCTGGAGTCCAACAAGGGCGTCGTGCGCATGCACCAGCGATTCGGCTTCAGGGAGGAGGCGCGCTTCCGCCGCCACGTCCTGAAGAACGGCGGCTGGGAGGATGTGCTGGGCCTGGGCCTGCTGGTCGACGAGTGGCCGCAGCCCCGCGCCCGCATGGCCGAGACCCTGAAGGCGGCCGGCTTCCCGGTCTGATCCTAGCCGCCGAGCTCTAGCACCGCCTCGGCGGCGCGGTCGGCCCCCCGCCCATCGCACAGCGCGGCCGACGTTTCCGACAACCGCCGGCGCAGTTCGCCCTGTCCCAAGAGGCGCTCCCACGCGG
>JANWHQ010000072.1 GCA_025450315.1 Caulobacteraceae bacterium
GAAGAATGGCCAAGGAAAAGTTTGAACGTAACAAGCCGCACTGCAACATCGGCACGATTGGTCACGTGGACCATGGCAAGACGACGCTGACGGCGGCGATCACGATGGTGCTGGCCAAGACGGGGGGCGCGACGGCCAAGAAGTACGAGGACATCGACGCGGCGCCGGAGGAGAAGGCGCGGGGGATCACGATCAACACGGCGCACGTGGAATACGAGACGAAGAACCGTCACTACGCGCACGTGGACTGCCCTGGTCACGCCGACTACGTGAAGAACATGATCACGGGCGCGGCGCAGATGGACGGTGCGATCCTGGTGGTGTCGGCGGCGGACGGCCCGATGCCGCAGACCCGCGAGCACATCCTGCTGGCGCGCCAGGTGGGGGTTCCGGCGCTGGTGGTGTTCCTGAACAAGGTCGACATGGTCGACGATCCGGAACTCCTGGAGCTGGTGGAGATGGAAGTCAGGGAGCTTCTGTCGTCCTACGACTTCCCTGGCGACGACATCCCGATCGTGAAGGGCTCGGCGCTGGCGGCGGTGGAAGGCACCAACGCGGTGATCGGCGAGGACGCGATCCTGGAGCTGATGACCCAGGTGGACGCCTACATTCCCCAGCCCGACCGTCCGGTGGACCAGCCGTTCCTGATGCCGGTGGAAGACGTGTTCTCGATCTCCGGCCGGGGCACGGTGGCCACGGGGCGGATCGAGCGCGGCATCGTCAAGGTGGGCGACGAAGTGGAGATCGTGGGTCTCAGGGCCACGCAGAAGACCACCTGCACGGGCGTGGAGATGTTCCGCAAGCTGCTGGACCAGGGTCAGGCGGGCGACAACGTGGGGGTGCTGCTCAGGGGCACCAAGCGCGAGGAGATCGAGCGCGGCCAGGTGCTGTGCAAGCCCGGCTCGATCACGCCGCACACCAAGTTCGTGGCCGAGGCCTACATCCTGACCAAGGAGGAGGGTGGTCGTCACACGCCGTTCTTCACCAACTACCGTCCGCAGTTCTACTTCCGCACCACCGACGTGACCGGGATCATCAGCCTGAAGGAAGGGGTTGAGATGATCATGCCGGGCGACAACGCCGAGCTGAACGTGGAGCTGATCACGCCCATCGCCATGGAGGAGAAGCTGCGCTTCGCCATCCGTGAAGGCGGCCGCACCGTCGGCGCCGGCGTGGTGGCCAAGATCCTGGAGTAGGCGCCTGCCGCGATCCCGGACAGCCGCTGGCGCGGCTTGCGGGATGACCAAGAGACAGCGAAGGCCGCCGGGAAACCGGCGGCCTTTCTGCTTGGGGCCGCGGCGGAAAAAGCATGACCGCGAATTAAGCTGCTTCGCCCGGGCGCCGGGGCTAGCCTTCCTCACGAACTTGGAAGCAACGCCATGAACCACGCGCCCGCCTTCATCGCCCTGGCCGCCGTCGCCGGCCTGGCCACGACCGCCCTGGCCACCGGCGCCCTGGCCGATCCCCTGGTCGAGATCCGCGACGCCGCCGTGCGCGTCACCGTCATCCCCGAAGACCGTCAGGACGTGAAGGTGCAGATGGTGACCACCAACGCCGCCCTGCCGCTGGAGGTGCGCAACGAGCTGGACCACGTGATCGTCGAAGGCCATCTGCGCCACCGGATCTGGGGCTGCTCGACCATGTTCGGCAAGGCCATGGTGCGGATCAGGGGCGTAGGCGAGGTGCCGTTCAACGACCTGCCGCAGATCGTCGTGCGCACGCCCATGGCCGCCCACGTGGGCGTCAGCTCGGCGGTGTTCGGGTCCGTCGGCCGATCGGATTCGCTGTGGCTGTCCAACGCCGGCTGCGGCGACTGGACGGTGGCCAACGTCAAGGGCCGGCTGGAGATCAACGACGCCGGCTCGGGCGACGTCCGCGGCGGCTCGGCCGGCGAACTGGCGGTCCGCGTGGCCGGCTCGGGCGACATCCAGCTGCGCGAGATCCGCGGCGCGGCCAACATCGACGTGGCGGGCTCGGGCGACGTCTCGGCCGCCTCCATCGACGGTCCGCTGCACACCAACGTCATGGGCTCGGGCGACGTGAAGATCGACGGCGGCCGGGCCAGCGACATGGTGGTCCGCATCGCCGGCTCGGGCGACGTCCGTTTCGGCGGGGTGGCCGCCAGCCTGGACGCCCAGCTCGCCGGCTCGGGCGACGTCGACGTGGGGCGCGTGGACGGCCCGATCCACAAGGCCTCGTTCGGCTCGGGCGCGGTGAACGTCGGCCATTGATCGCCGCCCCGGTCCAGCGCGCGGACGCGCGGACTTTCGGGCCGTTCGGCTTGACGCGGGGGCAGGCGGCGGCTATTAGCGCCCCCTCTGTTGGGCCGGCCGTACCTCTCACGAGGTAGACGCGGTTCGCGAGACGACCTCACAAGACGCCGTCGTGCTTTCACCAAGTCCGGCGGCAGAGTATTGAGCGAGGGCCCTCGCGACGTTCGCGCGGGCCTTGATCGTTTTGCGGCACTCCGCACGTCGGAGCTCGAGGGTCCAGGACCCGAAGGCTCCTGCTGGTCTTTGACAGGGTAACGGGCGTCGCGGGCGCGATTGAGTAGGAAGCATGCGGCGTGGCCTGGCCACGGCGACAAGGAACACGAAGCGATATGGATCGACAGAACATACGCATCCGGCTCAAGGCCTTCGACCACCGGGTCCTGGATCATTCCACCCGCGAGATCGTGCAGACCGCCAAGCGGACCGGCGCGACCGTGCGTGGCCCGATCCCGCTGCCGACCCTGATCGAGAAATTCACCGTCAACCGCTCGCCACACGTCGACAAGAAGTCGCGCGAGCAGTTCGAGATCCGCACGCACAAGCGCGTGCTCGACATCGTCGATCCCACCCCGCAGACCGTCGACGCTCTGATGAAGCTCGACCTGTCCGCCGGCGTGGACGTCGAGATCAAGCTCTAGGGGGCCGGCCAAGATGCGTACCGGCGTGCTCGCCAGAAAAGTCGGCATGACCCGCTTCTTCGATGAAGACGGCTCGGACGTGCCAGTCACCGTACTCGCGCTCGACGGCTGCCAGGTCGTGGCCCAGCGCACCCAGGACAAGGACGGCTATGTCGCCCTGCAGCTGGGCGCCGGCGCCAAGAAGGCCAAGCGCACCTCCAAGGCGCTGCGCGGCCACTTCGGCAAGGCCATGGTCGAGCCCAAGCGCACCCTGGCCGAGTTCCGGGTCAGCGAGGACAACCTGATCGAGGTGGGCGCGGAGATCACCGCCGACCACTTCCTGCCCGGCCAGAAGGTCGACGTCTCCGGCGTCACCGTCGGCAAGGGCTTCGCCGGGGCCATCAAGCGCTGGCACTTCGGTGGCCTGCGGGCCACCCACGGCGTGTCGGTGTCGCACCGCTCGCACGGCTCGACCGGGCAGCGCCAGGACCCGGGCAAGGTGTTCAAGAACAAGAAGATGGCCGGCCACCTCGGCCAGGACCAGGTGACCACCTTGAACGTCACCGTGTTCCGCGTCGACGTCGAGCGCGGCCTGATCATGCTCCGGGGCGCGACCCCGGGCACGGAAGGGACCTGGGTGAAGATCCGCGATGCGGTCAAGCGCGCGCCGCCGAAGGACCTGCCCAAGCCCGGCGCCTTCCGCACCGCCGGCCAGACCACCGAAGCCGCGCCCGCCGCCGAGGCGCCCGTAGAGGACGCCGCCGTCCAAGAGGCTCCGGCGGCTGAAGCTCCGACCACCGGGGGCGAGGAATAATGAAGCTCGACGTCATCAAGCTGGACGGCGGCAAGGGCGGTCAGATCGACCTGCCCGACGATATCTTCGGCATCGAAGACATCCGCGCCGACATCCTGCAGCGCGTGGTCACCTGGCAGCTCGCCAAGCGCCGCGCCGGCACCCACAAGACCAAGACCCGCAACGAGGTCGCCCGCACCGGCAAGAAGATGTACCGGCAGAAGGGCACCGGCGGGGCCCGTCACGGCGACCGCAAGGCGGCCCAGTTCGTCGGCGGCGCCAAGGTGTTCGGCCCGGTGGTGCGCAGCCACGAGGTCAGCCTGCCCAAGAAGGTCCGCGCCATGGGCCTCAAGCACGCCCTCTCGTCCAAGGCCAAGGCCGGGACCCTGGTGGTGATGGACACCTTCACCCTGGACTCCGCCAAGACCGCGGGCCTTAAGGCCTCCCTGGCCAAGATCGGGCTGGCCAACGCCCTGGTCATCGCCGGGCCGGAAGTGGACGGCAACCTGAAGCTCGCCGCCCGCAACATTCCGCACTTCGACGTGCTGCCGAGCGCCGGCCTCAACGTCTACGACATCCTCAGGCGCGACACCCTCGTCCTCACCCGGGCTGCGATCGATGCGATCTCGGCCCGTTTTGCTGAGAAGGAGGCTGCGTGATGGCCGCCACGGCACGCCACTACGACACCATCCTGGCGCCGGTGATCACCGAAAAGGCGACCTATCTGTCGGATCAGAACAAGGTCGTGTTCCGGGTCGCCAAGGACGCCACCAAGGCCGAGATCGCCGACGCCATCCAGGAGCTGTTCAAGGTCCAGGTGGTGAAGGTCAACACCCTGGTGGTGAAGGGCAAGACCAAGCGCTGGCGGGGCCGTCCGGGCCGCCGCAACGACGTCAAGAAAGCGATCGTGACCCTGGCGGAAGGCCAGTCGATCGACGTGGCCACGGGACTCTGACGCGATGGCTCTGAAGCAATTCAATCCGACTTCGCCAGGCCAGCGCGGCCTGATCCTGGTCGACCGTTCCGAGCTGCACTCGGGCCGGCCCGAGAAGAGCCTGGTCGAGGGGCTGACCAAGTCCGGCGGCCGTGGCGGCGGCGGGCGCATCGCCGTGCGCTTCCGTGGCGGCGGCGCCAAGCGCCTCTACCGCAAGGTCGACTTCAAGCGCCGCAAGTGGGACGTGGCCGCCACCGTCGAGCGGCTGGAATACGATCCCAACCGCACCGCCTTCATCGCCCTGATCAAGTACGCCGACGGCGAGCTGGCCTACATCCTGGCTCCCCAGCGCCTGCGCGCGGGCGATCAGGTGCTGGCCGCCGAGAAGGTGGACGTGAAGCCGGGCAACGCCGCGCCGCTGCGCTCGCTGCCGGTGGGCACCATCGTCCACAACGTCGAGATGAAGCCGATGAAGGGCGGGCAGCTGGCCCGCTCGGCCGGGGCCTACGCCCAGCTGGTCGGCCGCGACGCGGGCTACGCCCAGATCCGGCTTGGCTCGGGCGAGCTCAGGATGGTTCCGGACGGCTGCATGGCCACGGTCGGCGCGGTGTCCAACCAGGACCATATGAACGAGACGATCGGCAAGGCCGGCCGCAACCGGCACAAGGGCCGCCGCCCGCACGTGCGCGGCGTGGCCATGAACCCGATCGATCACCCGCACGGCGGCGGCGAGGGCAAGACCTCGGGCGGCCGTCACCCGGTCACCCCTTGGGGCGTCCCCACCAAGGGCCACAAGACCCGCACCAACAAGGCCACGGACAAGTTCATCATCCGTTCGCGCCACGTGAAGAAGGCCCGCTAACCCATGGCCCGTTCGGTTTGGAAAGGCCCTTTCGTCGACGGCTATCTGCTCAAGAAGGCGGAAGCCACGCACGGCTCGGGGCGCAAGGACGTGATCAAGACCTGGTCGCGCCGCTCGACCATCATGCCCCAGTTCGTGGGCCTGACCTTCGGCGTGCATAACGGCCAGAAGCATGTCCCGGTGCTGATCTCCGAGGACATGGTCGGCCACAAGCTCGGCGAATTCGCGCCGACCCGGACCTTCTACGGCCACGCGGCGGACCGGAAGGCCAAGAGGAAGTAGGCCATGGGAAAGAAAACGACCGAACGGCGCCTGGGCGCCCACGAGGCCGTCGCCAAGGCCATCAACCTGCGCGTCTCGCCGCGCAAGCTGAACCTGGTGGCCCAGTCGATCCGCGGCCTGAAGGTGCAACGGGCCCTGAACGAGCTGGAGTTCTCGGCCAAGCGCATCTCCAGGGACGTGCGCAAGGCGCTCTACTCGGCGATCTCCAACGCCGAGAACAACCACAACCTCGACATCGACAGCCTGGTCGTGGCCGAGGCCTATGTGGGCAAGAACATCACCATGAAGCGGTTCTCGCCCCGCGCCCGCGGCCGCGCCAACCGCATCGAGAAGCCGTTCTCCGAGATCACCATCGTGGTCCGCGAAATCAACGAGGCCGCCTGATGGGCCAGAAGGTCAATCCGATCGGGCTGCGGCTCGGCGTCAACCGCACCTGGGATTCGCGCTGGTACGCGAAGAAGGAGGAGTACGGCCGTCTCCTGCACCAGGACATCCAGATCCGCACCCAGCTGAAGAAGCGCCTGAACCAGGCCGGCGTCTCGCGCATCATCATCGAGCGCCCGCACCGCAAGTGCCGGATCACCATCTACGCCGCCCGGCCGGGTGTGATCATCGGCAAGAAGGGCGCGGACATCGAGAAGCTGCGCAAGGACCTGCAGGCCCTGGCCGAAGGCGAGGTGTTCCTGAACATCGTCGAGGTCCGCAAGCCCGAGACCGACGCCCAGCTGGTGGCCGAGAACATCGCCCAGCAGCTCGAGCGCCGCGTGGCGTTCCGCCGGGCCATGAAGCGTGCGATCCAGTCGGCCATGCGCCTGGGCGCCAAGGGCGTGCGGGTGGAGGTGGCCGGCCGCCTGGGCGGGGCCGAGATCGCCAGAGCCGAATCCTACCATGAAGGCCGAGTGCCCCGGCACACCCTGCGGGCCGATATCGACTATGGCTTCGCCGAGGCCCAGACCACCTACGGCATTATCGGTGTGAAGGCCTGGATTTTCAAAGGCGAGGTGCTGGAGCACGACCCCATGGCCCTGGACAAGCGCCTGGCCAGCGAATCCGGCCCGGCCGGCGAAGGCGGCGGCCGCGAGCCGCGCGGAGACCGGCCCGACCGCGCGCCGCGCCGCGATCGCCGTGAACCGGCCAACGCCTAGGGATCACGACGATGCTGTCACCGAAAAAGACCAAGTACCGCAAGCAGTTCAAGGGCAAGATCCATGGCATGGCCAAGGGCGGCTTCACGGCTGATCTTGTCCTCGAGCACGCTCTTGTACGGCAGGATGTCGCCCTTGTAGATCCAGACCTTCACGCCGATCCGGCCGTACGTCGTTTTGGCCTCGCGGAAGCCGTAGTCGATGTCGGCGCGCAGCGTATGCA
>JANWHQ010000073.1 GCA_025450315.1 Caulobacteraceae bacterium
GCTTCAACAAGCTCAAACACTTCAGGCGCTTTGCCACCCGCTACGACCGACGGGCGATCCACTTCCTGGCCTTCATCCACCTCGCAGCAGCCATGCTCTGGATGCGTTGAATGTCGATTCAGCCTAGGGTTTGCGCCGCGACCGGAAGAAGCCCTTCAGCAGGGCCGAGCTGTCCTCGGCCAGCACGCCGCCCTCGGCTCGGGGGCGCCAGTGGCAGGTGGGCTGCTCGAAGAAGCGCGGGCCGTTGACCACGGCCCCGCCCTTGGGGTCCTCCGCCCCGAACACCAGCCGGCCGATGCGGGCGTGGCTGATGGCGCCGGCGCACATGGCGCAGGGCTCCAGCGTCACGAACAGCTCCAGGTCCGTCAGCCGGTAGTTGCCGACCCGCGCGGCCGCCTCGCGCAGGGCCAGGATCTCAGCGTGGGCGGTGGGGTCCGAGCGGCCGATGGGCCCGTTGGCGCCGCGGCCGAGGATCTCTCCCGTGGACGGATCGACCACCACCGCGCCCACCGGCGTCTCGCCGGCGGCCGCCGCCGCTTGCGCCAGCTCCAGGGCGATGCGCATCTTGGCCCGATCATGGTTTTCCATCCCAAGGACCCAAGCGGGCGCCGCCGAGGCGGTCAAGTCTCAGCCGCCTCCACCGGCGAACGGGTGGCGCGCGCCCTGGCCCGGGCGGGGGTGGCCTCGCGGCGGGAGGCCGAGCGGCTGATCGAGGCCGGGCGGGTGGCGCTGAACGGCGAGGTGTTGGCCAGTCCCGCGATCAACGTCGGGCCCGAAGACATCCTGACGCTCGACGGTGAGGTCGTGGCCGAGCGCGAGCCGCCCCGGCTCTGGCGCTATCACAAGCCCGCCGGCCTGATCACCACCCACAAGGACCCCAAGGGGCGGCCCACGGTGTTCGAACGCCTGCCGCCGGGCCTGCCGCGGGTGATCTCCATCGGGCGGCTGGACCTGAATTCCGAGGGCCTCCTGCTGCTCACCAACGACGGCGCCCTGGCCAGGCAGCTGGAGCTGCCCGCCACAGGCGTGGTACGCCGCTACCGCGCCCGGGCCTTCGGCCGCGCCAGCCAGGAGAGGCTCGACCGGCTGAAGTCGGGGATCACGATCGAGGGCATCGCCTATGGGCCGATCGAGGCCCGCATCGAGCACGGCGGCGAGGGCTCGAACATCTGGGTCGGCCTGGGCCTGGCCGAGGGCAAGAACCGCGAGGTGCGCAAGGTGCTGGAGGCCCTGGGGCTGAAGGTGAACCGGCTGATCCGCGTCGCCTACGGCCCGCTGGAGCTGGGCGATCTGAAGCCCGGCGAGGTCGAGGAAGTGCCATCGCGACAGCTGCGGCAGATGATGCAGAGCGGATTCGCCGGAGAGCCCCCTCAGTCGCCGCTGCGCGCCGACAGCTCCCCCAGAGGGGGAGCATCCAGGCCCAAGATTGCGGCGACATCGCCGGCCAAACCGAAGCGTCGATCTTGGCCCCACGGGGCAGGCCCCCGACAGCCGGGAGATGAGAGCAAGGCCGCGCCCATGACCTACAAGCCCGGCTGGGCCAAGCCCAAGCGGCGACCCAAGCCCGGCCCGGGCAAGGCCTCCGCCCCCCGCCGGAGCGGCAAACCGCGCTGAGGCTTGCGCCAGGGCCCGGCGGCTTCCACAACTTGGGCCATGGCTCGGAGCTATGACTTCATCATCGTCGGCGCGGGCTCGGCCGGGTGCGTGCTGGCCAACCGCCTGTCGGCTGATCCCAGCCATCGGGTGCTGCTGATCGAGGCGGGGCCGCGCGACTGGAACCCGGTGTTCCGGGTGCCGATCATGGCCGGGCGGCTGTTTCAGGGCCGTTACTGCAACTGGAGCTTCGAGACCGAGCCCGAGCCGCACCTGAACAATCGGCGCATCTCCTGGCCGCGCGGGCGGGTGCTGGGCGGCTCCTCGGCGATCAACGGCATGATCTACACCCGCGGCAACCGGCTGGACTACGACGGCTGGGCCCAGATGGGCCTGCGCGACTGGTCCTACGAGCGGGTGCTGGAAGCCTTCCGGCGCTCGGAACGCCACCACGGCGGGCCAAGCCAAGTCCACGGCTCCCGCGGCGAGCTGCCGGTGGGCCCGGCCACCAGCTCCAATCCCTTGTTCGACGCCTTCATCCAGGCGGGCATGCAGGCCGGCCATCCGTTCAACCCGGATTTCAACGGCGCCGGCCAGGAGGGCGTCGGGCGCTACGACTACAACATCTGGCGGGGCCAGCGCTGGAGCTCGGCGCGGTCGTTCCTGGACGCGGTGCGGGACCGGCCGAACCTCGACGTCCTCACCGGCGCCCAGCTTCTGAAGGTCAATCTGGATCGCGGCCGCGCGGCGGGCGTGAAGCTGAAGATCGGCTCCAAGGCCGTCGACATCCCCGCCGAGCGCGAGGTGATCCTGTCCTGCGGCGCCATCGGCTCGCCCATGGGGCTGTTGCACTCGGGCATCGGCGACGCCGATGCCCTGAAGGCGGCGGGCGTCGAGCCGCTGGTCGAGCTGACGTCGGTGGGCAAGAACCTGCAGGACCACATGCACGTGGCGGTGGCCCACCGCTCCAAGACGCCGGACGAGACCTGGGACCACCTGAGGCTGGACCGGGCCGCGCTCGGCTTCGTCCAGGCGGCGCTGTTCGGCAAGGGGCCGTTCAGCCGCTTCCCGCACGAGGGGGGGGCCTTCCTGAAGACCGATCCGTCGGCGGCGGCGCCGGAGGTGCAAATCCACTTCATCGCCGGGGGCGCTGGCGGCGGGCTGCGCCATCCGTTCGCCCGCCGAACCGCGCCGCGCTTCGCCGACGGCCACATCTTCTACGGCTCGGTCTGCCAGTTGCGGCCCGAGAGCACCGGCGAAATCGCCCTGCGCAGCTCCGACCCCTTCGATTCGCCGGTGATCCGCGCCAACTACCTCTCAAGCCCCACCGACCGGCGCATCGTCCGCGAGGGCTTGAGGATGGTCCGCGAGATCTTCGCCCAGCCGGCCATGGATCCCCACCGCGGCGAGGAGATCGCCCCCGGGCCCTCGGTGCAGAGCGACGCGGAGATCGACGCCTATGTCGCCGGCGCCGGCTCAACCATCTTCCATCCGGTGGGCACCTGCCGCATGGGCGTGGATCCGGCCTCGGTGGTGGACGAACAGCTGAGGGTGCGCGGCGTGGAGGGCCTCAGGGTGGCCGACGCCTCGGTGATGCCCAGGCTGGTCAGCTCCAACACCCATGCGCCGACGGTGATGATCGCCGAGAAGGCGGCCGGCTACATCCTGGGCGATCAGGCCTCCGCGGCCCGTTCGGTGTCGGCTCGCACGAACCGCGCGGCGTAGAGGTAACAGAGCCCCGCCAGGGCCGAGCAGGCCATCACCACCAGCATCGAATAGCGGATCGCCCCCTCGCCGAAGTGGGCGTGCATCTGGTCGTTCAGCCAGCCGATCAGGATCGGGCCCCCGAACTGGCCGACGACGGTGGCCCCCAGCAGCGCCACCGAGACCGCCACGGCGCGGCTCCTGGCCTGGGCGACGCTGACGTAGACGGCATAGATCGGGCCCTGGTGCATGATCGAGAACAGGGCCGCCGCCGCATAGGCCGAGATCCAGACCGGCGCGGAATTCGAGAACAGGTAGATGAACTGGAACGGCGCCATCAAAAGGCACGCCAGGCCAGGGATCCAGCAGCGCCAGCGGGCGTCGATCGCCTCCAGCCGGGACGACAGCAGCCCCCCGAGCACGATGCCGATGGCGCTCACGCCGCCGCGGATCGGCTGGAAGATCGCCCCTACCTGGGGGACGGAGAAATGGCGCACCCGCACCAGGAACGTCGCGTCCCAGGCGCTGACCCCGTAGAGGTAGACGCCCATGATCGAGGTGCCCAGAAGGCACCAGAGGAAGGCCCGCGAGCCGGCCAGGAAGGCCAGCGCCTCTCCGAGCGGCGCGGCCCTGATCGGCTCGCCCGTCGCGCGCCGGCGCGGCTCGCGGATGGTCAGCAGCATGACCATGGCCAGCACAAGGCCGGGGGCGCCGGCGACGAGGAAGACCGTGCGCCAGCCATAATGGCCGGCCAGCCATCCGGCCGCCGGGGAATAGACCAGCAGCGCGATCGAGGAGGCCGTCGTGATGATCGACAGCACCACCGGGCGCGCGCGGCGGCTGAACAGATCCGACAGGATCGACTGCGACGGCGCCAGCCCCGCGCTCTCGCCGATGGCCATGGCGAACCGCGTGCCGCCCAGCTGCCAGACGTTGGTGACCAGCCCGGTCAGGGCGGTCATCAGGCTCCAGAACGCCAGGCCGATGGCGACGATGTTGCGCCGGCTCCAGCGCTCGGCCAGCCAGGCCACCGGCACGCCCAGAATGGCGTAGATGGCGATCAGCCCGGTGACCACGCCCAGGGTGGTGTCCGAGACGTGGAAGTCCTTCTTGATCAGCGGCAGCATCAAGGACAGGACCGACCGGTCGAAGTAGTTCAGGGTCGAGACCAGGGTCAGGAACACGAGCGCGTAGACGCTCGTGAAGGTCCAGTCGCGGGAAGGGATCTGGGGCTCGCTCAAGACCGCACTAGGCCTGACCGGCCGCTTCGCGCGCCTTGATCTCGGCGATGGCCTTTCCGTAGGGCTTCACGCCCAGCCAGATGATCAGGGCCGCGAGCGGGGTCATGATCGCCGCGGTGCCGGCGAGGCCGTATTTGATCATGCTCTCGTCCTTGACGACGAAGTCGGTCACCACGCCGATGAACACCGGCCCGAGGCCCTGTCCGATCACGGTGAAGATGAACAGATAGAGCGCCGTCACCTGGCCGCGCATCTGGTTGGGGGTGACGCTCTGGATCGCCGCATTTTGGGGCGAGGCCCCGGCGAGGCCGAACAGCCCGGTCATCCCGGCGCAGAACACCGCGGCCCAGGCATTGGGCATCAAGGGCCCCAGGATCGCGAAGATCGGGGTGAGCGTGTACATGATCGCCACCACCCGCACGTTGGCGTCGTCGTACTTCTTGGCCATCCAGCCGGTGAACCAGCTGCCCACCAGCAGGCCGAGGAACTGGAAGAGGATGTTGGCGACGCCCAGGACGTAGCCCGCCTCGTTGCCCCAGTGGTAGGTCCGCTGCAGGAACGGCACCCGCCATTGCAGCGTGCCGTAGGTCTCCATGGCCGAGAAGGCGAGGCCGAAGAACATCGGCGCGTAGAGCGGCCAGTGCCTGAACAGGTAGCCGATGATCTGCCAGAGCGACTGGGCCTGCTGCACGCCGCCGTGCTGTGCGCCGCCACGCCGGGGCGGCTCGGGCACGGTCAGCAGCAGCAGCGCGCCGATCAGGGCCGGCAGGCCCACGGCCATGAACACCATCTGCCAGACGTGGATGGTGAGGCCCATCCAGTGCTGGTCCGGGGTGCTGTGCAGCAGGCCGAGGACATAGGCGCCTAGGATCAGCGGCGCACCGGTGCCGACGATGAAGCCGATCTGCAGGACGTAGATCGCGCTCGGCAGGCGCTGGCGGTTGAAGAAGTCGGCCAGCATCGAATAGCTGCCCGGCCCGTTCACGGCGGTGCCCCCACCCACGAACACGCGCAGAATGAACAGCTGCCAGAAGCTCTGGGCCAGGCCGCACAGGGTGGTCATGATCGAACAGACCCCGATGCCGGCCGCGAGCACGAACTTTCGGGTGTGGGTGTCGACGAAGCGCGAGAGCGGTATGCCGATGACGACGAAGAAGAGCGATGGCGCGAGGCCGGTCAGCAGGCCGATCTGCCAGTCCTTGAGGTTCCAGGACGCCTTGATCGGCTGGATCAGCAGGCTGATCACGCCCTGATCGAGCTGTCCGAACATCAGCACCAGGGCGAAGACGCAGACGGCGTACCAGGCGACGCCCGGCTTGGGCCAGGGCTGGGACGATGAAGCGACCCCTGCTGACGCCTCGACGTCGCCGACGGTCGGCACTTCCATGGACATCGGTCGTTCCTCTCATCTCAAGTCCCGCCGTTTCGCTGACAGCGGCTGTGCGCGGGCCTGGACGCGCCGGCCCTCGCTTGGGGCCGACTGTTCCACGCAAGCCGCGGCATTTCCAGAGCCCTGCCTCCCGCCGCCCGCTTTCCTTTCCCGAGACGGCTGGCCATAAGCGATAAGCACGACAAGCCCGAAGGACCTCGACATGGGAACTCCGATCCACGACCGGCCGATCACGCACGAGAGCGCCTGGACCAAGGCCTCCGTCGGGGGGCCCGAGGGGATGAAGGTCCGTCTGCCGGCCGGTTTCCGCCGAGGCGTCGACGCGCTCATGGCCGAGGTCCGCTCCAAGCCGCTGGAGGCCATCGAAGCGGCCGACGTCCGCGACGACGTGGTGCTGGAGGTGCTGGCCGACCTGCGCCGCACGGTGCTGGAGGGCCGGGGCGCGGCGGTGCTGGCCGGACTGGACATTTCGGACTACTCCACCCCGGATCTGGAACGCATCTACCTGGCCCTGGGGACCCACATCGGCCGCCCCGCCTACCAGAGCCCGGCCCGCGACCTGGTCGGCCATGTGCGCAAGGCGCCGAGCTCCACCCCGCGCGGCTATCTGACCGACCTGGAGCTGAAGCCCCACTCCGACAGCCACGAGGTCCTGTCGCTGATGACCGTGCGCAAGGCCCCGGACGGCGGCGGCGTCTCGGGGCTGGTCTCCAGCCTGGCCATGCACAACCGCATCTTCCAAGAGCGACCCGAGCTCCTGGCCCCGCTCTACGAGGGCTTCTTCTACGGCGCCCACGAGACCCGCCCGATCGCCGAGCCGATCACCAAGACCAAGGTGCCGGTCTACTGCTGCGTCGACGGCAAGGTCAGCTGCATGATCAACGGCTTCTTCATGATGACCGGCGCGCGGCGCCTGGGCGTGGAGACGCCGCCCGAGCTGAAGGAGGCGATGGCCTACTTCTATGCCCTGTCCGAGGACCCGGAGCTGATCGTCCGCTTCATGATGGAGCCGGGCGAGATGATGTTCTGGAGCAACTACACCAATCTGCACGCCCGCACCGCCTACCAGGACACCGCCGAGCGCACGCGGTTGCTCCTGAGGCTGTGGCTGGACCCCGAGGACGGCCGGCCGGTAGTCCCCGAATTCCTGAACGCGATCAACAACCGCTACGACGAGGAAGTCCGCGCCCAGATGGCGGCCTGAGCATGGGCAAGCGCGCCGCCCCCGGCGGGACCTGGGCCTCGCCGATCACCTTCGAGAGCCTGGTCGAGGGGGCCGTCAATCCGCTGGACCTCAGGGTCCATGACGGGCGGCTCTACTGGCTGGAAAGCCGGCCCGCGGACGGCGGGCGCATCGTGGCCATGACCCTGGACGGCGCCGAGCCCAGGCCGCTGACCGCCGCGCCCTACAACGTCCGCACCCGCGTGCACGAATATGGCGGCGCGCCCTACGTCGTGGCGGGGGGCGTGCTCTGGTTCTCCAACTTCGCCGACCAAAGGCTGCACGTCCTGGCGCCGGGCGGGACGCCCGAACCCCTGACGCCGGCGGGCTTCCGTTACGCCGACGCCGCGGCCACGCCCGGCGGCGGCCTGGTGGCCGTGCGCGAGGACCACACCGACCATGCCGAGGTGAAGAACGCCGTCGTCCGCCTGTCCGGCGCGGCGGGCGACGCGGGGCAGGTGCTGTTCGGGGAGAGCGACTTCGTCGCCTATCCCAGGCCGAGCCCGGACGGCAGGCGGCTGGCCTTCATCGCCTGGGATCATCCCAACATGCCCTGGGACACCACCAGCCTCTACGTCGGCGAGCTGGGGGACGGCGGGCTCGAGGGGCCGCGGCGCATCGCCGGCGGGGACGAGGAGTCGGTGCTGGATCCCAAGTGGTCCGCCGACGGGACGCTCTATTTCATCTCCGACCGCACGGGCTTCTGGAACCTCTATCGCTGGGACGGCCGCGAGGTGCGGGCCGTCCTGGCCCGGGACGCGGAATTCGCCGGCCCGCTCTGGGTGTTCGGCCAGTCCAACTATGCGCTGATGCCGGACGGCCGGGTGCTGGCGGCCTATTCGGGCGATGGCCGCGACGAGCTGGTGCTGATCGAACAGGACGGCCGGACCCGGCGGATCGAGGCGCCCTTCGTCGCCTGCGGCGCCCTGCACCCGCTGGACGACCGGCGCGTGGCCATGCTGGCCGCCTTCTCCGACCGAAGCCCGGCAGTGGTCACCGTCGACGTCCTGAGCGGGGAGACCGCCGTCGTGCGCCGGCCCTCGCCGGCCAAGGTCGATCCGGCCTTCATCTCCCCCGCCCAGGCGATCAGCTTCCCGAGCGCGGGCGGCCGAACCGCCCACGCCCTCTACTATCCGCCCAAGAGCGGGGACTTCGAGCTGCCGGCCGGCGAGCCGCCGCCCCTGATCGTGCAGGCCCACGGCGGCCCGACCGGCCAGGCCGGCGCCGGCTTCTCCCTGTCGACCCAGTTCTGGACCAGCCGCGGCTTCGCCCTGGTCGACGTCGATTACGGCGGATCCTCCGGCTACGGACGCGCCTATCGCCAGGCGCTGAACGGCCAGTGGGGCGTGGTGGACGTCCAGGACGTGATCGCGGCGGCCGAGCATCTGGTGAAGACCGGCCGGGCCGATCCCAAGCGCATCGCCATCCACGGTGGCAGCGCCGGCGGCTTCACCGTGCTGGCGGCCCTTGCCGGCAGCGAGGTGTTCTCCGCGGGCGGCGACTTCTACGGAGTCTCGGACCTGGAGGCCCTGGCGCGCGACACCCACAAGTTCGAAAGCCGCTATCTGGACACCCTTATCGGCCCCTACCCCGAGGCCAAGGCGCTGTACGAGGCGCGCTCGCCGATCAACCACCTGGACCGGTTCAAGACGCCCCTGATCATCTTCCAGGGGGCCGAGGATCCGGTCGTGCCGCCCAACCAGGCGATCATGATCCTGAAGGCCCTGCGCCGCCGCCGGACGCCGGTGGCCTATCTGGAGTTCGCCGGCGAGGCCCACGGATTCCGCAAGTCCGAGACGATCATCGCCTCCAAGCAGGCCGAGCTCTATTTCTACGGCCGCGTGCTGGGCTTCACCCCCGCCGACCAGCTGCCCGAGACGCCGATCGAGAACCTCGGCTAGAGCGTGGCGGCCGTCTCCTCGGCCTTGATGGCCTCGATCATCTTGCCGAACGGCTTCAGCGCGAAGCTCTGGATCACCAGGGCGATCGGCAGGCCGATGGCGGAGACCACCGCGATCACCAGACCCAGCTTGTTCTCGTCATGCTGCATGTCGGTGAGCCAGCCGATGAACCAGGGGCCGACGATGCCGGTTATGCCGCTGAACAGCAGCAGATAGACCGAGTTCACCTGCGCGCGGACGTTGCCGGGGGTGATCGACTGCATGGCCGCCACGACCGGCGGCGCCGCCATCAGCGCCAGCCCCGCGCCGCCAGCGCCGCACAGCACCGCCAGCCAGCCGTTGGGCATCAGGGTGAAGCCGGCGTTGAACGGGATCGCCAGGGCGTAGGCCAGCAGCGCCACGCGCATGTTGCCGTCGTGGTGGCGCTTGTTCCAGCTCTCGCAGAGCCAGGTCCCGGCGACCAGCCCGAGGCCCGAGGCGATCAGCGAGGCGATCCCGAAGACCAGGCCGTATTGCTGCGCCGGCCAGTGGTAGCTGCGGGCGAAGAAGGCGGCTCGGAAGTTCTGGCTCCCGTAGATGATCACGCCGTTGATGAACACCGAGACGAACATGCAGCCGTAGAAGCGCCCGTTGCCGATCAGGAACCGGGCCACCTCGGGGATCGGCACCGCGCCCGCGGCGGTCCGCCCGCCCACGCCCCGGCGAACCGGCTCGGCGATGGTCATGGTCAGGGCCGAGATCAGCAGTCCGGGCAGGCCGATGGCGAGGAACACCAGTTGCCAGCCCTTCATCATGCCAAGCCCGGGCAGGACCAGATGCACCTTGCTCACCGCGGCGATCACGCCGGCGCCCAGGATCAGCGAGAGGGCCGTGCCGCCCATGAAGCCGAGGTTCAGGATGGCCATGGCCCGCGGCAGCCGCTCGCGCGGGAAGCTGTCGCCGAGCAGCGAATAGGTCGCCGGCCCATTCACTGCCTCGCCCGCCCCGATGCCGGCCCGCGCGGCGAACATCAGCCAGAAGCTGCGCGCCAGGCCGCAGGCGGCGGTCGAGAGGCTCCAGAACGCAACGCCGATGGCGATCATCACCTTGCGGCTCCTGGTGTCGGAGATGCGCGACAGCGGGTAGCTGAGGAACAGGTAGACGGCGCTGAAGGCCAGTCCGATCAGGATGCCCATCTTGGCGTCGGTCAGGCCAAGGTCGTGTTTGATGTCCTGCAGCAGCAGGCTCAGGATGTTGCGGTCGATCTGCGACAGCCCCAGCACCAGCGACAGGATCCACAGCGTCTTCCAGGCCTGACCGGACGTCGGCCAGGGCTGGACGCCGCCGGACCCTCCCGCCGGGGCGGGCGGCGGGACCTCTTCGCTGGGGCTCTGGACCGCCCTGGCTTCCTCCGGGATCGCGGTCTGGCGCCGCCCTGGTGGGGAACTAGTCGCCGATGTCCTGGCGCAGTTCAATCGCGCGCCCAGTGACAACTTTGGGCCTGCCGCTACAAGCGGCGCCAGGGCCGGGCCACCTCGAGGGAGACGCTTTCCATGAAGGCATACGAGATCCAGAAGGAGGGCGAAGGTCTGGACCGGCTGGTCCAGGTCGAGCGGCCCGATCCCCAGCCGGGCCCGGGCCAGGTCGTGGTGCGCATGCGCGCAGCCTCGCTGAACTATCGCGACCAGCCGATGGTCAAGGGCGGCTACCACACCCCGGCGCCCGGCGCCTTCATCCCCCTCTCGGACGGGGCCGGCGAGGTGGTCGCGGTCGGCGACGGCGTGCATCGCGTCAAGCTCGGCGACCGGGTCTGTCCGACCTTCTTCCAGGTCTGGGTCGATGGCCGGCCCCCTGCGGGCTACGGCGCCCTGGGCGGACCGCGCGACGGGGTGCTGGCCGAGCAGGTGCTGGTGCACGAGGACGGCCTGGTGAAGATCCCCGACGACCTGAGCTTCGAGGAGGCCGCCTGCCTGCCTTGCGCGGCCCTGACCGCCTGGAACGCCCTGTTCGTCGCCGGGCGCCCGCTGAAGGCGGGGCAGAGCGTGCTGGTGTTGGGCACGGGCGGGGTCTCCATCTTCGCCCTGCAGTTCGCCCGGGCCGCCGGGGCCAGGGTGATCGCCACCTCCTCCTCGGACGCCAAGATCGCGCGGCTGAAGCAGATGGGGGCGGACGCCTGCATCAACTACAAGTCGACGCCCGACTGGGAAAACGAGGTCCAGCGCCTGACCGGCGGAGCCGAGAGCAAGGCTCCGGACGGACGCACGGTGGTCGTCGG
Source organism: Caulobacteraceae bacterium (assembly GCA_025450315.1). Classification (GTDB taxonomy): domain Bacteria; phylum Pseudomonadota; class Alphaproteobacteria; order Caulobacterales; family Caulobacteraceae; genus JANWHQ01. The sequence continues at coordinate 11,306 of JANWHQ010000073.1, forward strand.
CGGCGGCGTCGACGTGGTGGTCGAGGTGGGGGGCGCCGGCACCCTGCCCAAATCCTATGCAGCGCTGGGGTGGTCGGGGAAGATCTCGCTGATCGGGGTGATGACGCAGCAAGAGAATCCCGCCGCCCTGAACCCCATCGGCCTGGCCTTCAAGGCGGGCAGCGTGCACGGGATCATGGTGGGCAGCCGGGCGATGTTCGAGGACATGCTGAAGGCCATGGCCCTGAACGGGATCCGGCCCGTGGTCGACAAGGTCTTCGCCTGGGACGACGCCCGGAAGGCCTACGAGACGGCCATCGCTGGGGACTTCTTCGGCAAGGTGTTGATCCGGATCTGAGGCCCGCGCGCAGTCCGGGGACGCGCCGGCGATTCGCCCTGTGAAACCGCGCGGCGGCGGCGGCCGCATTCCTTGACTCCGTCAACTTCTGGCTTAAGCCGGGACGTAGAGAACAACGGGATCCTGGGAGGAGCCGGCCGGTTCGGGCCGCGGCGCCGACCTTGCCCGTCAGCCCAACCGCGCGGGATCATGGACAGCAGCCCTCCTGCAGGATCGCCCCGACACACCCAGGGGCGCGGCGGCAAGCACCGCGAGCAGCTGGTCAGCGGCCCGATCACCAAGACTCTGCTGGTGTTCTCCCTGCCGGTGCTGGGCGGCAACGTGCTGCAGTCGCTGAACAGCAGCGTCAACCAGTTCTGGGTCAGCCACAGCCTCGGTCTCAGCGCCATCACCGCGATCGCCAATTCCAACCTGGTGATGATGATGATGCTGGGCTCGATCTTCGGGATCAGCATGGCGGCCAACATCCTGGTGGCCCAGGGGGTCGGCCACGGGGACCTCAAGACGGTCAAGCAGGTGATGGGCACGGCCATCACCTTCTTCATGTCGCTGGCGGTCCTGATCGGCGTGGTCGGCTATTTCGCAACCCCGATCATCCTGTCGCTGATGGGCACGCCGGCCATCTCCAAGGCCGAGGCGATCACCTACCTGCGCATCATCTTCCTGGCGATGCCCTTCATGTGCCTGTTCGCCTTCCTGCAGATGGCGCAACGGGGCGCGGGGGACTCCAAGACGCCGTTCTACTTCATGGTCCTGGCGGTGGTGCTGGACAGCGGCCTGAACCCGATGCTGATCCGCGGCATCGGCCCGTTCCCGAGGCTCGGCATAGCCGGCTCGGCCTGCTCGACCCTGATCGGGCAGGGCTTCAGCCTGGTCTGCCTGGTGATCACGCTCTACCGGATGAAGAGCCCGCTGATGCTCACCTGGCGTGATCTGCATCTGCTCAAGCCCAAGCTGCAGATCTCGACCCAGCTGCTTCTGCGGGGGCTGCCCATGGGCCTGCAGATGCTGGTGATGTCGGGCGCGGCGATGGTCATGATGGGCTTCGTCAACTCCTTCGGGGCCACGACCTCGGCGGCCTATGCCGCCGCGAGCCAGGTCTGGACATATGTTCAGATGCCCGGGATGGCTCTGGGCGCGTCGATCTCCTCGATGGCCGCCCAGAACATCGGCGCCGACCGCTGGGATCGCGTCGGCAGAATCGCCGGCTCGGGCCTGCTCTGCAGCCTGGCCATCACCGGCTCGGTCGCCGCCGTCATCTATCTCCTGGGCGACGCGCCTCTGCATCTGTTCCTACCCGGCGGCACCCCGGCCATGCCGATCGCCCGGCACATCAATCAGACGGTGCTGTGGTCCCTGACCCTGTTCAGCATCACCTTCGCCCTCTCCGGCATCGTCCGCTCCACCGGGGCGGTGTTCGTGCCGCTGGCCATTCTCGCCTTTTCCGTCGGACTCATCCGGATCCCCTTCGCGGCTATCCTGATCCCACGCATCGGCTCGGACGCCATCTGGTGGAGCTATCCGCTCGGCACCATCGCCTCGGCCGCCCTGTCGGCCCTGTATTATCGGTTCGGCGGCTGGCGGAAGCTGAGGATGCTGAAGTTCGAGAGCGAGCCTCGGGGCGAGTCGTCCGACACCGGCATGGGCGCGCCGGTCATGGACATCCCGATCGAGGACGAGGTGGCCGAGGAGGTCCGGGCCGAACGGGCCGGAGCGACGGCCTAGCGGCGGGCCCGGACCCGAACGCAATTATTTCATTTGCCCGCGAGGGTCCCGGCGGGGAATCCTGGGGCCAGGGCCCTTGGATCGGCGCCGGCCGGCGCAGCGTGTCCGGCCGCGGCCGATCCACCTGTGCGGCGAACGAAGAGGTGGGTGATGGAATACGTCCGACTTGGCTCGACCGGCCTGAAGGTCTCGCGCATCTGCCTGGGCTGCATGAGCTTCGGCTCGGGCATGGACTGGTCGCTGGGCGAGGACGACAGCCGCGCCATCGTCCGCCACGCGCTGGACGCCGGGATCAACTTCTTCGACACGGCGGACGTCTATTCGCAGGGCGAGAGCGAGGAGATCCTCGGCCGAGCGCTCAAGGCGTTCAAGGTCAACCGCGAGGAGGTCGTCGTCGCCTCCAAGGTCTACCAGCCCATGGGCCAGGACCCCAACGCCCGGGGCCTGTCGCGCAAGCACATCATGCACGCCATCGACAACAGCCTGCGGCGGACCGGGCTGGACTATGTCGACCTCTACCAGATCCACCGCTTCGACCTGACCACCCCGATCGAGGAGACGCTGGAGGCCCTGACCGACGTGGTGAAGGCCGGCAAGGCGCTCTACATCGGCGCCTCGTCCATGCCGGCCTGGCAGTTCGCCAAGATGCTGCATGAGTCCGACGCCACCGGGCTGTCGCGCTTCGTCACCATGCAGAACAACTACAGCCTGATCTATCGCGAGGAGGAGCGCGAGATGATCCCGCTCTGCGAGGACGAGGGCGTGGGCCTGGTCCCCTACAGCCCCATCGGCGGCGGCCTGTTGGCCGGCAGCCGCAAGGCCGGCACCATCCGCTCCGGCTCGGTGATGGCGCGCGACCGCTTCAACCGCCCGGCCGACGAGGCGGTGATCGCGGCGGTGAAGACCGTGGCCGACCAGCGCGGCGTGAAGCCGGCCGAGGTCGCCATCCGCTGGCTGCTGGAAAAGCCGGTGGTGACCGCCCCGATCGTCGGAGCCACCAAGGTCTCGCACCTGGACGACCCCATCAAGGCCGTCGATGCCCCCGCGCTCACCGCCGAGGAGCTGACCATACTGGAAGGCGCCTACGAGACCCAGCCGCCGCTGCCGTTCTATTTCCGGCCGCCCGACACCCGTCCGCGGCGGCAGGCGGCCTGAGCTCCGTCCTGCGCCCCCGCTGCGGCATACGATCCGCGGCGGCGAAAACCGGTTGACAGGTCCGTTTCGCGCGGCCGTTAGTTGACGAGGTCAACTAAAAACGTCGGGGAGGCGATGACCGATCTTGCCACGGGGGCGGCGGGCGACCCGCCAGCCGAGGGGCCAGTGGGGCGGCCGCACCGATCGCCGCGGTGGCGTTTGCGTGACATCCCCGCTACCATTTCCGGGCTGGGACCGGGGCCATGCCCGCCGCGCAAGGACCGCCAGGCGGCTCCGCGCCGGCGCCTGCCGCGGTCGCGGCCAAACGATAACGACTTGATCTGAGCCCGGGGGGAGGAGAGGCGATGGTCGAGCTTGCGGACGTTCCGTCGACGATCGCGGCATCCGGTGGGGAGGCGCTGACGCGCGAGCGGCTGCGGATGGCGGCCATATGCATGGTCGGCCTGGCGATGGGCGCCTCCATCCTGCCGTTCTGCGCCGTGGGCGCGGCGCTGGGTCCGATGATGCTGGAGTTCGGCTGGGGCGCGAACCGCGTCTCCCTGGCCTACGCGGTCCTGATGTGGGCCGGCGCTCTCAGCATCTGGCCGGTGGGCGTGCTGATCGACCGATTTGGCGCCCGGCCGGTGGTGACGCTGGGCGCGACCGCGATCGCCGCGGTCAGCCTGACGCTGCCCCTGGTGCGCCACTTCTGGCAGTTCTGCGCCTTGGCGGGGCTGCTGGGCGCCTGCGGCTCGTCGGGGCTCGGCTACACCCGCATCGTGGCGGCCCTGTTCGGCCCCAGACGCGGCCTGGCCATGGGGGTGTTCGCCGCCGAAGGCTCGATCCTCAGCCTGGTGATGCCGGCGGCCATGGGCCGGCTGGTGTTCGAGGGCGGCTGGCGCGGCGCCTTCATGATGATCGGCGTGGCCATACTGGCCCTGGCGCCCCTGCTCTACCTGGGCCTGGCCGGCGGGCGCGCCGCAACCTCCTGGTCGGCGCGCTGGAGCCTGCCCGCCAGCCCCTCGGCCGAAGGGCGCAGCGCCCGCGAGGTGCTGCGCGACCGGGCGTTCTGGACCATCGTGGCGGCGGGCCTGGCCACCGCGGCCATCGGCGGCGGCGCCCTGGCCAACATCGCCGCGGCCCTCGGCGCCAAGGGTTTCGGCCCATCGGCGGTGCTCCACGCCGCCCCGCTGACCATGGTCGCCACCCTGGCCGGGGCGATCTGCTCGGGCCTGGTGCTGGACCGCACTCGCTCGCCCAAGGTCGCGGCGGCCGTCTATCTGGCTACGGCGGTCACCTATGTGACCTGGGCGCTGGTGACGCCCCGCTTGGGCGGCGAGCCCGTCCTGGCCGCGGGACTGGCCATCGGCGCCTTCGCCTACGCCGCCCAGATCCCGCTCGTCGGCTATGTCTTCAGCCGCTACTTCGGATTGAAGGCCTTCGCCACCGTCTGCGGCCTGCAGGCCTTCATCCAGGCCGTGTTCGTCGGCCTGGGCGCCCCTGTGATCGGCCGCAGCGTCGGACAGAGCGGCGACTACAACCTGGTGTTCGCGGCGGGGATCGTGGCCCAGGTCCTGGCCGCCCTGCTCTACCTGTCGTTGCCCGCCTACCGGTACGCAGCCGTCGGCGACGACGCCGGCGAGGGCGCCGGCCACAAGCACGTCCCGATCGCCCGCGTCCGGTCACAATGACTGCCTAGGAGAGGGTGCGATGGTCGACCAGGACGTCGGGGCAAAGCCGGAATCGGACTTCTCTCCGCGTAAGATCAAGATCGCCAGCGCCATCCTGCTCGGCCAGACCTTCGCCAGCTCGCTCGTGCCGTTCGTGGCCTTGAGCTACGTGCTGCCGTCGATGACCAAGGAGTTCGGCTGGTCGCGCTCGGAGTTCCTGCTGGCCAACTCCGCGCTGCTGTTCGTCGGGGCGCTGGTGTCTTGGCCCTTCGGCGTGCTCACCGACAGGGTCGGCGCGCGGCCGGTGATCATTCTGGGCACCCTTGGCGTCGGTTTCTCGACCCTGCTGGTGCCCCTGATCCACAACAATCCGATCGGCGTTCTGCCCCGGGCCTGGGAGTTCTATGCGCTGTTCGCCGTGATCGGGTTCTTCGGGTGCTGCGTCGTCAGCTACTCCAAGGTGACGACCGCGCTGTTCACCCAGAACCGCGGCAAGGCCATGGCCATCCTGGGCGCGGAAGGGACCGTGGCGCGGGTGATCGTCCCGGGCCTGACCGCCTTCCTCATCCTGCACTATGGCTGGCGCGGCCTGTTCACCGCCATCGGGCTGGTGGTGCTGGCTGTCGTCCCCGTGCTGTTCTTCTGCCTGGAAGAGCCCGGCACCCGAGGCGTCAAGCCGACGCTGAGCTTCCGCAAGCCGTCCACCTCCCGCGCCGCCCAGCCGACGGTGATGGTCTTCGAGGGCAGGGCGTTCTCCGAGGTGCTCCGCGACGGCGTCTTCTGGCTGATGTTGGCGGGCGGGATCCTGGCGGTCAGCACCGGCAGCGGCATGCTGGCCAACATCACCGCCTCGCTGATCGATCGCGGCTTCTCGCTGCAGACCATCGGCGACATCGATTCGGCCGCGACCCTGGCCGGCATACCGGGCGTGCTGCTGGCCGGCTACCTGATGGACAAGGTCCATTCGGCCAAGGTGGCGATCCCCTTCCATCTGCTCACCGCCGTCGCCGCCTTCCTGTACATGACCGTCACCCCGACCCATGGCGGTCAGCCGATCCTGCTGACGGCGCGATGCCTGTTCAACTTCTCCTTCACCGCGGCCCTGCCGCTCAGCGCCTATATGATGACGCGCTTCTTCGGGCTGAAGGCCTACGCCGCCATCTATGGCCTGCTGGCCGGCATCATGGCGCTCGGCTCATCGGCGGCCCCGGTGGTGTTCGGGCGCATCTACGACGTCACCCATTCCTACCGGATCGGCTACGAGGCCTGGATAATCTCGGTCATCGCGGCGGCGCTGATCTATCTGATCCTGCCCCGCTATCGTTTCTCGGCCGACATCGGCGCCATGCCCGCCGCGCCCCGCTCCAGTCCCCCGTCGGGCACGCCGGACGCGGTCGCTCCGGCCGCCTGACCGGCGGCGCGCCCCGTCAGCGCCGGGAGAAGTCCGGGGGCCCAAGGGCGATCTCGTCCACATAGGCCTGGGTGGTCAGCAGGTTCGGGATGCTGTCGCACAAAGCCTGGCTGGGCGCCTCCTCGGGCCAGGACGCTTCGATGGCGTCGTGCCGCTCCTTGATGGCGCCCTTCAGCTCGACGTGGCTCAGGATGTAGAGCCGGTTGGTGCGCACGCCTTCCAGGATGCGGCGTCCGGCCTCCTCGGGCTCCATCCAGGCGTCGGTGAAGCTGATCGAGCCCTTCACCGGACCCGAGTCCGGGGCGGGCGGCCGATAGCCGGTCTCGGCCAGGTCGGGGGGACGCTTGGCGCCCGCCTCGCCGATGTTCGACTTCACCGGGCCGGGGCAGTAGACCGACACGCCGATGCCGTGGACCGCCAGGTCGCCGCGCAGGGCCTCCGACAGCCCCACCACTGCGAACTTGGAGGCGCAGTAGATCCCCGCCGTGCCCAGCGCCGCCAGCCCCCCCACCGAGGAGACGTTGACGATGTGGCCGCCCCGGCCGCGGGCCACCATGCGCGGGACGAAGGTCATGATGCCGTTGATCACGCCCCCGACGTTGACGCCCATCACCCAGTCCCAGTCGGCGTATGTGGCCTGCTCCATCGGGCCGATGACCCCGACGCCGGCGTTGTTGCACAGCAGGTCCACCGGCCCCAGAGCCGCTTCGGCCTCGTCGGCGGCGCGCGCCCAGCCCTCGCGGTCGGTGACCTCGAGCTTGACGGGCAGCAGCACCAGGCCCGGACGCTCGGCGAACCAGGCCTGGATCGGCTTCAGCGACTCCTCGCGCCGATAGGTGATCGCCACATTCATGCCGGCCTCGGCCAGCACCTTGGCCAGGCCCATGCCGATGCCCGACACACCGCCGGTGATGAAGGCGACCTTGCCTGCGAACTCTTCCATGCTGCTCCTCGCCGAGCCTAAGGGGCCTGATGCAGCCATAGAGCCTGGTCCGACCGCGTCAACGCCGTTGACATCGGCCGGCCCGGCGGCTTGGGCCGTCATCGGCCGATCAGAATTGAACCAGCTGCGCCTTCAGCCGCGCCACCGCCGCGTCGTCCAAGGTCATCGTCTTGCGCGCGTCCAGGTCGAACGGGACCAGCACCGAGCGGGCGGCCGCCAGGGGGCGGCCGGTGTCGGCGTCGAACATCCAGTAGCTCCAGCCGAGGCGCCGGGGTTCGGCCAGGACCAAGCCCGCGCGCACGGCGAAGCGGTCGCCCGCGCGCGGCGGATCGAAATAGACCAGCCGGTACTCGACCACGGCGAAGCCGGTGCGCTCGCCCAGCGCGGCGCGCATCAGGGCGATGCCGTGCGCCGCCCCATCGCCCAGGCGCGCCATCAGCCGGTGCGCCGGGACGCGGCCGAAGACGTCGCAATCCTCCAGGCCGAAGGCGCCGCCGCCGTAGCGGATCAGGCCGGCTTGGTCGGCCGCGGCCAGGGTCGGTTCGCCCGCCGCCGTCCCGGGCTCGAGGCTGCGGGGCCCGAGGCCGTCCGGGATCCGGACGCGGAGCGAATCGGCGCGGTCGCGGACGCTCTGGGGCCAGGGGAAGCGCCGCCCCTCCGCGGCGGTGACATGGGCCACCAGGGTCTGGACGATCGCCGAGGGCGCCTCGTCGCCCGAATGGGCCAGCAGCATCACCGCCCGCGCCTCGTCCTCGCCGATCTCCAGCAGCCCCGCCGTCATGTTCAGCGGATCGCCGACTCGGGCCTCCTTGAGGAAGCGGATGTGATGCTCGCGGACCTGCAGCGTGGCCGACCCTCGCGGGGCGAAGGCCCGGGACATGCCGAGCGCGCCGGCCAGGCCCGCCAGCCCCTCCATGGCGTGAGCGACATAGAAGCGCACATTCAGGTGCCCCATCTGGTCGCACTGCCAGGCGTGGACACCGCCTCGCCAGACCTCGATCCCGCCTTCGAGCATGGCCGAAAAACCCCTTCCCGAGGGCCGCGTCAGAGCCTCTCTAGGACGGCTTCGCTTCAGGTTCTGTTAACGAAAAAAATCTGTTGCCGGATGGCCGCCCGCATTGACGGTTCATATACCGTATGGCCCCATATATCGGCATAGCGCTGGGTTGAGACACTATATGTAGGGGCTCGCGCCCCTTCTCAATCTTGCCGCTTAGGGGCAGCATACTCGTGGGTTCAGGGCGATGATCGGTAGCGAAGCCAAGCAGGAACAGGCCCCTTCGAGGGCGCGGTTCTCGCACCCCCGTTCGGAGGGCCGGCCGCAGCTTACGTTGGTGCGCAAGGTCGAGGTCGACCGCACGCGCGACGAGCTTCTGACCGACTTCGGCAAGACCACCCTGCAGGATCGCTACCTGCTCACCGGCGAGTCCTATCAGGACATGTTCGCCCGGGTGGCCACGGCCTACGCCGACGACGCCGAACACGCCCAGCGGGTCTATGACTACATCTCCAAGCTCTGGTTCATGCCGGCGACGCCCGTGCTGTCCAACGGCGGCGCCGGCCGCGGCCTGCCGATCTCCTGCTTCCTGAACTCGGTCGGCGATTCGCTGGAAGGCATCGTCGGCGCCTGGAACCAGAACGTCTGGCTGGCGGCCAACGGCGGCGGCATCGGCACCTATTGGGGCGGCGTGCGCTCCATCGGCGAGAAGGTGAAGGGCGCCGGCCAGACCAGCGGCATCATCCCCTTCATCCGGGTGATGGACTCCCTGACGCTGGCGATCAGCCAGGGGTCGCTCCGCCGCGGCTCGGCCGCGGTCTACCTCGACATCCACCATCCGGAGATCGAGGAGTTCCTGGAGATCCGCAAGCCCTCGGGCGACTTCAACAGGAAGTCGCTGAACCTGCACC
>JANWHQ010000074.1 GCA_025450315.1 Caulobacteraceae bacterium
CGGCCATCAGGTCGGCGGTGGCAGCGGAGGGCTTGTCGAGCAGGATGAGGCAGGCGTCGATCAGTTCGGCGGCGTTGTGCGGCGGGATCGAGGTCGCCATGCCGACAGCGATGCCGGAGGAGCCGTTGGCCAGAAGGTTGGGAAAGCCCGCCGGCAGCACGACCGGCTCGGAATCCTCGCCGTCGTAGGTGGGGCGGAAGTCGACGGCGTCCTCGTCGATGCCGTCCAGCAGCAGCTGCGCCGCCTGGGTCAGCCGGCACTCGGTGTAGCGCATGGCGGCGGGGTTATCGCCGTCGATGTTGCCGAAGTTGCCCTGGCCGTCGACCAAGGGATAGCGCTGGGCGAAGTCCTGGCTCAGCCGCACCAGGGCGTCGTAGATCGACTGGTCCCCGTGCGGGTGGAACTGGCCCATCACGTCGCCGACCACCTTGGCGCACTTCTTGGCCGCGCCCTCGGGATTCAGCCGCAGCCGATGCATGGCGTAGAGCAGCCGGCGCTGCACCGGCTTCAGCCCGTCGCGCACGTCGGGCAGCGCCCGGTGCATGATGGTCGACAGGGCATAGGCGAGATAGCGCCGCGACAGGGCCTCGGTCAGCGGCTCGTCGATGACGCGGTTGGGCTCTTCGCCCTCGGGCGGGGGGGGAACGTGCTTGGTCATGTGATTCTACCTGGCGATCATAACCGCCCGGCGTCGCGCAGCCGATCAATGAGCCACAGCCGCGCAGGCGGCGGCGGCCGGTTCAGGGGCGCGAACACGAACTGCTCGAGGAAATGGCCGGTGAGATCCAGCCCCTTGCCGACATCGCCCGAACCCAGGCCGGTCTGGCTGGAGAGCAGGAACGGCGGCAGGGCCAGGAGGCGGTCCTTGTAGGGCTCGCCGGCGGCGCGGCTGACCGCCCGGCCGGTGCGCGGGCTGACGTAGATGAGGTCGTCGGTCGATCCCGTGGCGGCGCAGCGCGAGAGGTCCAGCCCGAAGCCCAGCTCCTCCAGCAGGCCCGCCTCGAAGCGCACATAGACCGCCGGCCAGATGTCGGCGACCAGCAGCGACGCGGCCAGGGCCTCGAAGGCCAGGAAGGCGCCCGGATGCGGCTCGCGCTCGGGCAGGGCCGCGGCGGTGACGGCGGCGGCGGCCGAGAGGCCGGCCAGGGCCGCGGCGTCGTCGAACAGGTCGGACGGTCCGGCGTTGGTCGCCTCCAGCGAGGCCGAGCCCAGCTGCTCGGAGGTGCGCGAACGGTAGCGCGCCAGCACCCGCGCTCCGGCCTGCAGCACCGGCTTCATCCGCCGCGAGGCGCCGCCGGCCACGTGCGCGGCCCAGCGCCCGCGCGAGGCGGTCAGCATCTCCACGATGGCCCCGGCCTCGCCATGCGGCCGGGCCGAAAGCACGAAGGCGTCCTCTTCGAATTCCATCGCCAGACAACACCGCTCATCCCGGCGAAGGCCGGAATCCAGGTGTTTTAGCTCACTCCTTGAAACCCGCCGCGCCCGTCTGATGGGATTGCACAAGAAAGCCTGGATCGCGGCCTTCGCCGGGATGGGCGGAGCGTGGCGCTCACGCGTCGAACTCCAGCCCCATGCCGGCGTAGAGCTCGCGCCGTTCGGCCCAGCGGGGGTCGACCTTGACGTGCAGGAACAGGTGCACGGGCCGGCCCATCAGCTCGGCCAGCTCCTCGCGCGACTTCTGGCCGATCCACTTCAGGGTCTGGCCGCCCTTGCCCAGCACGATCGGCCGCTGGCCCTCGCGCTCGACGAAGATGGTCTGCTCGATGCGCACCCCGCCCTTGGCGTCCTCGGCGAAGGCCGTGGTCTCCACCGCCGCCGAATAGGGCAGCTCCTGGTGCAGGCGCAGATAGATCTTCTCGCGGGTGACCTCGGCGGCCAGCACCCGCATGGGCACGTCGGCGCTCTGGTCCTCGGGATAGAGCCAAGGGCCCTCGGGCATCAGCTCGGACAGCCGGCCCATCAGGTCGTCCACCCCCGAACCGGTCGCCGACGAGATCATGAACACCTCCGAATAGGCGCCGGTCTCGAACAGCTGCCGGGAGAGCGCCAGAAGGGTGTCGCGGCGCATCTTGTCGATCTTGTTCAGCGCCAGGATCGCCTGGCGCCCGGCGGACTTCAGCTGTTCGGTGATCTGGATGCGGTCCTCGACCGCCATCCTGTCGGCGCCGGTCGCCTTGCCGGCCGCGATCGCCACCTCGGCCTGGGAGTCCACCAGGTGCACCACCACGTCCGCGTCCTCGGCGCCGGACCAGGCCGCGTGGACCATCGAGCGGTCCAGCCGCCGCCGCGGCTTGAAGATGCCGGGGGTGTCGACCAGCACGATCTGCACCCGACCGTCCATCACCACCCCGCGCACGTTGAAGCGGGTGGTCTGCACCTTGGGCGTGACGATCGAGACCTTCGAGCCCACCAGCCGGTTGACCAGCGTCGACTTGCCGGCGTTGGGCGCGCCGATCACCGCGGCGAAGCCGGCCTTGGTCGGAGCATCGCTCACTGGCGCACCTCTCGGGTCAGGAAGGTCTCGGCCGCGGCCTTCTCGGCCTGCTGGCGCGAGCCGCCCCGGCCGCGGGACGGGTCCAGCTCGCCGACCCGGAGCTCGACCTCGAAGGTGGGGGCATGCGCCGGTCCTGTGCGCGACACAACCTCATAGGCGGGCTGGGGCAGCTTGCGCTGGGCCGCCCACTCCTGCAGCTCGGACTTGGGATTGGAGCCGACATGGGTCGCGGCGGCGTCGAACTCCTCGGCCCAGATGCGTTCGAACACCTGCCGCGTCCCCTCCAGCCCGGCGTCGCGATAGAGCGCCGCGAGCAGGGCCTCGCAGGCGTCGCCCAGGATGGTGGCGTTGGCCCGCCCGCCGCGGCGGCTCTCGCCGCCCGACAGCCTCAAGGCCTCGCTGAGGCCGATCCGCTCGGCCACCCGGGCGCAGGCCTCGCCGGAGATCAGGGCGTGCATCCGCTTGGTCAGCTCCCCTTCCCGTTCCTCGGGATGGCGCTGCATCAACTGTTCGGCGGCCAGCAGGTTCAGCACCCGGTCGCCCAGGAACTCCAGCCGCTCGTTGTGGCGGATCTTGCGCGCGCCCTCGCCGGCGCTGGAATGGGTCAGCGCCCGCTCCAGCAGCTCGCGGTCGGCGAAGACATGGCCCAGGCTCTGCTCGAGCGCGGCCACCGCCGCCTTGCGCCGGTCCTGGGGCTTGCTCACGTCAACAGTTTGAAGAACCGGCTCGGCCGGGCGTCGACGAACCAGGTCCACGGCTTGAACAGCGCGGCCTTGTCGTTCCACGACAGCAGGATGATATCGGCCTTGCCCACCAGATCCTCGAAGGGCACGTAGCCCACGCCGACCGCTTCGGGGAAGCGGCTGTCCTGGGAGTCGTCGCGGTTGTCGCCCATGAAGAAATAGTGGCCCGCCGGCACGACATAGACGCCGGTGTTGTCCACCTCGCCGTCCGATCCGTAGGAATAGGTGATGTAGGACTTGCCGTTCGGCATGGTTTCCCGGAACCGCTCGACCTGGCGCGGAAAGCCGAAGGGCGTCAGCTCGGTGGCCGGCCTCAGCTCCTCGCGCGGGATGGGCTTGCCGTTCAGATAGACCACCCCGCCCCTGAGCTGGATCCGGTCGCCCGGCAGTCCGATCAGCCGCTTGATGTAGTCGACGTGGGTGTCGCGGGGCAGCTTGAACACCACCACGTCACCCCGCTGCGGCTGGCGGGCCAGCACCCGGCCGCTGAACAGCGGCGGGCTGAACGGCAGGGAATGGCGGCTGTAGCCGTAGGCGAACTTGGACACGATGATGTAGTCGCCCTGGAACAGGGTCGGCTCCATCGACGCCGAGGGGATGGTGAAGGGCTGGAACAGCAGCACCCGGATCACGAAGGCGATCAGGAGCGCGTAGACGACCGTCTTCACGATCTCCACGAGCTCGCCGGACGAGCCGCCCCGGCGGTGGTCGAAGACGTCCATTGCGATGTCGCGCCAGCCCTACTGGAGTCCGTGGAAGAAGCGGCTCGGCCGCAGATCCAGGAACCAGGTCCAGGGTTTGAAGATCGAAGCCTTGTCGTTCCAGGATAGGAGGACGAACGAGGCCCTGCCCACCAGATTCTCCTCGGGCACGTAGCCCACCCCCACCGACTCCGGAAAGCGGCTGTCGGCGGAGTTGTCGCGGTTGTCGCCCATGAAGAAGTACGACTTGGCCGGAACCACATAGACCCCGGTGTTGTCGGCGTCGCCGTCGGGGCCGTAGGAGTTGGTCACGTAGGTCTTGCCGTCCGCCATGGTCTCCTTGAAGCGCTGCACCGGGTGGGTCAGGCCGAAGGGGCCGGTCTCGACGCCCGGCGACATCTCCTGGCGCGGCAGGGCCTTGCCGTTGATGTAGACCACCCCGCGGCTGACCTGGATCCTGTCGCCCGGCAGGCCGATCAGCCGCTTGATGTAGTCGATGTGCGGATCGCGCGGCAGCTTGAAGACGATGATGTCGCCGCGCTTGGGCGCGCGGTCGAACAGCCGGCCGTGGAAGATCGGGATCGCGATCGGCAGCGAGTACTGGCTGTAGCCGTAGGCGTACTTGTCGATGATCACATAGTCGCCCGGCATCACCGTCGGCTCCATCGAGCCGGAGGGGATGGTGAAGGGCTGGAACAGCAGGGTGCGGATCACCAGCGCGATCGCCAGCGCGATGATCACCGACTTGCCCATCTCCCACCATTCCTGGACCGGGCCGTGGTGCGGCTTGTCGGCGGTCTCCGGGGTCTCGGCGGCCGCTTCGGGAGCGTATTCGGCGTTGTCCATGGCGTGGCTTGCTAGACTTTGGATGGGCCGGCGGCAAGCGGAGCGCTCGCCTGGGCGTCGTTGATCGGCAGGGCTTCGATGATCACGAAGGCCTGGGCGTAGGGATGGTCGTCCGTCAGGCTGACGTGCACAAAGCCTGCCATTCCGGGCGGAACAAGGGCGGCCAGGCGCGCGGCCGCGCCGCCGGTCAGGGCCATGGTCGGCTTGCCCGAACGCTGGTTCACCACCCCCATGTCGGCCATGAAGACGCCGCGCCTGAAGCCGGTGCCCAGCGCCTTGGCGCAGGCTTCCTTGGCCGCGAAGCGCTTGGCGTAGCTGGCCGCGCGGTCGGGCTTGGCCTCCGAGCGGGCCTGCTCCACCTCGGTGAACACCCGCTGCACGAAGCGGTCGCCGAAGCGGTCGAGCGCCGCCTGGATGCGCCGGATGTCCGACAGGTCCGAACCGATGCCGACGATCACGCCGTGGCCCTGGCGGGCCGGGTGGCGGCGTCCATCAAGGCGCGCATGCGCCGGATGGCCGCTTCCAGCCCGATGAAGATCGCCTCGCCGATCAGGAAGTGGCCGATGTTGAGCTCGGCGATCCCGGGGATGGCGGCGACGGCGGTGACGGTGGCGTAGTCGATGCCGTGGCCGGCATGGACCTCCAGTCCCAGCCCGGCCGCCTGGGCCGCGCCGGCCTTCAGCCGCTCCAGCTCGCGCACCGCCCGTTCGGCGTCGGCCTCGCGCACGGCCTCGCAATAGGCGCCGGTGTGCAGCTCCACCACCTGGGCGCCGGCCTCGGCGGCGGCGGCGGTCTGGGCCGGGTCGGCCTCGATGAACAGCGACACCCGCGTGCCGGCCTCGCGCAGGGCCCGCACCGCCGGGGCGATGCGGTTGTGGCCGCCGGCGACGTCGAGCCCGCCCTCGGTGGTCAGCTCCTCGCGCCGCTCGGGCACCAGGCAGGCGGCGTGCGGGCGGTGGTCGAGGGCGATGGCCAGCATCTCCTCGGTGACCGCCATCTCCAGGTTCAGCGGCTTGCCGCGCCTGAGGCACAGGGCGGAAAGCTCGTCGATGTCGGCGTCGGAGATGTGCCGGCGGTCCTCGCGCAGGTGGGCGGTGATGCCGTCCGCGCCGGCCGCGATGGCGACCTCGGCCGCGCGCAGCGGCTCGGGATAGCTCTCGCCCCGGGCGTTCCTGATGGTCGCCACGTGGTCGATGTTCACGCCCAGGCGGATGCGGCTCATCACGCGGACAGTCTCCGGCTGCCAGGATCCTCCACAGGTAGGGCGGCCAGCTCCGGGGGCAAGGCGTCGGCCGGATAGGCCGGCACCTCCAGGCTGGCCAGGGCGATCAGCGGCGCCCCGACGTCGGCCTTGCCGCCCGAGCGGTCGACGATGCAGCCCTCGCAGACCACCTTGGCGCCCAGCGCCCGGACCGCCTCGATGCATTCGCGCGACGACAGGCCCGTGGTCACGATGTCCTCGACCACCGCCACCCGGGCGCCCTTGGGGATGGTGAAGCCGCGCCTCAGCTTGAACGCGCCGCCCTCGCGCTCGACGTAGACCGCCGGAACCCCCAGCCGCCGCGCGGTCTCGTAGCCGGGGATGATCGCGCCCACCGCCGGGGAGACCACCATGTCGATGTCTCCGACCTCGGCCCGGATCTTGTCCGCCAGCGCCCGGCACAGGCGCTCGCAGCGGTCGGGATGCATGAACACCAGGTTCTTCTGCAGGAAGGTGGGGCTGTGCAGCCCCGAGGAGAGCACGAAGTGCCCCTGGCGAAGCGCGCCGGCGGCCTGGAATTCGTCGAGGACGTCTTGCTGGTTCATGGCCGCTTCTTAGCGTGCCGGACGGAGTCGCGACAGGCGGCCGCCACCGCAGATTCTCCGTATTTTACGGTGGCCAGCCCTTGGACTGCACCCCCTGAGGCGAGACAGGCGAAGGGACGCCCCGGCGCGCGAAGGCTCCCGCCCTCGGCGTCGCGCAGAGGTCTCCGCCCCGATGCCTGCATTGCAGCGGTCTCCATGTGGCGGCCGGAGTGTGCGCCCGGCCCCGCGCGATGAGGGCGACGCTAAGGCGGCCTCTTGGCGCCACGCGGCTTCCACTGCCGCGACGGGTTGGAGGCCGCTTCCGCCCGACCGAAATCGAACGGGCCGAGCGCCCAGACTTTCATGGGCGCAGTTCAGTCGTGCAGCGGTCCCGAGGCGGTGCGGGCGAGAAGCACATTCAGCGCGGCGCGGTCGGGCTTGGAAAGGTCCACGCCCGCCGCCGCCTGGTACTGGCGCCGGGCCTCGCCAAGGCGGCCTTTCAGCATCAGCGCCTCGCCCCAGAGCATGTGGTTGCGGCCCCAGCGCGGCGCGTATCGGTCCGCCTCGGCGAACTTCAAGGCGGCTGCAGCGTAGTCTCGCTTGGCCAGCAGCGCCTCGCCCCAGAGCTCCAGCGGATCGGCGAAGTGAGGTCCCTGAGCGTGCGCGATCGACAGCTTGGCGATGGCGGCGTCCGGCTCGCCACGGGCCTGGAGTGCTGCGCCCCAGGCGGTGTTGGCGAAGGGGATCGACGGCGTCCGCCGGGCCGCCAGGGTGAACCAGCGCTCGGCGGCGGACCAGTCGTGGTCGAGGGCGGCGATCCTGCCCCGCGTGACGACGCAGAAATCGCAGTCCATCGGCGTGCCGCCAATCAAGGCCCGGGCCTGCGCCATTCGGCCCGTATGCGCCAAGGCGTAGGCGAGCAGGGAATTCAGCATCCGCGCCACCGGCTCGCGCGCCGGGGCGCCCAGGGCCTGTTGCCTCGGCAGTTCCGCCTCGAGCTCCGCGATCACGGCGGGCCAGTCCTCCACCGCTTCGGCTTGGCGCGCCCGCTCCATGGCGGGGCCGGTGGCGAAGGAGGTGGACGGCGGACCGTTCTGGTCCGCCATCAGTTGACGCGACGCGGTGACGTCATGGTCGTAGGCGAGGTTCAGGATGCGGAACGGCAGGGTCGGGAAGGTCCCCTGTCCCTCGACCGGAGCCTGGGCGGGCCGGGTTTCCTCGGCCGCCGCCTGATAGTCGCCGACAGACCGGTCGAGGGTTGAATGGATGAAGAGAAGCCGAGCGGGGATCTCGCGCGCGGGAAGGTCGATTGCGCGCCCGCTGCGCACCAGATCAGCACATGCCTGCCAGTCGCGGCGCGCGGCTTCGTCGTGGCCGAGGCCGTTGCTCCACTCCTCGGATGCCGCCAGGAAGGTGCGGCCCTGTTCCAGGCGCCGATTGAGCGCGATCGCCGCCCGCGCGTCCCTGATGGCCGCTTCGAAGTCGCCGTTTGTCCACCGGTCGGCCGCCAGGCCCACATAGGCCCAGCCTCGCTCCTCGTCGGGACCTGACTGCGCGAGCTGGGTGAAGGCCGCCAGCCCCTCGGCGCTGCGGCCTACGGAGGTGAGATAGGCGGCGAAGCGATAGGGCTGGGTCTGCGAATAGACCGTCTCGGCCGCCTAGATCCGAAGGCCATACGCGGGACGAAAGCGGCTTGGCAAATCGGCCTGTCCGCTGCAAAACCGTATTCAGAATGTAAGGGGGACTGAGAGTCCCGACCGGGGGGTCAACGTGATGCGCATCCAATCTCGCCTGCTCCGTCTCGCCTGGCTTGTTC
>JANWHQ010000075.1 GCA_025450315.1 Caulobacteraceae bacterium
CCCTCGATCCCTCCCCCTGAGGGGGAGGGAAGAACTGAAGGAGCCTACCCATGACCATCGAAAGTGACTTGGCCGACCTGAAGCGCGAGCTGGCCGAGACGCGCCACGAGCTGGGCGTCCTGCAGGACGTGAAGGCCGTGCGCGAGCTGCAGTTCAAGTACGGCTACTTCATGGACAAGTGCATGTTCCCGGCCATCGTCGACCTGTTCTCCGAGGACGCGGTGCTCTACTTCCTGGGGGGGATCTACCGGGGCAAGGCCGGCGCGCGGCGGCTCTACGGCGGCGCCACGGGCCTCAACGGGCCGGTGGACGGGCTGCTGTTCGAGCACCTGATCGTGCAGGACATCGTCGACATCTCGCCCGACCGCACCCACGCCTGGGGACGTTTCCGCACCTTCATGCAGGGCGGGGTGCACGAGACCCATCCCAATCCGCCGCCCAACATCCCCAGCCAGTTCTGGGAGGGCGGGGTCTACGAGAACGAGTACGTCAAGGAAGACGGCGTCTGGAAGTTCGCCGTGTTCAACTACCGGGTCGTCTGGCAGGCCGACTACGAGACCGGCTGGGCCCATTCCAAGACCGAGCCCCTGATGGTCTCCACCCAGACCCGGACCTTCCCCGAGAACCCCCGCGGCCCTGACGAGATCGTCTCCGCGCCCGCCCCCCGCTGGCCGCGCCAGGGCGTCCATCCCTTCCACTATCCCCACCCGGTGACCGGCGAGCCGCTGGGCTGACCTCTCGCGCGCGCAGCGGGGAGGGAGCAGCGCTAATCACGTAGAAAGAATTTCTCTAATACACATAGCCTCTATAGGCATTAATCGGTTTCCCTCATGAAGGGCTTGGCCCGGCGGCCTTGAGGGGATCGAGATGAAACTGTCGAGACGCGCCGGGTGGGGTGCGGAAGCGGCCACGGCGGCGCTGTCGGCAGCCTTGGCCTTGAGCCCAGGCGCGGCGCGCGCGCAGGATGACCTGTCCGTCAAGACCGCGCCATCGGCGGCTTCCACGCCGCAAGACCCACGCGAGGCGCGGATCGCGGCGCTCGAGACGGAAATCCGCGACCTTGCCGT
Organism: Caulobacteraceae bacterium; assembly: GCA_025450315.1. Classification (GTDB taxonomy): domain Bacteria; phylum Pseudomonadota; class Alphaproteobacteria; order Caulobacterales; family Caulobacteraceae; genus JANWHQ01. The sequence goes on from JANWHQ010000075.1 coordinate 1,068, forward strand.
CCAGGTCGCCGACCTGAAGGCCTCCGGGTCGAACGGCCTGAGGGCCGCGCGGGCCGACCAGGCCGCGCAGCCAAAGGTGAGTCTCGCCAACCTGAGGCCGCAGATCGCGACCGCCGACGGCGACTTCGAGTTCGCCCTGCGCTCGGTCGTGCAGTTCGACGCGGCGCATTACCACGTGAGCCCGCTGCGCGCGGACAACGACCTGAGTTCGGGCGCGAACTTCCGGCGGGCGCGCCTCGGCTTCGACGCCACCGCGTTCAGGGACTGGAACGTCGCCCTCTGGGGCGAGTTCGGGGGGTCGGGCGGCGAGAGCCCGACGCTGAACCAGGCCTACCTCGAATACGCCGGCCTCCGTCCGTTCGGCCGGAACGTGGACCTGCGTCTGCGGGTCGGCGCCTGGGCGATGCCGGCGGGGCTGGAAGACGCCACCAGCAACACCGAGAGCGTGTTCCTGGAGCGCGGTGCGATCGCCGAGCTGGTGCGGGGCCTGGACGCGGGAGAAGGGCGCACGGGCGCGGGCCTCTTCCTGAATGGCAAGCGCTGGTACGCCTCGGGCGTGCTGACCGGGAAGGTGGTCGGGGTCCCCACCACGCCGGAGTACGGCCAGCAGGAAGGTTTCGTCACCCGCGTCGCCCTCAACCCGCTGCACGGGCGCGACTACGACCTGCACCTGGGCGGCAACGTCCAGGGCGTGATCAAGCCGGCGGACACCGCCGCGGGCGCCGGCGTGGCCGAGGCCGTGCGCCTGCGCGAGCGTCCTGAGCTGCGGGTCGACGGGACCCGATTGGTGGATGCTGGGAATATCGCCGCCGATGGCCTGACCATCTACGGCCTGGAAGGCGGCGCGAGCTTCCGCAACTTCTACGCCGCCGGCGAGGGGTACCGGATCGACGTGAGCCGAACGGCGGTCGGCGCATCGCCGTCGCCGTTCGATCCCAGCTTCTCAGGCTGGTACGTGCAGGGCGCCTGGACGCTGACCGGCGAACATCGCACCTGGTCCGGCGCCAGCGGCGGCTTTCGCGGCGTGCGGCCCGCCAAGCCCCTCGATCCCAAGGCGGGAACCTGGGGCGCCTGGGAAGTCGGCGCCCGCTACAGCGTGCTCGACCTGAACGACCACGCCGGCGTCGCAGGTTCGGCCGCGCCGTTCGGCGGCGTCCGAGGCGGCGAGCAGAAGATCACCACCGTCGGCCTCAACTGGTATCCGAACAGCGTCGTGCGATTCCTGCTCGACTGCCAATGGGCGCGGATCGAGCGCCTGAACGCCACGGGCGGGGACATCGGCGAGCACGTGGACACGGTCTCGTTCCGCTCCCAGTTCGCCTTCTGATCCAGGTCAGTCCGAGGGCGGCTTGACCCCCAGCTTCCTGACCTCGGTCTCCCAGGCGTCGATCAATTCCATTCGCGCCTTCTCCGGCGTCCCGAGCTCCGGCCTGGCCTTGATGCGCAACAGCGTCTGGCGGTGCTCATGGAAGGCGGGCCACCGAGGCAGCCCTGGACCGTTGGGATCGCCCGTCCTGGCGAAGTTGGTCCAGTAGCTCGACATCATCTCGCCGATACGCCGGTCCGCGGCCGTCCAGGCCATGGTCTTGTCGTCGGGATCGAAGTGCTGGAGCACGTAGAAGATTTCCGCCACGTGCGGGGTGCCCATCAGCTTGCGCTTCTCGGGGTCCGCCGCCGGCCAGGGTTGCTCCAGCCGCCACATGCGGATCGGCGCATGGCCGGTGCGGCTCTGGAGCCGCGCCCAGGTCCAGATGTGCCAGGCGTAGGCGAGGTCGGTGTAGAGATGGGCCTGGGACCAATAGGCCTCGTCGTCGGTCCGGAAGGGATAGACCTGGCGGGCCTCGGCCGCCTTGTCGCCCAGCAACGGCGCCAGTTGCCGGTCCCAGTCGGCGGCCTTCACCAGCTTGTTGGGGCCGGCGAAGAAGATCCCCTCGGTGGCGTTGGAGCCGACCAGGGTCGGCACGTCCGCCTGTCGTCCTTGCGAGAAGGTGACATAGGGCGGCTCGGTGATCACCTCGCCGTCGATCACCGGCCACCAGTTCCCCGGCGCCTTCAGGATGGTCTCGACGGGGAGGCGGCGAAGGGCGGCGAGATCCGCGGCGCCCACGGCCTTCTCGAGCGCCGTCCCGGCCGGCTCGGCGATCGCTTCGGGGACCACGTTGCCGGGCAGCCAGAGGGAAGCGAACAGGCCGTTGCTCTCGCCGATGGCCCGGCTGAACAGCCCGCGCGCTTCAGGCGAGGCCAGCATCACGCTGACCACGTCCGAGCCGGACGACTGGCCGAACAGGGTGATCCGGCCGGGATCGCCGCCGAAGGCGCGGGCGTTGGCCTTGATCCACTTCAGGGCCGCGATGACGTCCATCAGGCCATAGTCGCCCGAGCCCTTGCCCGACTCCCTGCTGAGCTCGGGCAGGGCCAGGAAACCGAACGCGCCCTGGCGGAAGTTCAGGGTCACGACGATCACGCCCTTGCGGGCCAGGTTGTCCCCCCACACCAACGGCATCGAGCCCGAGCCGGCGGTGAAGCCGCCGCCATGCACGAACACCATGACCGGCAGCGGGCCCGAGGCCTTCGCCGGGCGCCAGACGTTCAGATAGAGGCAGTCTTCCGAGATCGGCGTGCCGCCCAGCTGGGGCGCGGGGGCCTGCATGCAGGCAGGGCCGAAGGCGTCGGCCTTGCGAACGCCCATCCATGGTTTCACCGGCTGCGGAGGGCGCCAGCGGAGGTCGCCCACCGGCGGCGCGGCGAAGGGCACGCCCTTGTAGACGATCAGGTCGCCCTGCCGGACGCCCTCGATCAGGCCGGCGTCGGTGCGGACCGGTTCGCCGAAGGCCGCGCCGGAGAGGGCGACCAGCGCCCCCAGGGCCGCGGCGAGCTTGCTCCACGACATGGCGCGCTCCTCCCCTGCGCAGCAGGCGGCGTGACCTCGGCCGTTTTGTGGCGGTCAGGGTTGTTTCACGCCGCGAAACCTGGCTGGTACGCCCCTAGTTCGCCACAGGCCTCTGCCTAAGGGTGTGTCGAAGCGTAAAGTCGCTGGGCGGCGCCGCGCACGCCGCCAGGAGGAACGGCCATGAACAAACCGGTGAAGCCCATGGGCTTTCCGCTGCCGAGCTCGATGAAGGTGATCCCGGGCACCGAGAAGGCCCAGGCCGCCTATCCCTACTACATGCAGTTCACCCCCGCCGACGACGAGCGGTTCTGGTTCTACAACTCCATGCACTTCCCCGAGCCGATGTCGCACTTCGACATGGTGACGGGGGAGGCGGCCTATTGCGCCCTGGGATCGTCCAACACCCGGGTGATGTGCCTGCCCACCGCCAAGGGCATCGACCAGCGCATCATCAACGGCCGGGTCTACATCGGCGGCGTCGCCGTCACCGACCCGGAGGAAATCGCCGAGCGGACCGCCGAATTCCAGCAGCGCGCCTTCTTCTACTACGAGCACTGGGAGCGGCTCTACGACGAGTGGAAGGACAAGATGCGGGCCCTGATCAAGGACGCCCAGGCCCTGCCCAAGCCGTCGCTGCCCAAGTACGAGCCGCTGGAGAACGTCCACTCCGGGCGGGGCATCGCCTCCAACCACTGGCTGCTCGACACCTACCAGAAGACCCTCGAGGGGTACTTCCGGATGTGGCACCACCACTTCGAGTTCCTGCTGCTGGGCTACGGCGCCTACCTGACCTTCTTCGGCTTCTGCAAGCAGGCCTTCCCCGAGATCTCCGACCAGACCATCGCGCGGATGGTGGCCGGCATGGAGGCGGAGATCTTCCGCCCGGACGAGGAGCTGAAGCGGCTGGCGCACAAGGCCGTGGAGCTGGGGATCGAAGGCAAGTTCATCGACGGCGCGAAGGCCGACGACGTGATGAAGTCGCTGGAGCAGATGGGCGCGCCCGGCAAGGAATGGCTGGATGAGCTCGCCACCTCGCGCGACCCCTGGTTCAACGTCAACGTCGGCGACGGCTTCTACCACTACCACCGCTCGTGGAACGACGACCTGTCGCTGCCCTTCTCGGCCCTGCCCGGCTACATCGAGAAGGTGAAGGCCGGGGTGAACCTCGCCCGGCCCACCGCCCAGCTGATGGACGAGCGCAAGCAGCTGATCGAGGACTACCGCGACCTGCTCTCCACCGACGACGAGCGGGCGGCCTACGACCAGATGATCCATCTGGCGCACCGGGTGTTCCCCTACGTGGAGGGCCACAAGTTCTACTGCGAGCACTGGTACACCAACCTGTTCTTCAACAAGATCAGGGAGTTCGGCCAGCTCCTGGCCGACAACGGCTTCTTCAAGAGCGCCGAGGACGTGTTCCAGCTGACCCACTACGAGGTCGAGGCGGCGATCATCGATCTGATGACCTCCTGGTCGAACGACTCGCCGCCGCGCGGGCCGATCCACTGGCCGGCCATCGTGGCCGAGCGGCGGGCCGCCATCGCCGAATGGGCCAAGCACGACACCCCGCCGGCCTTGGGGCCGGTGCCGGACGTGATCGAGGACCCCGCCATCGTCATGCTCTGGGGCATCACCCGCGAGAACCTCGACGTCTGGATGTCGGCGGGCTCGGGCGGCGATCCCAACGAGATCCGAGGCGTCGCCGCCTCCAACGGCGTGGTCGAGGGCACCGCGCGGGTGGTGAAGTCGGTGGAGGAGATCGGGCGGCTGAAGCAGGGCGACATCCTGGTCTGCCAGGTGACCAATCCCACC
>JANWHQ010000076.1 GCA_025450315.1 Caulobacteraceae bacterium
CCTGCCGCGCCGCCGCCTCGGCCAGGATGGGGTTCTCCGACACGATCGCCACGGCCAGGCCTTCGAGCGGCCGGTCCCGCTCGGGGACGCCCGCCACGGGGAAGCTGGCGTCGATCCAGAAGCTGGCGCCCTGGCCCGGCGCGCTGTCCAGGCCCACCTCGGCGTCCATGGCCTCGGCGATGCGGCTGACGATGGCCAGGCCCAGGCCCGTGCTCTCCACCGCCTCGGCCGAGGCCCGGCCCTGGGCGAAGGGCTCGAAGATGCGCTGGCGCTCCTCGTCGGAGACGCCGGGGCCGGTGTCGCGCACGGAAAGGCGCACGCGCGCCTGGCCGGGGCCTGCCGCACCCTCGGCCCGCTCGGCCGCCAGCAGCACCCCGCCGGAGTCGGTGAACTTCACCGCGTTGCCGGCCAGGTTGAACAGCACCTGTCTGAGCCGCGCCTCGTCCGCCAGGATTCCGGCGAGGCCCGGATCGACCGCGCAGGCGATCTCCAGGCCCTTGGCGTGGGCCCGCGGGCTCATGATCTCGGCCACGCCCTGCAGCAGATGCTCCAGGTCGACCGGCGCGGGCCTGAGGTCGATGCGGCCCGCCTCCAGCCGCGCCAGGTCCAGCACCTGGTTGACCAGGCCCAGCAGATGCTCGCCCGACTGCTCCAGCGCCGCGACATAGCTGCGCTGGGCGGCGTCGAGCCGCGTCCCGGCCAGAAGGCGCGTCATGCCCAGCACCCCGTTCAGGGGCGTCCTGAACTCGTGGCTCAGCGCGGCCAGCAGATGATCGCCGGGGCCCGGCGCGGCCGGGCGGCGGCGTAGCTTCGCAGTCATCGGCGCCAGTATCGCCGCGCCGCTTTAACGGCCGGTGAGCGCGGCGCACGGCTTGGAGCGGGCGGCGGATTGGGGGATGAAGGCGGCCGGAGGTGTCGGGGTGGAAACGGTTCACAGGTTCTTCCAGCGGCTCATCGCGCTCGGCCGGCCCGTGGGCGGGGTGGTGCAGGTGGGCGCCAACATTGGCCAGGAGATCCCCGCCTTCGAACGCTATGGCGTGGGCTGGGCGATCATGATCGAGCCCCTGGACGAGCCCTTCCGCAAGCTGGCCAAGTTCTGCCGGGGACGCGACCGCTTCATCCCGGTGCAGGCCCTGTGTTCGAGCCTGGAGGGGGTGGAGTACGAGTTCTTCGTGGCCTCCAACCGGGGCGAATCCTCCAGCCTGCTGCCGCCGGCCCGCCACCGGACCGCCTATCCCAAGGTGGAGTTCCCGACCTCGGTCAGGCTGGTCTCCACCACGGTGGACGCGGTGGTGGCCCGCGCGGTCGCCCAGCATCCCGAGCTGCCCGTGGGCCAGCTCGACACCCTGATGATCGACGTGCAGGGCGCCGAGCTGAAGGTGCTGATGGGCGCGGCGCTGCTGCTGCAGCAGGTGCGGCAGATCTACACCGAGGTCAGCTACGACCTCTACGAGGGCGGCGCCACGCTGGAGGAGCTGCAGGCCTTCCTCGGCAGCTTCGGCTTCTCGCTCAACACCGTGGAGCTGAACCACCACGGCTGGGGCGACGCCCTGTTCCTCAAGCGAGGGGCGTGAGGGCCGCCCCCCGGGCGCACCCCTTCGATACGCGTCTGGCGTGTGCGCCGCGTTGCGCGTAACACTGTTCGCCGGGAGGGGTCATGACGCTGGCCGCCAAGCTCGAATTCTTCAAGGCCGCCTATGCCGAGGAGACCCTGCGCGAGCAGCAGCTCAGGACCTATTCCAACAACTACCTGGGCCTCGCGGCGGCCTACACGGGCTTCCTGTTCTTCGTGGTCGAGAAGGCCAGGCCCACGGAGGCGGCGTCGTGGGCGGTGTTCGTGGCGACGGCCTTGGCCTTGTCGGCGGGACTGGCCCTGAGCCTCTGGGTGTCCAAGGTTGCGCGGTACGAGGCCCTGTTCGACCCGGACGCCATGTCCTCCGAGGTCGGGCATGGCGAGGACGACTTCCTGCTGTCGAGGATCGCCGACTACACGGTGGCCTGCGAGCGCAACGTCGAGGTCAACAACCGCAAGGCCGCGGTGCTGGAGTACGCGACCTTCGCCTTCGTGGCCGGCGTGGTGCTCTCGGCCCTCTATTTCGTCATCCTGCTGCACGACGGGATCCACCCATGACCGCCAAGACCCCCGCCAAGCCCGCCCCCGCCAAAAAGCGCCCGGCCGCCGAGCGGCCCGAGCCGCCCGAAGCCGCCGAGACCTCGTCCCTCAAGTCGCTCGGGGAAGAGCTGAAGAAGAAGCTGCAGGAACGGCTGAACCAGCGGCGCGACGTCAAGCGCATGCGGAAGTAGCGGCCGGTGCCGCGCGGTGGCCCGATCAGGCGGAGGCGGCGAAAGACCGCTGCGCCCCCTCGCCCGCCCCCTCCATCCCGCTCCGCCGATAGATCAGCGCCTCGGCCACGTGCAGCCGCCGCACGGCTTCGGAGCCGTCGAGGTCGGCGATGGTGCGGGCCAGGCGCAGGGTGCGGGTCCAGCCGCGGGCGGTGAGGCCGGCGGCTTCGGCGGCGCGGGTCAGCAGCGCCTGGCCGGGGGCGTCGGGCGCGGCGACGGCGTCGAGGTCGGCGCCTTCCAGGCGGCTGTTGAGCAGGCCCGAGGCGCGGCCGGCCTGGATCTCGCGGGCGTGGGCGACGCGGGCGGCGGCCTCGGCCGTGCCTTCGGCGGCGGGGGGCAGGGCGAGGTCGGCGGCGGTGACGGGCGGGACCTCCACCTGCAGGTCGATGCGGTCCAGGAACGGGCCGGAGATGCGGCCCTGATAGACGGTCTGGCAGCGCGGCCCCCGGCCGCAGGCGCCGCGGCCGGCGCCGCCCTGCCCGCATTTGCAGGGGTTCTGGGCCGCCACCAGCTGGAATCGGGCCGGATAGCGGACGTGGGCGTTGGCGCGGGCCACGACCACCTCGCCGCTCTCCAGGGGCTGGCGCAGGCTGTCCAGGGCCTGGGGCGCGAACTCCGGCATTGGGTAGCAAACGCACCTAGCCCGAATTCGCCCCTCGCACCGGCGTCGAACCGAGTTCATGACCGCTAGGATGTCGTCGGGGTGGTCTCTTCTTCTGATTTCCACATTGAGAGGAATTCCCCGGAAATCACCGGGTCGATGCGGTCCGCCTGAGCGAGCGCCCACCGCTTCCACGCATCCAGAGCCGCGCCGTAAACAATCTCGTCATGCTTGGCGGCTTCGGCACAAACCGCAGCGACATATCTCCTGATCCGCGCGGCCCGCTCCAGCGCGTCGGCCCCATCGACTAGCTGCCTGATCCGCGCGGTCGCTGCGGCTTCCTCTCTCGCGATCCTCTCTGCCTCCGCCTTTTCGGCGGCCAACAGCCAGCGCAAAGGCAAGGAGCAACGATTCACGACGCTTATGGCGATGATGGCACGGCCGGGGCGGTCCGCCCTGGCGGGCTACTTCCAAGGGAAGAGGCGGCTCTGCCGGATCGTGACCGAAACAGGCGAGTGGGGCACTTGGCGACCCCCCACCCGAGAGGAGCGGGACCGCGCTCGGGCCGCGCGCAACAGGGAGCCGATCGTTGGCCCTTAAGGGGGGCTCGATATTACGGCGTCGAGCGTCTCGACTAGGCGGCGCTCTTTCTCCGCCCTCTTACCGCCTCGACCTGCTCCACGAGCCATGCGCCAACTGCCTCGCCGAATTGCACGGGAACGGCATTTCCCATCTGACGCATACTCTCAGACCAAGACCGAGGGAGAGCGCTCTGCTTATGACCGACCAACGCATTCGCCAGCAGCCATTCCGTCAGCTTGTCCTCAGCACTTGAACGGTCACATTCGCGACTACGAGCGGGACATCCTGAACTTCGTCGCCAGCCCCTTGAACACGCGGCGAGACCAGCCGACCGAGTTTTCGAGGAAGCTGCGGGAGGTCCGCGCGTTGTTCCGCGCGGGCGTCACGTCGGGCTGGGAGCCTGCTGAGCGCACCTTCAAGGGGTCGCCACGGCGCTAAGTTTCGTCCTCTGCGTCGGCGAGGATGAAGCGCTCGGGGCTACCTCCCACGGACCTTATGTGCGTTGAGAAGATCTTTTTCAGGCCGTTATTCACTGCCGTGTGTAGCCGTTGGTACGGACGCGGCCACCACGTTCGACCAGGGCGACGACCGGCTCCTTGGAAGCCGCGCCGCCACGCTCCGGCATGCGCTTGTTGGCGTGGCGGTTCTTATCCTTGCCGCCGACATAGGTCTCGTCGGCCTCAACAACCATTCCCTCGCCGCCCAGGGGCATATCGCCGTCATTGCCGCGCAGGCTCTCGCGGATGCGGTGACACATGAACCACGCGGTTTTGTACGTCACGCCGATCATGCGGCTGATCTGAAGGGCGCTCATGCCCTTCTTGGAGGCCATCATCAGGTACGTGGCGCCCAGCCACTTGTTCAGCGGGACATGGCTGCGCTCGTAGAGGGTGCCGACCGTGACGCTGAACTGCTTGCGGCAGGCGTTGCAGTTCCAGAGGCCGGCGCGATGCGCGTCGCCCTGCATCTGGGTCGCTTCGCCCACAACGCCGCAATGAGGGCAGATCGCGCCTTGCGGCCACAGCCGAGCCTCAAGCCATTCGCGGGCCTTGGCTTCGTCGTGAAAGATCGGGTTGCTGTAGTCGCTCATCGGTAGGGCCTTTCTTGAGGCCCATACTACCGCTAGAGCTTACTTTGTCAAAGGGATAATTCCCGGACAGTTTCAAGAACAAAAACAGAACTCACTGCGGTCGCAATGTGTTCACATCACGGAATCAGGCCCTCCGATCACGGATCGCTCTCGAAAACTTGATCGGACAGTACAATCTGGTAGGTTCCAAGCGTTGCCGTATGTCCGCGAGTCGGCCGACCGACCTGCGGAGTCTCTCACAGGAGAACCTCCATGAAGAAGTCCGTCACCCTCGCGCTGGCGCTGGCCGGCGTCGCCGCCCTGGGCCTCGCCGCCTGCAAGAAGAACGCGGCTCCCGCCGCCGACTCGTCGGCCGCCGCCGAATCCGCCGCTCCGGCCGATTCGTCCGCCCCGGCTTCCTCGGCGATGGCGTCGTCGTCGGCCATGGCCGCGACCGCCTCTTCGGCTCCGGCTTCGTCGGCTCCGTAAGACGGCGCACGGACGGCGGCCTCGGGCCGCCGATCCCGCGAGAGATCAAGGGTCCGGTGGCCTTGGCCGCCGGGCCTTTTTTCCATGCCGGGGGAGCGCGTCCGGCGGGCGGCCCGCGCGCCGGGACGCGGCCTGGAAAGGCCGTCAGTGGAAGAAGATGCTCGCCACCCGATAGGTGATCATCGCGGCGAGGTAGGCCAGCACGCTCATGTAGCCGAACATCACCGCCGGCCAGGTCCAGGAGTTGGTCTCGCGCCGCACCACGCCCAGGGTCGAGGCGCACTGGGGCGCGAACACGAACCAGGCCAGCAGGGCCAGGGCGGTGGGCAGCGACCACTGGTGCTGCAGCGCCGAGCCCAGGGCCCCGCCCGTCTCGCCGCCCGCGCTGATGGCGTAGACGGTGCCCAGCACGGCCACCACCACCTCGCGCGCGGCCATGGCGGGGATCAGGGCCACCACGATCTGCCAGTTGAAGCCCACCGGCGCGAAGGCCGGCTGGATGGCCCGGCCGATCATGCCGGCGAAGGAGCAGTTGATGGCCGGCCCGGGGGCCCCGGGCGGCGCGCCGGGCACCGAGCTCAGGAACCAGATCAGGATCATGATGGCGAAGATCGTGGTGCCGGCGCGCTTGAGGAACGCCTTGGCCCGCTGGATCACGCCCTGGGCGATGTTGGCCGGATTGGGCAGCTTGTAGGAGGGCAGCTCGACGATGAAGGGCTCTGACGCCCCGCGCCACAGCACCCCGCGCAGCAGGGCGGCGATCAGCAGCGCGCTGACGATCCCCGCGCCATAGAGGGCGAACATCACCAGCCCCTGCTCGTTGACCACGCCCCACAGCGTCCGGCGCGGAATGAAGGCCGAGATCACCAGGGTGTAGACCGGGATGCGGGCCGAACAGGTCATCAGGGGCGCCACCAGGATGGTGGTCAGCCGGTCGCGCCGGTTGTCGATCACCCGCGCCGACATGATGCCGGGGATGGCGCAGGCGAAGCTGGACAGCAGCGGGATGAAGGCCCGTCCGTGCAGCCCCGCCGCCCCCATGATGCGGTCCATCAGGAAGGCCGCCCGGGCCATGTAGCCGAAGTCTTCCAAGAGGATGATCAGGAAGAACAGGATCACGATCTGCGGCAGGAACGAGATGACGTTGCCGACGCCGGAGATCACGCCGTCGACCAGCAGGCTGCGGACCACCCCGGCCGGCGCCAGTTGGGTCACCAGGTTGCCGAGCGCGCCGAAGCCGGCGTCGAGCAGGTCCTTGGCCGGGGTGGCCCAGGTGAACACCGCCTGGAACATCAGGAACAGCACCGCCAGCAGGATCAAGACGCCCCAGACCGGATGCAGCAGCACCCCGTCCAGCCGCCCGGTCCAGGTATCGGGACGCGCGGGCGGGCGCACGCAGTCCTTCAGGATCTGCTCGGCCTGGCGGTGGGCGGCCCTGAGCTCGGTGGAGTTCGGCGGGCGCCAGGCGGACGCTGCGCCCGGCTTCACCTCGGGCAGCAGGTGATCGATCTGCTCCAGAAGCTCGGTCAGGCCGCGCTTGCGCACCGCCACGGTGGTGACCACCGGCACGCCCAAGGCCTGCGACAGCCGGGGGATGTCGATGTCCAGGCCCCGGCGCTCGGCGATGTCGATCATGTTCAGCGCCAGCACGATGGGACGGCCCACCTGCTTGAGCTCGAGCGCCAGCCGCAGCACCAGGCGCAGGTTGGTGGCGTCGGCCACGCAGACCAGCACGTCGGGGACCGCTTCGCCGGCCAGCCGGCCCAGCACCACGTCGCGGGTGACCTCCTCGTCGGGGCTGCGGGCCCTGAGGCTATAGGTGCCCGGCAGGTCGACCACCATCACGCGGCGGTCGGCCGGGGTGTGCAGCACCCCCTCCTTGCGCTCCACCGTCACGCCCGGATAGTTGGCCACCTTCTGGCGGCTGCCGGTCAGGGCGTTGAACAGGGCGGTCTTGCCGGAATTGGGGTTGCCGACCAGCGCCACCCGCGCCGTGCCGGCGGTGATGTCAGTCATGGTCGCTCTGGACCATCACATCGGCCGCCTCGCGGCGGCGGAGGGCGACGCGCATGTCGTCGAGCTGGACGGCGATCGGGTCGCGGCCGATGAATCCCTCGTGCAGCACCTTGATCCGGGCGCCCTCCACGAAGCCCATCTCCAGCAGCCGGCGCTCGAGCTCGCTGCGGGCGACGGTGGCCAGATCGGCTTCGCCGCCCACCCGGACGATCACGCCCGCGTCACCGGCGCCGGCGGTGCTGAGCGCGAAAATCTCGCCCCCCGGCCGCCGCGTCCGCTTCACCCTGGAAGACATATGCAAACCCGACCTTTAATTGCGACGCATTATCAAAAATGGGGATGGAACTCAACTGTGGCAAGGGCGAGGTCGCCCGCTTCAGAGCGGCAGGGCGACCACGGCCTTCAGGCCGCCGCCCAGGCGGTTGGCCAGGGTGATGTCGCCGCCATGGGCGCGGGCGATCGAACGGGCGGCGGTGAGGCCCAGCCCGATGCCGCCGGTGTCGCGGCTGCGCGAGGGCTCGGCCCGATGGAAAGGCTCGAACACCGCTTCCAGCTCGGTCTCGGGCAGGCCCGGGCCGTCGTCCTCGACCTCGACCAGGGCGCAGCCGTCCTCGGTGCGCAGGGTCACGCGGGCGAGGCCCCCGAACTTGATGGCGTTGTCGATCAGGTTGGCGAACATGCGCTTGAGGGCCACCCCGTCCCCCTCGATGATCACGCTGTCGCCGGCCTGCAGGCGCACGTCGCGGCCCTGTTCGGCGAAGCCGTCGACCACGCTGTCCAACAGCGAGCGCAGCTCCAGCCGGGCGCGCTGGCCGGTCTGGGTGGCGTCGCGGACGAAGGCCAGGGTGGCGGCGACCATGGCGTCCATCTCGGCGATGTCGTCGGCCATCTTCTCGCGCAGCGCCGGCGGCGCGGACTCGGCGTGGAAGCGCAGGCGGGTCAGGGGCGTCCTGAGGTCGTGGGCCACCGCCCCGATCATCGCGGTGCGGTCCTCGACGTAGCGGCGCAGCCGCTCCTGCATGCCGTTGAAGGCGCGGGCGGCGACGCCGATCTCGGAGGAGCCCTGCAGCTCTAGCGGCGGGGCGCCGGGATCGCGGCCCAGCCGGTCGGCCGCCTCGGCGAAGGCGGCGATGGGCGCCGAGACCCGCCGGGCGAACAGGAAGGCCAGGGGCAGGGTCACCACGATCGAGGCCAGGAACCACAGCAGCACGTGCTGGCGCCACGGATCCAGCAGGCGGGGATTGCGGGTCTCCACGATCCGCCAGCGGCCGTCGGCCTGTTTCACGCCCACGCGGAAGGGCCCAATCAGCACCGGCTGGCCCGGCCCCTGCGCCAGCTCGAACAGGCGCGAGGGCTCGCGGCGGCGGAATTCGCGCCGGCCGAGACCGCGGGCGAAGGGCTCGAACTCGAAGGGGCCGCCGACCAGGCGGCGCGAGAAGGCCACGTCGGTCTCGGTCACCCCGAGGTCGCGGGCGATGCGCTGTTCGGTGCGCGAGCGGTAGCCCGGCATCGCCGCCGGCGGGCCTTCCGGCCGCTGGGCCTGCATGCGCACGTCGAGCAGCTTCCGCGCGGCGGCGGGCAGGTCGCGGCCGCTCAGCACCTGTTCGATGTCGCGCAGCTGGTAGATCTCGGGCTCGGGCCGCGGCAGGGCGAAGATCACCGCCGCGTTGACCAGCACCACGGCCAGCACGCAGGCCAGGCCGAAGCCGAACATCAGGACGAACAGCGGCAGCCTGGAGGTAGGGCCGCCCGCGCGCGGGGTCATCTCCAGACCACCGGCGCGTCGAACATGTAGCCTTCGTTGCGGATGGTGCGGATCAGGGCGGCCTGGCCGGGGGCTCCGTCCTCGAACTTGCGCCGCAGGCGGCTGACCTGCACGTCGATGGCGCGGTCGAAGGCGTCGGCGTCGGGCCCGCGCGCCACGTCCAGCAGCTCGTCGCGGGTGAGGATCCGCATCGGCCGCTCCAGAAGCGCGCGCAACAGCATGAACTCGCCGCCGGTCAGGTTGACCACCACCCCCGAAGGCGACTGCAGCTCGCGGCGCACCAGGTCCATCCGCCAGCCGGCGAACTCGCATGCCACGCCCGGCTTGCCGCTGCTCTCGCCGCGGCGGCGCAGCACCGCCCGCACCCGGGCCAGCAGCTCGCGCGGATTGCAGGGCTTGGGCAGGTAGTCGTCGGCGCCCAGCTCCAGGCCGATGATCCGGTCGGCGTCATCGCCCAGCGCGCTCAGCATGATGATCGCCGGACCCGGCTCGGCCGACAGCCGCCGGCAGACCGCCAGGCCATCCTCGCCGGGCATCATCACGTCCAGCACGATCAGGTCGGGCTTGGCGCGCGCCAGCTGGAGGTCGAGCTCCTTGGCGGAGGCGACGGTCTCGACCGCATAGCCATGCTCTTCGAGATAGTCGCGGATCACGTTGCGGATGCCCGCGTCGTCGTCGACGACGAGGATGCTCGCGGTCGGCTCGTCCTTGGTCATGCCTGAGCTTTGCCCGAACTCCGGGGCGCGGGCATTTCAGGGTGGAAACAAGCCCCGGCGCCGATCGCGCCGGGTCCTCTCCAGAGCGTTCCGGCCGGTTTCGCCACTGGCATTCCCTCGCCGGATCAAGCCGTTACCCCTGGGCGGGACGTCTGGGAAGCGGCGTCGGCCCGGTTGCCTGCGCACATTCTTCGAAGCGGCTGGACCTCGCCGCGGTCCGGCCGGCGCCCCGGGGCGGGGGAACGACGGCGGGGGTTGGGCATTTCCGCCGCATGACGCCCGCCGCAGCGACGCTGGTGTCGCGGACCGGGGCCCTCCTGATGTGCACCGCCGCCGCCGGGGCGCGGGCGGGTTGC
>JANWHQ010000077.1 GCA_025450315.1 Caulobacteraceae bacterium
ACCGGGTCGCCGCCGATGCCGACCGCCGTGGTCTGGCCCAGGCCCGCATGGGTTGTCTGGAACACGGCTTCATAGGTAAGCGTCCCGGAGCGCGACACAACGCCCACCGAGCCACGCTTGAAGATGTTCCCGGGCATGATGCCGATCTTGCACTCGTCCGGGGTCAGCACGCCCGGGCAGTTGGGCCCGACCAGCCGCGACTTGGAGCCTGAGAGGGCGCGCTTGACCTTGACCATGTCCAGCACCGGCACGCCCTCGGTGATGCAGACGATCAGCGGCACCTCGGCGTCGATGGCCTCCAGGATGGCGTCGGCCGCGAAGGGCGGCGGCACATAGATCACCGAGGCGTCCGCCCCTGTGGCCGCCCGGGCCTCGCCCACGGTGTCGTAGACCGGCAGGCCCAGGTGCAGGGAGCCGCCCTTGCCGGGCGTCACCCCGCCGACCATCCGCGTGCCGTAGGCCAGCGCCTGCTCGGTATGGAAGGTCCCCTGGGCGCCGGTGACGCCCTGGCAGATGACCTTGGTGTCCTTGTTGATCAGGATGGACATCTACGCCGCCTCCCGCACGGCCTTGACCACCTTCTCGGCGGCGTCGGCGAGGTCGTTGGCGGCGATCACGTTGAGGCCGGAGTCGCGGAGGATCGCCTTGCCCTCCTCGACGTTGGTGCCCTCCAGCCGCACCACCAGGGGGACCTTCAGGCCCACCTCCTTCACCGCCGCCACCACGCCCTCGGCGATGATGTCGCAGCGCATGATGCCGCCGAAGATGTTGACCAGGATGCCCTTCACGTTCGGGTCGGCGGTGATTATCTTGAAGGCCGCGGTGACCTTCTCCTTCGACGCGCCGCCGCCGACGTCCAGGAAGTTGGCCGGCTCGGCGCCGTAGAGCTTGATGATGTCCATGGTGGCCATGGCCAGGCCCGCGCCGTTGACCATGCAGCCGATCTCGCCCTCCAGGGCGATGTAGCTTAGGTCGTAGTTGGAAGCCTCGATCTCCTTGGGATCCTCCTCGGAGATGTCGCGCAGGGCGCGGATGTCGTCGTGCCGGTACAGCGCGTTGGAATCGAACGACACCTTGGCGTCGAGCAGCTTCAGGTCGCCCTCGCCGGTGACGATCAGCGGATTGATCTCCAGAAGGCTCATGTCCTTGTCGGTGAACGCCCGGTAGAGGTTGGCCAGCAGCGGCCGCGCCTGCTTGGCCGCCTGGCCTTCCAGCTTCAGCGCCTTGGCCAGCAACAGGCCGTGGTGCGGGAAGACGCCGGTGGCCGGGTCGATCGAGAAGGTGACGATCCTGTCCGGCGCGGTGCGGGCGACCTCCTCGATGTCCATGCCGCCCTCGGTGGAGGCCACCACGGCGACGCGCGAGGTCTCGCGGTCGACCAGCATCGACAGGTAGAGCTCCCGGGCGATCGCGGCGCCTTCCTCGATATACAGGCGGCGCACCACGCGGCCCTTGGGGCCGGTCTGGTGGGTGACCAGGGTCATGCCCAGCATGCGCTGGGCTTCGGCGCGGACCTCGTCGATGGACTTGACCACCTTGACCCCGCCGCCCTTGCCGCGCCCGCCGGCGTGGATCTGGGCCTTCACCACCCAGACCGGTCCGCCCAGCTCCTGCGCCGCGCGCACCGCGTCCTCGACCGAGAACGCCGGCAAGCCTCTGGGCGTCGGCAGGCCGAATTCCTTCAGGACGGCCTTGGCCTGATGTTCGTGGATGTCCATCGATGCGCCTGGATTGAGCGCGGCGAGTCGCTGCGCTGGGGGGGCGGGGCGCAGCTTATAGGGACCCCCGTTGTGCGCCGCAACTAAGGTCGTGGACTTCGCGCCGGTATGTCCTTCTGGCGTCGGAACGGGCGCCATCCGAACAGCTTGAGGGCAAGCGTGTGGAGGCCGGCGCCGGCCGCCTGGGGTTCGCTCTGCATCTCGGCCGTGGCTCTGCGCTCAAGCTTGTTCCAGCCCACCATCGGGCCCCGGATCGCGGTCAGCACCGACTTGATCACTACGTAGTACATCAGCTGGCGGTAGCCGAAGCGCTGGACGGGGATCCAGACCAGGTCCCCCCAGGGCGCCTGCCGCTCCAGCGCCATGCCGAGCGCGCAGGCCGACAGGTCCACCAGGATGAACGCCGCCCAATAGAGCAGCGACTGGGTCAGCTTGTCGGGCGACCACTCGACCGGGTGCATCAGCTTGTCCATCACCGCGGCGGCGACGCTGTAGATCACCGCCAGGTCCACCAGGGGCGCGGCCAGGGCCAGGAAGATCTGGAACAGCCAGATCTGCGGCAGGGCGATGAAGCCCAGGGTCGGGTGCTTGGTCGAGAAGGTGGCCGCCCGGTGCTTCCAGATGCACTGCAGGGTGCCGAACGACCAGCGGAAGCGCTGCTTCAACAGGCCCATCAGGCTGTCGGGCGCTTCGGTGTAGGCGCGCGCCGAGGGGTCGAACTCCACGCGCCAGCCCGCCCGCTGCACGGCGATGGTCAGGTCCTGGTCCTCGGCCAGGGTGTCGCCGGGGAAGCCGTGCAGCTGCTCGAGCGCGCTGCGCCGCCAGGCGCCCACCGCGCCCGGCACCACCGTCACCGCGCCCAGCGCCGCCAGCGCCCGCCGCTCGAGGTTCTGGGCGGTGACGTACTCCAGCGCCTGCCAGCGGGTGATCAGGTTCAGGCGATTTCCCACCAGGGCGTTGCCGGCCACCGCGCCCACCTCGGGGTCGGCGAACCAGCGCACCAGCCGCCCGATGGTGTCGGCCGGGAACAGGGTGTCCGCGTCCAGCGCCACCACCACGTCGCCCTTGGCGACCTGCAGCCCGCGGTTCAGGGCCAGCGCCTTGCCTCCGTTGGGAAAGCGCATCAGCGTCACCCGCGGCTCGTTGGCGTAAGCCCTCTGGACCGCGCCGGAGGTGTCGTCCGAGGAGCCGTCGTCCAGCACGATGACCTCCAGCCGCCGCCAGCTGGACTCCAGGATGCGGGCGACCGAGCCCACGATCACCTTTTCCTCGTTGAAGCAGGGGATCAGCACGCTCACCAGGGCCCCGCCGTCCGGATCGAAGGCGGGCGGGCGGCGTCGCTTCCACACCCAGCTGTGGAACACCGACATCACCGACAGGAACACCAGCCGGCCCACCCCCAGGGCGATGGCGCTGATGAACAGGAAGCGGAAGAAGGCGTCGACGTAGCGGAAGAAGCTGAAGCCGATGCGGTCGAGCACCAGTTCGAATGTCTCCTTCACCGGCGGCATGGCCTGATCGGGCGTCAGCCCCGCCAGTTCGCCCACCGTCACCAGGGTGTAGCCTTTGGCCCTCAGGTCGTCGATCAGCTGGGGCAGCGCTTTGACGGTTCTCTCACGATTGCCGCCGGAATCGTGCAGCAGGATCACCTGCTTTGTCGGCTTGGAGAGGTCCTTGGGATCGGCCGAGTCCACGCCATCCAGCGTGCGCTGAATGATCAATTGTGCGGGCGGCTTCTGCCAGTCGTCGGGGTCCACGCGCAGACCGACGATCAGATAGCCGAGCTTTTGGGCGGTGATCAGCGGCTCGACCTCGGCCGGCGTCGACGGCTCGGCGTCCCCGAAATAGGGCGGCCGGAACAGCCGCAGGCTGCGGCCGGTGATCACCTCGAACAGGCGCTGGGTGAGGTTCAGCTCCAGGTCCGTCTCGGCCACCGGCGTCGCGGCGATGTTGGGGTGGGTATAGGTGTGGCTGCCCACCTCGTCGCCATCGCGGATCTCGCGGGCCACAAGTTCGGGGTGCAGCTGCATGTTCTGGCCGATCACGAAGAAGGTGCCGGGCGCATGCTTGGCCTTAAGGATGTCGAGGATCTGCGGCGTCCAGCGCGGATCGGGGCCGTCGTCGAAGGTGAGGGCGACCAGGTTCTTCTTCGCGCCGTAGCGCTGGATGTCGTAGGCGGTCGGCATCACGTCGTAGTGCTCGTCGGCGATCAGGCCGGTGTCGGGGTCGATCGAGAAGGTGCGCTCGCCGGGCTTGGGCGTGGCGGCGACCCGCAGCACCTCCCCGTTGCCGTCGAAGTCGACGTCCGGCGACGGCGGCAGGTATGCGAGGCTCCGGGACGAGACCTTGCCGTAGGCGTGGGGCAGCAGCGACCACACGCCGGGGTCCTCCACGCCCATCCGCCACAGGGCGTAGCCGCGCGGCAGATAGTCGTCCGCCGCCTTGATCTCGTTGAACATGGTCGGCGCGTCCAGGAACCACACCGAGTGACTCACCCCGCTGTCGTCGGCGTAGGCGTAGGTCGGGTTGAGCGAGCTCTGGTCCAGGTCGACGTCCGCGCCGGAGTCGTGGGCGTTCTGGGTGGCCTCGTGGAAACCCACCAGGGTGGCGCAGTCCTGCGTCTCGGGATCCATGCCCGTGCAGTGGCCGGCCTTGTCCTTCGGGACCCAGTCGTAGCCGTAGCTGCCGAGCGCCAGGATGGTCTTGGTCTCGTCCAGGTGGGACAGCTGCTTGTCGAGGTTCGTCTCGAACCAGTCCTGGCCGGCGACCGGTCCGGCCGCGGCGGAGGACCAGTGCTCGTCGTAAGCCATCAGCACCAGGGTGTCGCTGGCGGCCTGCAGCTGGTCGAGCACGCCCGGATCCTCGCCGAACAGGGCCGTGACCCAGACCTCGCGGCCCAGGGGGTCCAGCGCCTGGTTGGTCTGGCGGATCAGCTGCGGATAGACCTTCATCGCTTCGGGCGAGAGGTTCTCGAAGTCGAAGATGTAGCCGGCGTAGCCGCGCGCCTTGGCCAGGTTCACCAGGTTGTAGACGAAGGCGTTGCGGGCGGCGGGATTGAGCAGCAGGGCGTTGGCCAGCGGCCCGTCCCAGGCGCCGTTGTGCGAATTATGGATCACCGGCAGGACCGACGGCTTGTGGGCCGCCTTGGCCAGCAGGGCCTGGGTCTGCGGATCGTCGGAGATGTCGAGCAGCCCGCGCGAGCCCTTGGGCGCGATCCACTGCGGCGCGAAGACGTCGATCTGGCCGATGTGCGCCGCCAGCGACACCCGCGAGCGCTCGTCCCAGGGCACGTAGAAGCCTACCGTCAGGGGCTTGGCCGGCGCGCCCGAGGCGTCCTTGTGACGGCGGGGCACCCGCGTCAGGGTCGGGTGGAACTTGATCTTCCTGGCGGTCTCGACGTGCAGCGCCGACAGCACCCGCGGGTCCTTCAGGTGCACCACCGGCAGGCTGGGTGCGAAGGCCAGGGTGGCGAAGAAGGCCGCGACCACGGCGGCGATGATCGACAGCAGAAGCCCGCCCAGCAGCGCAGCACGACGCGCGCGACGCCCCGAGGGGTCGTGAAAGATGAAATCGCTCATGAAGATACGCAGGCCCGAACGGGACCAATATAATACAGGCTTCAGATCATCCAAGGCGGGCGATTTCGCCGCACGCCGCCCGCCTCGGGCTCAGCCGAAGAAGACCCTCCACATCAGCCGGCCGGGCAGGAAGGTCAGGGCGCCGGCGATCACCAGGGCGCCAAAATAGAGGCCCGACATGATCGCGGCGTGCCGTCGCACGTTGTGGCGGCGCGCCGAGATGACCGCCCAGGGCACGGCGATTAGGGTCCAGACGCTGAACACCTGGAACGGATTGAACAGCCCGCCCCGCGGATCGTGGATGAACAGCGACGCCACTGCGGTGACGGCCAGCAGGATGGATAGCGCCCAGCCGTTGATCCGGTGGAAGGCGCGTCCCTTGGGTCCAACCATCTGGACCGTCGCCAGGGCGAAGGCGGTCAGCACCGTGGCCAGGTGGATTTGGATCGCGGGCGAGGCGGTCGCGATCAATCCGAGGTCGGGAAGGTGGGGGCGGGCGCTGGCCATCATCCGGCCGACGTAGGCGATCCCCCGCGCGCCCAGCGCCAGCACCACCAGGCCCGTGGCGGCGAGCAGCGACACGCCGAAGCGGATGGCGAACGAACGCGCCTTGGGCACGGTTGACACGGTCTGGCTCGACATCGACATCTCCTCGGCGGCGCCTGGGCGCGCCGTGCGGCGGGGCATAGGCTGCAAGGGCGGGGGCTTCAGCGGCAGTTGCGCGAACAAGCGGGACAAATTCGCCAGGAGCAGGCGCCGGCCGTTCGCGCTTCGTGGAAGGCCGACTGGGCGCGCAGCCTCGGTCTGTCGGTCGTAGTCGCCCTTTTCCTGAGCCTTGTCGGCGCCTTCGGCTCCAACGTCGCGCCCTTGGGACCACGGACGCTGTTCTTCGTGTTGTTCGGCCTGGGCGCCGGCGTGATCGTGGCCTGCAGCATTTCCGTGTCCGGGTGGATTCCGGGATTGAGGGCGTGGTCGCTGGCGCGGCGGGTCGTGGTGGGCCTGCTGGCGACGGTATTGGTGGGGCTGTGGGTCTGGGCGGTGCTGGGCATCGCCTTCCTGCACGGACCCAAGCTGGCGATGCTGCCGCAGTACCTGGGCTACTCGCTGCTGATGAGCGTCTTCATGTCGGTGATCAGCTGGGCCGTGTACCGCGAACGAAGCACCGTCGTCGTCGCCGCCGCGGCGGCCGAGCCGCCCAAGTTCCTCGCGCGCCTGCCGGCGCGGCTCTGGGGAGCGGAGGTCTATGCCGTCGAGGCCGAGGACCACTATCTGCGCCTGCACACCTCCAAGGGCTCGGACCTGATCCTGATGCGGCTGTCGGACGCCATCGTCGAACTCGAGGGCCTGGAGGGAGCCAGGACCCACCGGTCGTGGTGGGTGGCCAAGGCCGGCGTCGCCGACGTCCGGCGTTCGGACGGGCGAGCCACGCTGGCGCTGAAGGATGGCTCGGAGGCGCCGGTCAGCCGAACCTGCGCCAAGGCGCTGCGCCAGATGGGCTGGCTCTGAGGCTCAGCGGGCGCGGGCGCGCCATTCGGCGGCGCTCTGGCCCCAGATGTCGACGGTGACGGTGTCGAAGGGCGCGGGCAGGGTCCCTTCGCCCAGCCGGCGGCTGCCGAGCCGCGCCGCCACCGCCTGGGAGGGCGCGTTCTCCGGATCGATGCAGTGGATCACCTCGGTCCAGCCCAAATGGTCGAAGGCCCAGTCGATCGAGGCGGCCGCGCCCTCGGTGGCGTAGCCCCGGCCCCAGGCGTCGCGCGCCAGGCCCCAGCCGACCTCGGGGCCGGGCCAGGCCTCGGGCCGCCAGGGCCCCAGGCGGCCGATCCAGCGGTCGGAGGACTTCTCGATCACCGAGAACATGGCGAAGCCGAACATCGCCCAGGCGCCGGCCACGCTGCAGAACCCCCGCCAGCTGGCGGAGCGCGGCTGCGGCCCGCCGATGAAGCGCGCGCCCTCGGCGTCCTGCATCATCGCCGACCAGGGATCGAAGTCCTCGCGCCGGGGCGGACGCAGGATCAGGCGCGGGGTCTCGATGACGGGTCCGTCCATGCCGGCCTTATAGCTCAGGCGGCGTCGGCCGAAACCGCGGCCCGGCGATGGAGGGCGGCGATCAGGGGCCCGAACGAAAGGCCTTGCGCGGCCACGGCGAAGACGACCACCGCGTAGGTCGCGGTCAGGATCAGCGGCTTGTAGGGATTGGCCGGGATGTCCAGGGCCAGGGCCAGCGACAGGGCCCCCCGCAGCCCGCCCCAGGCGAGGATCAGGCTCGCCCCTCGCTCGGCCTGCCGCAGATTGAAGTAGGCGCCCCAGGGCAGCACGGTCGCCAGCCGCACCAGCAGCACCAGGGGAATGGTGATCAGGCACAGGCCAGCGCTCCTGGGCTCGACCGGCAGCACCAGGAGCTCCAGCCCCAGCAGCAGGAACAGCAGGGCGTTCAGGATCTCGTCGACCAGGGTCCAGAAGCTGCGCGCATAGCGATGGGTCGTCTCGCTCACGGCCGTCCCCATGCCGAGGTCGCCCATGATCAGCCCCGCGGCCACCACCGCGATCGGCCCGCTGAGCCGAAGGGCGTCGGCCGCCGCGTAGACGCCCATGGCCAGCGCCAGGGAGACAGCCACCTCCACGGCGTGATCGTTGATCGCCCGCATGGCCAGGACCGCGACATAGCCCGCGGCGAGGCCGAAGATCAGGCCGCCGCCGGACTTCACCGCCACCAGCAGCGCCGCGCCCGTGGCGTTGGTGGAACCGTCCGCGGCCAGGGCGGCCAGCGCCAGGAAGACGACGATGCCGACGCCGTCGTTGAACAGCGCCTCGCCCTGCAGGATCGCCTTCAACCCCTTGGGCACGGCCCCGCGCTTGACGGTCGAGAGCACCGCCACCGGGTCGGTGGGGCTGATCAGGGCGCCGAACACCAGGGCCCAGGGCAGCGGCAGCCCGAGGCCCAGCGCCTTGGCCGCCAGCCACACCCCGCCGCCGACCAGGAAGGTCGAGGCCAGGACGCCCAGGGTGGCCAGGGTCCACACTGCCAGCCGCTGTCGGCGCAGCTCGTGCAGGTCCACCTGCATGGCGCCGGCGAACAGCAGGAAGGCCAGCATGTAGCCCACCACCGTCTGGGGAAAGTCGACCTGGCCGATCACCCGCACCGCGTCATCGACGGCCCCGACCCCCAGGCTCTTCAGTCCATAGAGGCATCCCGCGCCGATCAGGCCGGAGGCCAGCATGGCGACGCCCGGCGGCAGACGCAGGAATCTGGCGTTCAGCCATCCGACGACGGCCACCAGCGTCAGGAACAGCGCGGCGATCTGGAACAGGGTCATGTCGACCCGATGAAGCCCTCGTCCGGGGGCCCTGTCTACGCCGTCTGGGGCCGGCCGGGGCGGAACATGGCCTGGCGCTCGTTCTCCTGGGCCTTCTGGCGCGAATGCACCCTCAGCAGGTCCTTGCGCGTGACCAGCCCCACCAGCCGGCCCCTGTCATCCACCACAGGCACCCGGCCGACGTCGCGCTCGACCATCCGCTCGGCCAGCCGCCCGACCTGCTCGTCGGGACGGGCGCGGACCATGCTGGCGTCCGAGACCATCTCGCCCAGCGTCTGGCCCTCGTGCGCGCCCTCGGTCATCCAGCGCAGGATCTCGGCCCGGGGCGCCATGCCCACCGCCACGCCTTGGGCGTCGACCACCGGATAGCTCTTGTGGCGCGGGGCCTGGGCGGTGAAGAAATCGACCGCCTGGTCGATCAGCATGGAGGCCGGCAGGGACTCCACCTGCTCGATCATCACCTCGCGCACCCGCATCAGCTGGAAGGGATCGACGCTGTACTCGCGGGTGATGTGCAGGCCGCGGCGGGCGATCTTCTCGGTCAGGATCGAGCGCTTCATCAACAGCACCGTCACCCCGTAGGCCGCGCCCGAGGCGGCCATCACCGGCAGGAGCACGTCGAACTGGCCGGTCAGCTCCACCGCGAACAGAGCGGCGGTGAGCGGCGCGCGCATGGTTCCGCTCAGCATCGAGGCCATGCCGATCAGGGCCCAATAGCCGGTCCCGCCGGGCAGCCAATGGCCTTCGATCGCGCCCAGCGCCCCGCCCAGGATCAACAGCGGCGCCAGCACCCCGCCCGAGGTGCCCGAGGCCAGGGCCACGATCCAGATCGCGGCCTTGACCAGCAACAGGCGCTCGGCCTCGCCCGTCGGGACCGTCCCCTGCAGCAGGTGGCGGATCACGTCGTAGCCGACGCCCAGGGCGTTGGGGTCGACCAGGCCGCCGAGCCCGACCGCCACGCCGCCGATGGCCGGCCACCACATCCAGTGCAGCTTCAGCCGGGGGAAGAGGTCTTCCGCCGCATAGAGCAGCACGGTCAGGAGGCTCGACTGCAGGCCGGCGACCAGACCCACCCCCACGCAGAGCAGAAGGCCCCAGGTGGTCAGGTCCGGCGAGAAGGTCGCCGGAAACAGGGGGCCCGACCCAATCAGGAACGGCCGGCAGGCGATCGAGACGATCACCGCCGCCACCACCGGCAGGAAGCTGCGCGGCTTCCATTCGAACAGCAGCAGCTCGACCGCCAGCAGCACCGCCGCCACCGGCGTGCCGAACACCCCGGTCATGCCCGCCGCCGCGCCGGCCACCAGCAGGGTCTTCCGCTCGGCGGCGCTGAGGTGGAACAGCTGGGCGAACAGCGAACCCAGGGCGCCGCCGGTCATGATGATCGGGCCCTCGGCCCCGAACGGGCCGCCCGAGCCGATCGCCACCGCCGACGACAGCGGCTTCAGCACCGCGACCTTGGCCGACATCCGGCTGCCGCCGATCAGGATCGCCTCGATGGCCTCCGGGATGCCGTGGCCGCGGATCTTCTCCGAGCCGAAGCGGGCCATCAGCCCGATCACGAGGCCGCCGATCGCCGGGGCGGCCACCATCCAGGCGCTGGGCCGCACGGCCGAGAAGCTCATGGTCGCGGCGGAGGCCTTGCCCAGCCAGATCAGGTTGGAGGCCAGGGCGATCAGCTTCAGCAGCGCCCAGGCGCCGAGGGCCCCGCCGGCGCCGACCACCAGGGCCATGGCGACCAGCATCAGAAGCCGTCGGTCCGCCGTGAAGTCGCCGAGCGCGTGGGTCTGGGCGGACGCATCGGGCGCGCCGCGCCGGGGGGCGTACATAGGTCTCGTCATTCTCTGCTTGGACTTGGCCTCCACGCCGTCTCCGCTGGCGGTCGGCGGCGGCGCGGAACGGAGGATGGCGGCTAGCTATATCGGACCGTGATACGTTTCAAGCGTCGTCGGGGCGGTTGAACGCGGCGGCGGCCGGCGCATAGTGCGCTCCAGGGAAACGACGGGAGGGGTGCCATGCGCGGATGGCGTGGAGTTGCGGCGGCCATGTCCGCGCTCGCCGGGATCTCCGCGGCGGGATCGGCCCTGGCGGCGGGATCCGGCTGCGACCGGGCCTGCTTGGTCGGGACGATGGACAGCTATCTAGGCGCCATGGTCGCGCACGAACCGGGACGGCTGAAGGTGACGCCCGGCGTCCGCTTCACCGAGGACGGCGCGCCCTTGAAGCTCGGCGACGGGCTGTGGGCCACCAACGGGGGGCTGGGGCCGTTCCGGCTTGATTTCGACGATCCCGAGGCCGGCCAGGCCGGCGCCCTGGTGACGGTCAAGGAGAACGGGAACATCGCCCTGATGGCCATCCGCCTGAAGGTCGTGGGCGGCCGGATCAGCCAGGTCGAGACGGTGCTGGCCCGCAAGGGCGAGCTGCAGTCGCTGCAGACCGACCTGCTGCAGTCGCCGCTGCCCATCTTCAAGGAGGACGTGCCGGCCGCCCGCCGCTCCTCGCGCGCGGAGCTGGAGAAGATCACCAACCTCTATTTCGACGCCATCGAACAGGCCGACGGCTCCATCGTGCCCTTCGCCCGGGACGGCTTCCGCATCGAGAACGGGGTGCGCACCTGCAACAATCCCGAGCCCGTCACCGGGGGCGCCAATCCGGACTTCGCCAAGCTGCGCGGCATGGCCTGCGCCGACCAGCTCTCCACCAAGATCTTCACCTACATCAAGTCGGTGCGCCCGCGCCGGATCGAGG
Organism: Caulobacteraceae bacterium; assembly: GCA_025450315.1. Lineage (GTDB taxonomy): Bacteria > Pseudomonadota > Alphaproteobacteria > Caulobacterales > Caulobacteraceae > JANWHQ01. The sequence goes on from JANWHQ010000077.1 coordinate 11,359, forward strand.
TGGTGGACGTCGACAAGGGGCTGGCCATCGCCTTCGTCCGCTTCAATCACCCCGGAAACATCCTGTTCGTCGACACCCCGGCCAACGGCCGCGTCAGCCAGGAGCGCAACCCCTGGGCCATCCGCCCGACCAGCGCCCTGATCGCCGAGCTGTTCAAGATCGAGGACCACAAGATCCAGCGCGTCATGGCGGTGATCACCAACGTGCCCTACCGCATGCCGACGGGGTGGGAGAGCCCCACCCCCGCCGCCGGCGCTCGCTAGGCCAGCATCTCCTTGACCGTGTCGCGCTCGGCGACCAGCTCGTCGTTGGTGATCTTGATCTTCGACTTGGCGAAGGCGTCCATGTCGTAGCTGGTCACGACCTCGTAGCCGGTCCCGGTGGACCTAACCGGCATGCCGGCCCAGACGCCTTCGGAGAAGCCATAGCGCCCATGGCTGGGCACGGCGACCGCGTGCAGCGCGCCCGGGGTGACCAGGCCACGCACGTGATCGACGAGGGCGTTGGCCGCCGAGGCGGCCGAGCTCTGGCCGCGCGCCTCGATCACCGCCGCGCCTCGTTTGCCGACCGTGGGCAGGTACTCGCCCTCGAGCCAGGCCTTGTCGCCGATGACCTCCGAAGCGGGCCGTCCGCCGATCCTGGCATGGGTGAAGTCGGCGAACATCGTCGGGCTGTGGTTGCCGTAGATGAAGAGCTCGGAGACCTCGCCCACCGCCACGCCGGCCTTGCGGGCCAGGAGCGCGCGGCCGCGGTTCTCGTCCAGGCGCACCATGGCAGTGAAGCGGTCCTGTCCCAGACGCTTGGCCTGGCTGGCGGCGATCATGCAGTTGGTGTTGCAGGGGTTGCCGACCACCGCGATGCGCGCATCGTCGGCCGCCACCTTGTCGATCGAGCGCCCCTGCGCGACGAAGATCTTGCCGTTGTCCTTCAGCAGATCGGCCCGTTCCATCCCTGGGCCGCGCGGCTTGGAGCCGACCAGCAGGCACCAGTTCGCATCCCTGAAAGCGGTGTCCGCATCGCCGGTCAGGATCATGTCCTGCAGCAGCGGGAAGGCGCAGTCCTCCAGCTCCATCGCCACGCCGCGCAGGGCCTTCTGCGGGCCTTCGACCGGGATCTCCAGCAGCTGCAGGATCACCGGCTGGTCCTCGCCCAGCATCTGGCCCGAAGCGATCCGAAACAGCAGGGCGTAGCCGATGTTGCCGGCCGCGCCGGTGACCGCAACGCGAATGGGAGGCTTTGACGCCATGATGTCTGCTCCTTGGGATGCTGCGGTGCGTGCGTAGCCCGAGCGCGGTTGACCCGCAACGCGCAACCACGCGCAACAATGCGCCATCGGCGCCCAAGGCCTGCGCCGCGCGCAACCGCCGCGCCCGAAGTTGGCCCGTTGAGGTGGACGGCGCCCGCCCCGGTCGCTAGACACCGCCGCCTCGCTTCGCCGGAAAGATCCCCTTGGACAAGTTCGCCCTGGCTCCGGCCTTCCTCTCGACCTCCGAGCCGCTCGTGTCGCTGAAGCTCTGCGAGGCGCGGCTGCAGGCCGATGCGCGTTTTCCCTGGATCGTGCTGGTGCCGCGCCGGGCCGGCGCCCGGGAAATGGAGCACATCTCCAACGGCGACCGCGCCCAGCTGATGGACGAAATCATCGCCGCCAGCGCGGCGGTGCGCGCCATCGGGGCGGCGATCGGCCGTCCGGTGGAGCGGGTAAACGTCGGCCAGATCGGCCTGAAGACGCCGCAGCTGCACATCCACGTGGTGGGCCGGCGGGCCGACGACCCATGCTGGCCCGAGCCGGTCTGGGGCCGCGGCGAGGCCGTCGACTACGACCCGCGGACCCTCGAGGTGGCGATCGCCGCGGCGCTGGGCGTGCTCAAGGCGATGCAGGCGGCCGCCTGACCTTTCGCTTCCGGCGCGGCCCGGGCGGCCCTTCAGCTCTTCGAACGGGATCATCACGCGCCGCCGGTAGGCCGGCCGGGCGCGCAGCCGCGCGTACCAGGCCTCGACGTTGGGGACCTCGGGGCGGGCGATGTCCATCTCGAACAGGCGAAAGAGCAGGGCGCCCGCCGGAATGTCGGCCAGGGTCAGCTCGGCCCCCAGCAGGAAGTCCCGGCCCTCGAGCACGCGGTCCAGCAGCGCCAGATGCGCGCCGGTGTTGGCGATGGAGCGCTCGATCGCCCGCCAGTCGCGCTGGGGCTCGGGGGTCCGATAGAGGTCCCAGAAGACGCCGTTCAGGAAATCCTGCTGGAAGCCTCTGGCCCAATCCAGCCACCGATCCCACTGCGAGCGCTCGTCCGGGTCGTCCGACCAGAACCGGCCCTGGCCGTAGCGGGCGGCGAGGTAGCGGAGGATGGCGTGGCTTTCCCAGACCACCGTTCCGCCGTCGTCGATGACGGGTACCAGGCCGTTGGGGTTCATGGCCAGCATCCGGGGCGTGTCGAGCCCGCCGTGGTCGCCGCCCAGCGGAACATGCTCGTGGGCCAGCTCCAGCTCGTCGACCAGCCACATCACCTTCTGGACGTTGAAGGCGCTGCGGCGGCCGAAGACGCGCAGCATGTCAGGCCGCGCCTGAGCCCATGGGCCTGAGGCCCAGGTCCGCGAACAGCCGCTCGTCGGAGGCCATCTCTGGATTGGGCGTGGTCAACAGCCGCTCGCCGACGAAGATGGAGTTGGCGCCGGCCAGGAAGCAAAGCGCCTGCAGCTCGCGGCTCATGGTCTCGCGGCCGGCCGACAGCCGGACGACCGCCTTGGGGCAGACGAGCCGCGCCACCGCGATGGTGCGCACGAATTCGATGCCGTCGATCCGGCCCTCGGCCGAGACCTTGTCGCCCAGGGGCGTGCCCTCCACCGGGACCAGGGCGTTCACCGGCAGGCTGTCGGGATGTTCGGGGAGGGTGGCCAGGGCGTGCAGCAGCCCCGCGCGGTCGGCGCGGCCCTCGCCCATGCCGACGATGCCGCCGCAGCAGACCGAGATGCCCTCGGCGCGCACGGCCGCCAGGGTCTTCAGCCGGTCATCGTAGGTGCGGGTGGAGACGACCGTCCCATAGTACTCGGGGCCGGTGTCGAGGTTGTGGTTGTAGTAGTCGAGGCCCGCGGCCTTCAGCGCCCTGGCCTGGGGCGGGGTCAGCATGCCGAGCGTGGCGCAGGTCTCCAGCCCCAGCGCCTTCACCCCCGAGATCATCGCCTCCAGCTTGGGCAGGTCGCGGTCCTTCAGCTCGCGCCAGGCCGCGCCCATGCAGAAGCGCTGGGCGCCGGACGCCTTGGCCCGGGCCGCCTCGGCCACCACCAGATCGGCCTCCATCAGCCTGCCCGCCTTCAGTCCCGTGTCGAAGTGGGCCGACTGGCTGCAGTAGCCGCAGTCCTCGGCGCAGCCGCCGGTCTTCACCGACAGCAGCTGGGACATCTGCACCTCGGCCGGATCGAACCAGCGGCGGTGGACCTCGGCGGCGCGGAACACCAGCTCGGTGAACGGCAGCTCGAACAGGGCCTCAACCTCCTGCAGCGTCCAGTCGTGGCGGGGCAGGGCGGGGTCGGAAAAGCGGGCGGGGGCGTTCATGCCGGACTCCGTGGCTGCGCCGGACGCATCAGGCCAACGCCATAGCAAGCCGCTCAGCCGGCGGCGAGGGCGGACTGGGCGTCGCGGCGGATGCGTTCCACCATGGAAAACAGGCCGTTGGAGCGTTGGGCGGTCAGGGCATGGTTGAGCCCGAGGCGCTCGTAGGCGCCCTGGGCGTCCAGCTCCAGGATCTCGCGCGGCGTCCGGTCCGAATAGAGCCTGAGCAGGATGGCGATCAGGCCGCGCACGATGTGGGCGTCGGAGTCCCCTCGGAAACGCAGCCGGCCGCCGGCTTCGGGCTCGGTCACCAGCCACACCTGGCTGGCGCAGCCGCGCACCTTGTTCTGGTCGGAGTGCTCGTCCTCCGACAGCGGCTCCAGCGCGCGGCCCAGGTCGATGATGTATCGGTAGCGATCTTCCCAGTCGTCCAGGGACGAGAAATCCCCGGCCAGGTCGTCCAGCGCTGCGGCGGCCGTTTCGATGGTCATCAGCGGCCACTTAGGGGCCGCGGTCCCCCGTAGCAATGCGCCATGCGCGCTTTGCGCCGCGTCTCGTTATGATCCAGTCCGTCTGCGGCCGATTCGGTCATCGTCCACAGCTTCGGCTCCCAGGCGGTCGCGTGGCGAGCGAGCGGCCTTTAGCCGTCACAGTCAGGACGATAGTGTTCCGGAGGGGAGCCTGGCCTGATCACACCGTGACCGAAGAACGCACTCTTCTGGACGAGGACGGAGGCCGGGTGACCGAGGAGCTCCGCGACGTCCTGGTGTGGCATGGCGCCTGGGCCGGCGCGGTGCTGGTGTGCCTGGCGTTCCTGCTGGCCGGCCTGCGCGGCGCGCCCTGGACCGTGGCCCTGGCCTTCCTGATCGGCGCGGCGCCGGGCGTCTCCGGCTTCGCCCTGCAGCGCCGGGACAGCCCGCGCCGGCGCGCGGTGCTGCTGGGCCTGTGGGGCGGCTGCGGCGTGGCCTCCAGCCTGCTGGTCGGCGGCCTGGCCGGACCTCTGGCGGTCTGGTGCCTGGCGCCGGCGGCGGCCGCGGCGGTGTTCGGCGGATCGAGCCTCCTGGCCGAGGGCGCGGCCCTGTCGCTGGTGGCCGCGGCCATGACGGCGCTGGTGGGCCTGGCGGGCCTGGCCCCGCCGCCGCCCGTCCATCCCCTCAGCTTCTGGACCGGGCTGGTGGGCGTCTCGACCACCGGGGTCGGCCTGGCCGCCGGGCTCCTGATGTCCCGCCGCCGCGCCGGCCGCCGCGAAACCCAGCGCAAGGCCGCCGAGAACGGGCTCGAGCGCCTGCTGTCCGAACAGCCGCACCTGATCCTGGCGCTGGACGCGGGCGGGCGGGTGGTCTCGGCCTTCGGCTATGCGCCCGAGGGGATCGACGCCAACACCCTGCTCGGCCGCGGCGTCGCGGAGACGGCGGCGCAGTCGGACCGCTCGGCGGTGGCGGCCGCCTTCGCCTCGGCGGTGATTTCCGGCGCGTCCACCTGCCTGTTCGCCCCGGCCGGCGCGGCCGACCGGACCTGCGCGCTGGACCTGAAGCGCGCCTCCGACGGGCGGGTGTCGGGCGTGCTCAGGGACACCACCATCGCCGCCGCCAAGGAGGCCGAGCTGGTGGCCGCGCGCGAAGAGGCCGAGACCCTCAACACCGGCAAGTCGCGCTTTTTGGCCAACATGAGCCACGAGCTGCGCACGCCGCTGAACGCCATCATGGGCTTCTCGGACGTGATGCGCTCCAAGCTGTTCGGCGAGCTGCCGCCCAAGTACGGCGAATACGCCGAGATGATCTACGACGCCGGCGCCCACCTGCTCGACCTGATCAACGACGTGCTCGACATCTCCAAGATCGAGGCCGAGCGCTACGAGCTGAACCGCGAGCCGATCGACGCGCGCGAGGCCGTCTCCAGCGCGCTTCGGCTGACCCGCCTGCAGGCCGACCGGGCGGGGATCTCGCTCCGGGGCCTTCTGCCGCCCGCGCCGCTGGAGGCCGACGCCGACCCGCGCGCGGTCAAGCAGATCGTGCTGAACCTGATCTCCAACGCCCTGAAGTTCACCCCCCAGGGCGGCTCGGTCACCGTCTCGGCCCAGGGCTATGGCGACGAGCTGGAGCTGGTGGTCTCCGACACCGGCGTCGGCATCGCCGAGGCCGACCTGCAGCGCATCGGCCGCCCCTACGAGCAGGCCGGCGACGTGGCGCAGAAGACCCGGGGCACGGGCCTGGGCCTCTCGCTGGTGCGGGCGCTGGCCGAGCTGCACGGCGGTTCGATGTCGATCGAGAGCCGGCTGGGCGAAGGCACCTCGGTGACCGTGCGCATGCCGGTGCTGGTCCCGGCCCCCGCCACCTCGGCCGAGATCATCGCCTTCCCGCCGCTGCGGTAGGGCGCAGCCCCCAGTCGGCTGGGCCGGCGACTTGTCGGACGGGCGCGGGGGCGAAGGAACGAGCCGTTGTGGATATCTGGCAACAGCCTAAAATCTCAGGGCGCTAGAATCTCAGGGAGGAGGTCGCCATGCGCACAATCGCTCTGGGTCTGGTCGCGTCCGCGGCGTTGTCACCGGCCGCTGCAAACGCTGAAGGGCCGTGCCTCAAGCCGTTCATATGGTCGGCCCCGTCGCGGAGCGAACTGGCCGAGGTCTATCCCCCGCGCGCGATGATGCACGGCATCGCCGGCAATGCGCTTCTCGTCTGCGATCAAACTGCGTTCGGCCGACTTGTCAGCTGCGCCGTTGGGTCGGAGTGGCCTTCCGGGTATGGCTTCGGCTCTGCGGCTCTGAAGCTGGCCCCAGGACTGAAATACGGCGGGTGCGCCGACATGCCCGACAGGATCATTCGCTACAACGTGCAGATACCCATCCGCTTCAGCCTGTCGGGCTAAGGCGCGAGGGCGCGCGAGCGCTTTCCGCCTACCGCGACCACGCGCGTCAGCGCGGAGCGGCGGCCAGGAAGGCCTGGCCGGCGGCGAAGTCGCCGACTTCCACATAGGCGCGCCGGGCCGTGGCGCCGGAGGCGTCCTGGATCAGGAACACCAGGGTCACCGCCTCGCGCGGGTCGAGCCCGGCCAGGGCCTGGGCCGCCGCGGCGGGGTAGCGGAAGGCGATCCCGGAGGCCGCGCCGCGGGGCAGCAGGGTCTTGTCAGCCGCGGCCCGGGCTTCGGCGGTGAAGGCCAGTGCAGCCGAGCGCGGCGGCGCCCGTTCGGCCAGCGGCAGGCGCGCCCAGGCGGCCACGCTGACGGCCTGCAGATAGGGCTCGGGCGCGCGCGCGGTGTCGCGCACCATCAGCTGGGCCGCGTAGGGCGTCTCGCCGGGTCCGAAGTCGCCCACGGCCAGGAGCTGGGCCGGATGGCCATAGTCGCCGGCCAGGCCGAACATCACGCGGACGGGCCCGGCCGAGGCGGGCTGGGAGAGCCGCCAGATCGGGGTGCGCAGGGGCAGGGTGCGGTCGGCCTGCCATCCGGCGTCGTCGCCCGGGAAGCTCATGCGGATCAGCTTGCTGTAGCCGTCGAAGGCGGTCTTCACCCGCGCCGCGGCGACGCCGAGGTCGTGGGCGCCGCAGGCCAGGCCGGCCTGCTTGGCGATCGCCTGGGCCTGGACGACGCGCAGGGCGGCGTTGGTGGCGCCGGCCCTCAGGGCCGCGCCGCGGGCCTGGGCTTCGGCCGCCGCCAGGGCCGAGCCGAGCGCCGGCGCGAACAGGTGGCAGCGCGCGTCGGCGGCGTGCATCAGCGCGCGCTCGTAATAGGCCTGGGCTCCCGGCGTGGAGGCGCCGGCTGCGCCGGCCACGGCCAGGGCGGCCAGGGCGGCCATGGGCGCCAGGCGCTGGCGCCGGGTGCGGATCGGGAGGATATCTCTGGGCGGCGGCATCTGGCCGCCACCATAGGCCCCGGCCCTTGCCGGACCGTTACGCCGAGGCAGCCCTCTGATCCTCTCCACCGACATCTGGGTGTCCGCCCTGATCCGCCGCGCCGAGCAGGGGGGCGCCTTCGCCACCGTGGCGCGCAAGGGCGATCCGCGCGCCGGGGCGGTGCTGGTCAAGGTGCTCGACCTCCGCAAGGGCCAGGTGAGGCTCTATGCCGAGGCCACCCGCGCCGACGGCGAGCGGGTGTGGATGCGGCCCGCCCACGCCGAGGCCGAGACGGAGCTGGACGCCTACGTCGAGCGCGCCCGGCGCATCGATCCGGACCTCTGGGTGGTGGAGATCGAGGACACCCAAGGCCGCCACTTCCTGACCGAGCCAGTCGACGAAAGCTAAGCCGTACGGCCCGTTAACCGCGCCTTTACACTCGGCCTAAAGCCTCGATGCGGCAGGCTGTCGCACGCCCGGGGAGGTGCGGCATGTATTTTCTGCTCAACGATGTGGTGCTGACGCTGGAGCTCCAGCTCTTGACCCCGCCCATGGTCGCGCGCCGGTTCTCGGCGCTCACCCTGGAGTGCGTGGAGAAGCTGGGGCGCGAGATCTTCGCCGAGGAGCCGCGATTGCAGCACCGCCGGCTGGAGCGCGCCAGGCGGCTGGCGGCCCTGATCGTCACCAAGGCGCCTGAGGTCAATGCGGCCCTGTTCGTCGCGCCGTCGCGCAGCTGCCGCTTCGACCAGGTGGCGGTGCGGCTGGCCAGCCTGGACGTAGGCCTGCTGGCCCGATTGCATACCGAGCAGCAGTCCGGCCGCCTCACCCCGATGCTGGCCGACCGGCTCGTCTGGGCCCAGGCCGCGGCCTAGCCGGATTCAGCGCCGGCCGTGACAAAGCGGCGGCCGGCCGCTACCTGCCCGCGCCATGTCCGAACATTTCCCCGCCGCCGAGGCCGCACGGCGGCGCACCTTCGCCATCATCTCCCACCCCGACGCCGGCAAGACCACGCTGACGGAGAACCTGCTGCTCACGGCCGGGGCCATCCGCCTGGCCGGCGCGGTGCGGGCGCGCGGCGAACAGAGGCGCACGCGGTCGGACTGGATGAAGATCGAGCGCGAGCGCGGCATCTCGGTCTCGGCCAGCGTCATGACCTTCGAGCACGACGGCCTGATGATGAACCTGCTCGACACCCCCGGCCACGAGGACTTCTCCGAGGACACCTACCGCACCCTGACTGCGGCGGACGCGGCGGTGATGGTGCTGGACGCCGCCAAGGGCATCGAGCCGCAGACCCTGAAGCTGTTCGAGGTGTGCCGGCTCAGGGACATCCCGATCCTGACCTTCATCAACAAGATGGACCGCGAGGCCCAGGATCCCTTCGCCCTGCTGGACGAGATCGCCTCCAAGCTGGCGCTGGACCCCGCGCCCCTGTTTTGGCCCGCGGGCTCGGGCTCGCGGTTCAAGGGGATCATCGACCTGAAGGGCCAGCGCTTCCTGCCCTTCAGCCGCCGCCCGAACGAACAGCCCCACGGCGAGCCGCTGGCCTTGAACTCCAACGCCATCGTCCAGCACCTGGAGCCGGGCGAGCAGGAGGAGGCCATGGAGGGCGCCATGCTGGTGCAGGAGGCCTCCAAGCCCTTCGATCCCCAGGCGTTCCTGGAAGGCCACATGACCCCGGTGTTCTTCGGCTCGGCCCTGCGCCAGTTCGGGGTGCGCGAGCTGCTGGAAGGCCTGGCCGCCTATGCCCCCGGCCCGGGCCTGGTGAAGGTGCGCCGCGCCGGCGAGGAGACCCACATCGCGCCCGGCGATCCGGAGGTCTCCGGCTTCGTCTTCAAGGTGCAGGCGAACATGGACCCCAACCACCGCGACCGCATCGCCATGGTGCGGCTGTGCTCGGGCCGGTTCACCCGCGGCATGCGGCTGAAGGTCCAGAACACCGGCCGCCAGATGGGCGTGCACAATCCCATGCTGTTCTTCGCCGCCGAGCGCGAGCTGGCCGAGGAGGCCTTCGCCGGTGACGTCATCGGCATCCCCAACCACGGCGTGCTCAGGGTCGGCGACTCCCTGTCGGAGACCGGCCAGGTGCGCTTCGCCGGCCTGCCCAATTTCGCCCCCGAGATCCTGCAGCGCGTGCGGGTCAAGGATCCGCTCAAGGCCAAGCACCTGAAGAAGGCCCTGGAGGGCCTGGCCGAGGAGGGGGTCACCCAGCTGTTCCGCCCGGTTTTCGGCTCGGACTTCATCGTCGGCGCGGTGGGCCCGCTGCAGTTCGAGGTGATGGCCGACCGGCTGTCGGGCGAATATGCCCTGGACGTCTTGTTCGAGCCCGCGCCCTACGCGGAGGCGCGCTGGCTCACTGGCGCCAAGGCCGACATCGAGGACTTCGCCTCCAAGCACACCTCGGCCATGGCCGAGGACATCGACGAGCAGGCCGTGTTCCTGGCCAAGTCGTCCTGGGAGATCGGCTACGTCGGCGATCGCTACCCCAAGGTCGGGTTCGAACGCACCAAGGAGCGGGCGTAGATCGCGCCCGATTCCGCCGCCGGCCCGACGCTGCAGGTGGCCAAACCGTTAACCTCCGCTTAATCTTTGCCGTTCGCGCGGCTCCGCCCTTGCTGCTCGGGCGTTAGGACACCGTCCGCTGTGCCGGATTGGCGCAGAATGAGTGGAGCAGAGCGCGCATGTTCGAGATCGGCCGCGAACTGAAGCGGTTCTTCCAGCCGGCCCCGCCGCGTGATGGCCTGAGCCTCGGCGACGCCTCCCTGCTCGAGCTTCTGGACCTGGATCTCCTGACCGCCGAGGCCAAGGCCGCCGACGTCGCCGCCGGCCGCATCGGGGTGCAGGACAAGCCTCGCCGCCTGATCGAGGCCTCGGTGATCTGGCGCGAGTTCGCCCGCCGCACCGGCGACGCCGCCGCCTTGCGCAAGGCCGCCGCCTCGGCCGAGCAAGCCGGCCGCCTGGCCCGGGAGGAGGGGCGCTCGCAGGTCGAGGCCCAGGCCCTCTGCGCCCAGGCCCGCGCCGGGCTGGTTGGCGCCGACCTCTTCGCCGAGGATGGCCTGCACGCCGCTGCCGAGCATCTGCTGCAGCACGCCCCCGAGACCCCGGAGGTGCAGGCGGTGAGGGCGGTCACCGCCGCGCGCCTGGCGCTGGGCGGGTCCGATCCGGCGGCCCTGCACGCCGCCATCGAGGAGATCTCGGCCGTCCTGGCCGACCGGCGGCTGCGCCTGGCCGGCGTCGAGCGCGCCGCGCTGCGACTCGAACAGGCCGAATTCCTCACCGGGGCCGGCGTGCGCCGGGGCGACGCGGCCCTGATCGGCGAGGCGCGGGGCGTCCTGGCCGGGCTGATCGCGACGCTCGACGGCGCCTACAATCCCATCCTGCTGGCCCGCGCCCAGGAGCTGCGGGCCCTGGCGCTGATCCAACTGGCCGAGATGCGCGCCGACGCGGCCGCGGCGCTGGGGGCGCTGGACGCCCTGGAGTCGGCGCTGGAGCTGACCCTGCCCGATCATTCCCCGCTCGACTGGGCCCGCCTGCAGCACGGCCGCGGCCTGGTGCACGCGGCCCTGGCCGAGGCGAGCGAGGACGAGCGCTCGTTCCTGAAGGCGCTGCAGGCCTTCGGCCAGGCGCTGGGCGTGATCGGCAAGCAGCCGCACCTGGCCCTGCGCGCGGTGGTGGTGCAGGACCGCGTCGCCTGCCTGGTCCGCCGGGCCGAGGCGCGCGGCGACGTCTATGCCCTGGACGAGGCCGAGGCGGTGCTGCGCGGCGAGCTCGCCGCCCTGAAGTCGCCGCCCGATCCCATCGCCTGGGCGGTGTTCCAGCTCAACCTGGCGCGGATCTACGAGGCCCAGGCCAAGGCCCGCGGCTGCGACCGCGGCGAGCACGCCCGCGCCGGCGAGGCGCTCCTGGGAGCGCTGGACGTGTTTTCCGAACACGGCCTGAGGTCGCTGGCAGACCTGGCGGCGACCGACCTGGAGCGCCTCCGCGAGGCATCCGCGATCTAGCTCGTTCGGCTCTCCCGCACGCCGTCCGTCCCGGCGAAGGCCGGGACCCAGGACAACCGACGCCGAGTCTCAAGGGGAAGCACGAAGCTCGTGGCGAATACGGGCGGCCTGCGGCAAGCGTGGAAGCCTCACCGTGCGCCGCTCTGACCTGTCCGGGATCCCGGCCAGCGCAGGGACGAGCGGGATGGGGATTGCTAGGCCGCGACGTCGGCGGTCTGGCGGCGCAGGCGCCAGAAGCGGATCGCCCGCGAGGCGGATTCGCTGGAGAGCTGGTTGTAGAGGTCGCCGTACTCCTGGGCGCGGCCGAGGGCGTTCTCGTCCGAGTCCAACATCAGCACCACGAAGGTCAGGAACAGGGCCCGGTCGAAGCCGGCGGCCTTGCAGACGATGGCCAGGGGATCGACCCGCCGGCCGTCCAGGATCCTCTGGGCGGTCTGGAAATCGATGTCGGCCTTGCGCGCCAGCGCCGCGGTGAAGCGGGTGCGTTCGCCCTTGCGCAGGAAGCCCACCAGGGTCTTGGGCTCGAGCTCGTTCCTGCTGACCAGCGCCTCGATATGCGCCTCGGCTTCGGCGAGATCGGAGGGAGCGACGCCGTCGCGGGCCTCCAGCCGCTTGCGGCCGGCCTGCAGGGCCGCCTCCAGGGCCTTGGGGTCGAGTTCGGCGTTGCGGGCCATGATCTTGGCCCGGAGCTTGGCCTCGACGATGAAGTACATCTCGTTCATCAGGTCCGGCGGCAGGCTGCGCCGCCCCACCACCGCCGCGTGCAGGTCCGGATTGGCCTGGGCGCGGTCGACCGCCGTCTCACTCGCTTCGCGCGACAGCGCCGCGCCCTCGTTGCGCAGCAGCACGCCCAGAGTGGAATCATCGCCCCGCTCGACGATGGCGTCGGACACCGCCTCGGGCACCCGCTCGCGCTGGGAGATCGCCTTCAGATGCGCCTGGCTCCGGGTGCGGGCGAGGGCCAGCAGGTCCTCCTCGCGCAGGCCCGCGGCCTGGCGCAGCACCGGCTCGGCCACCGTGATGGTGTCGCCGCCGAGGTCGTTCAGCAGCCGCGGCAGGGCGGCGGAGGTCGGCGCCAGCCGCCGGGACAGCTCGGCGCGCACGGCCTCCTCCATCTCGCCGGCGATGCGCTGCATCACCTCGTCGAACAGGGCCGCCTGGGCCGCATCGAGCCCCTCGGCCGGCTGGGCCAGGAACAGGTCGGTGACCTCCCGCAGCAGCTCGCGCCGCCGCTCGCGGGAGGGCTCGCGCGCCAGTTCGATCAGGGCATGGAGCTTGGCGACGGCCATCGCGGTCAGCCCGGCGTGTCGTCCGGAGAAGGCGGCGCGGACTCCATCACGCGGCCGCCGGAGGTGGTGACAGTATGGGGCACGGGAGGCGGCGGCTGGGCCAGGTCGGTCGTCTGGGAGGCGAAGAACTGCGGGCCCAGCGGCACGGGCACAGCTTTGGGATCGTACTCGCTCTGAGGGATCGGGTCGGGTTTCTGGCCGTACTCGCGATAGAGCGAATAGAAGTGCGGCGGCAGGTAGTCGCCGTCCGAGGGCGAGCTGGCCTGGGTCATGGCGCTCGTGCTGGCGCGGGCCAGGCGCACCGGCGCGGGCGGCGGCAAGGTCTGGGGCGGCGGCGCCCGCGGGGCCTGCAGGGACGCGGTCTGCATCGGTGCGGGCGGCGGCGGGGCGTAGATGCTGGCCGGCAGCGCCGCCTGAACACGCGGCGCGGGGGCCGGCGGCGCGGCCGCTTGCGGCAGGGGATCGGGGTTCCAGATGCGGCGCTGGCTGCTGGCGGCCGGTCGGCGCGGCGCCTCGTTCACCTTGCCCGGCCAGGTCAGCATCCTGAGCCCGGCCGCGCGGGCGGTGGGCGTCTGCGGATCGGAGAGGGCGGCGGGGCTCACCGAGGCGGCATAGACCGGCTGGGCGACGCTGGCGTCGGTCAGGCAGAACAGAACCGCGATGGCGGCGAAAAAAGCGATCAGGCGCATTGGGCGGACCCCCGGCGTCTGGCCCTCCTAAAGCGTCGCGCTTAATCCCCGGCTAACGCCGACCCCGCCAGCGCAAAAGAATCGCCCGCTCGCCGGCCTGCAACAGGCCGTGCAAAGCCACGCCCATCACGCCCAGCACGACCACCGCGGCGAACTCCTTGGCGATCTGCAGCCGGTTGGCGGCCTCCAGGATGCGCCAGGCGAGGCCCTGGGCGCTGCCCGAGCCGGCCACGAACTCGGCCACCACCGCGCCCACGATGGCCAGTCCCGCGGCGACCTTGTGCCCCTCAAGGATGAAGGGCGCCGCCGAAGGCAGGCGCAGGCGCAGCAGCCGCTGGCCCCGGCCGGCGCCATAGAGGTCGAACAGTCGCTCCAGGTCCGGGTCGGCCGAGCGCAGGCCCGTCAGGGCGCCGGAGAAGATCGGGAAGAAGGCCACCACCGCCGCCAGCCCCACCACCGCCCGCTCGGGATGGTCGAGACCCGCCCAGATCACCGCCTGGGGCGCGATGGCCACGATGGGGGTGACCTGCAGGGCGACCGCCAGCGGCCGCACCCCGCTTTCCAGCACCACGCTGGGCGCAACCGCCAGCGCCAGGGCCATGGCCAGCACGCTGGCGACCACCAGGGCGACCAGGGCCATGGACAGGGTGTTCCAGGCCGAGTGCAGCAGCGCGGGCGCATTCTCCACGGCGGCGACGGCGATGGCGCTGGGCGGCGGCAGGAAATAGGCCGGGATGGCCATGGCCCGGCAGACGCCTTCCCAGCCGGCCAGGATCAGGGCGATCAGCACGATCGGCGCGAGGATGGAGTAGAGCCGCGTCATGCTGCCTGGCCCATCGCCACGGCTAGGTCGTGCGAGACCTTCTCGGCGGTCTCGCGGAAGCCGGCGGTAGTGCGGAAGCCGGCCGGCCGGGGCATGGGGCCCTCGATGCGGGTCTCGGCGGCGATGCGGCCGGGGCCGGAGGTCATCACCACCAGGCGCGAGGCCATGTAGACCGCCTCCTCGACGTTGTGGGTCACGAACACGATGGCCGGCTTCAGCTCGGCCCACAGGGTCTGGATGTCGTCGGCCAGGGCCCGGCGGGTGATCTCGTCCAGGGCCGCGAAAGGCTCGTCCAGCAGCAGCAGGCGGGGCCTCGTCACCAGCGCCCGCGCCAGCGACACCCGCATGGCCATGCCGCCGGACAGCTGGGCCGGCTTGGCCGCTTCGGCCCCGGAGAGCCGCACCTTGGCCAGCGCCTCGTTCGCCCGGGCCCGGGCCTCGGCCCCGGGGACCCTGGCCAGCTCCAGCGGCAGGGCGACGTTGTCCTGCGCCGTCGCCCAGGGCATCAGCGTCGCCGACTGGAACACCACCGAGGTCTCGCCCTTGGCCGAGGTCAGGGCCGCCCGGCCCCGCGTCGGCTGCTCCAGCCCCGCCAGCAGCCTCAGCGCCGTGGACTTGCCGCACCCGGACGGCCCGACCAGCGCCACCATCTCGCCGGCCTCCAGCGCCAGACTGAACGGCCCCAGCGCCCGGCCGCGCCCGGGATAGTCGACCTCGACGGCGTACAGGGCGGCGATGGTCACTTGGATGATGCTCCCCAACGCTCGCTCATCCCGGCCGAGGCCGGGATCCAGGACAGGTCGCGGATCCGTATGCGATTTGCCCCTGCCCGCGCGGCCGCGTCCTGTTCTTCACCTTCGGCTCCAACCTGTCCTCGATCCCGGCCTCCGCCGGGATGAGCGGGAGAGAGAGGGCATCGGCGGCTACTTCCTGCCCACGAACTGCAGCGTGTACGCGGTCTTGTAGTCCATGGTCTTGGGATAGACGCCCTGGGCCGAGGCGACGGCGAAGAAGGCCTTCCAGCGGGCGTCGGTCATGGCGCCGATGCCGAGCGTCTTGGCGTCGCCGGACTCGACGATGCCGTAGCTGCGCATCTTCTCGCGGGCCTGGTCCAGCAGGTCCTGCGTCATCTCGGGATTGTCCTTGAGGATCAGGGCGTCGCCGGGCCTCGGGTCGCCCTCGAGGTAGGATTTCCAGCCCGCCGCCGAGCCGTCGACGAAGGCCTGCACGGCCTTGGGATCGGACTGGATCAGGCTGTCGTTGGCCAGCGCCATGGCCGCGTAGCCGGGGTATCCCTCGTCGGCCAGCAGGAACACCGCCGGCTTCAGGTGGGCCTGCTTCTCGATCGTATAGGGCTCGGAGGTGAGGTAGCCCTGCTGGATCACCGTCTTGTCGCTGAGGAAGGGGGCGGAGTTGAAGGTGTACTTGCGCACCTGGGCGTCGGTGAAATGGTACTTGGCCTTCAGCCAGACCCAGAAGGCGGTCACCGAGGCGTCCGAGAGCAGGATCGGATGGCCCTTCATGTCGGCGATCGACCTGATGCCCTGGTCGGGATGGGCGATCAGCACCTGCGGGTCCTTCTGCATGAAGGCCGCCACCGCCTTCACCGGCGCCTTCTCCTGGGCCAGGTTCAGAACGATGAAGCTGTTGGAACCCATGCCCAGGTCCACCGTGCGGCTGGCCAACAGCTGGGGCACGTTCACGCTGGGGCCGCCCTGGACGATGGTCACGTCGAGCCCGCGCCTGGAGTACTCGCCGGTGGCCAGGGCCTGGTAGAAGCCGCCCTGCTCGGCCTGGGCGTGCCAGTCGGTGGCGAACTTGATCGGCGTCAGGCCGGAGCCTGCGGCGGGCGCTGCGGACGAGGCGGATTTGGGGCCCGGCGAGCAGGCGGCCAGAGCCAAGGCGGCGGCCAGCGCGATCGATCGGAATGGCTTCACGGTTCCCCTCCCCGGACGGCGGCGCGAAGTTAGGGCAGGGGCCGCGCCGAGGCTAGCCACCGAGGCGCTCGCGCTTCTCCTCCAGCGCCAGCCATTCAAGTTCGGAATCGGACAGCCGGGCGCGGGCGGCCTCCAGCGCCTTCATCACCTCATCGAAGCGCCTGGGATCGCGGGCATAGAGGCCGGCGTCCTCCAGCATGGCTTCGTCGGCCTTGATCTCGGCCTGCAGCCTGGGCATCAGCGCCTCCAGTTCCTGCAGGCGGCGGGAGTCCTTGTAGGAGAGCTTGGCGGGGCGAGCCCCCTCCGTCGGCCTTCGGCCGCCACCTCCCCCAGAAAGTGAGGATCCCGGGCGCAGATCTTCCCCCTCTGGGGGAAGTCCGCCCGCAGGGCGGGAAGGGGGCTTCGCCGTCGCCACCGCCCCGAAGAATCCCGGGTTCTGCGACAGGAAATCGCTCCAGCCGCCCGGCGTCTCCACCGACCTGCCGCGGCCGTCGAGGGCGATGGTCGAGGTGGCCAGCCGTTCGATGAAGTCGCGGTCGTGGCTGACCAGGATCAGGGTGCCGTCGTAGTCGGCCAGCAGTTCCTCGAGCAGGTCCAGGGTGTCCATGTCGAGGTCGTTGGTGGGCTCGTCCAGCACCAGGAGGTTGGCCGGCTGGGCCAGGGCGCGGGCCAAGAGCAGGCGGTTGCGTTCGCCGCCCGACAGGCTCTCCACCGGCTGGCGCATCTGGCGCTCGTCGAACAGGAACTCCTTGGCGTAGGCGGCCACGTGCTTGGGCCGGCCGCGCACCATCACCTGCTCGCCGCCCAGGGGCGCCAGGGTCTGCAGCAGGGTCTGGCCAGGCTTCAGGGCCGCGCGGGCCTGGTCGAGATAGGCGATCTCGAGGTTGGTCCCAAGCTTCACCTCGCCGGCGTCGGGCTCCAGCTGGCCCAGGAGGATCTTCACCAGCGTCGACTTGCCGGCGCCGTTGGGACCGATGATCGCCAGCCGGTCGCCGCGCATCACCCGGGTGGAGAAGCCCCTCAGCACCACCCGCTCGCCGAACGCCTTGGCGATGTCATTGGCTTCCAGCACCCGCCGGCCCGAGGCGCCGCCGGAGGCCAGTCCCATGGCGAGCGATCCCTGGGCCGAGCGCAGGCGCAGGGCCTTGTCTTCGCGCAGCGCCATCAGCTTGCGGCGGCGGCCTTCGTTGCGCGCCCGGCGGGCCGTCACGCCCCTGGCCATCCAGTGGTTCTCGCGCTCGAGCTCCTTGTCGAGCTTGCGGGCCGCCTCCGCCTCGGCCTCGGCGATCTTCTCGACCCAGCCGTCGAAGGCGGCGAAGCCCTGGTCCAGGCGGCGCACCTGCCGGCCCTCCAGCCAGAAGCAGGTGCGGGTCATGTGTTCCAGGAAGGCGCGGTCGTGGCTGACGATCAGCAGGGCCGCGCGGCTGGATTTCAGCCGGGCCTCCAGGGCCTCGATGGCCAGGATGTCGAGATGGTTGGTCGGCTCGTCCAGCAGCAGCACCTCCGGGTCCTCGGCGAAGGCCCGCGCCAGGGCCGCGCGGCGCTGTTCGCCGCCGGAAAGGCCCGCCGTCGTCCGCTCGGGATCCAGCCCGAAAGCCTGCAGCTCCGCCTCGGCCCGGTGATGCGGTGCGCCGCCGGCCGCGGCGTAGTCGACCAGCCGCGCCCCGGCGATGGCCGGTTCCTGGGCCACGCGGACCACCCGCGCCGAGGGCTGCAGGGTGCGCTGGCCGGAATCGGCCTCGGCCTCGCCCGCCAGCACCCGCAGCAGGGTCGACTTGCCCGCGCCGTTGCGGCCGACTAGGCAGGCGCGGGCGCGCGGCTCCAGCGCCAGGTCGACGCCGTCGAACAGCCGCACCGGGCCGTCCTGCAGCCGCACGTCCTTGAGCGCCAGGATCGGGGCGCGGCTCATCGCGGCGCCTCGCCCCGGGCCGCCTGGGCGAACTCCTGGGCCAGGCTACGGTAGAAGCCCGCGCGGCCGTCGCCCGCGGCCGGGGCGTCGCTGGCTGGAGGCGCCGGCGTCGGCGCGGTCGCGGCCTCGGCCGAGCCGAAATCGTGCACCGGCTGGCCCGCCTCGGCCGCCAGCATGAAGCGCCGCCAGATGTCGGCCGGCAGGTCGCCCCCGGCCACCTTGTTCATCGGCCGGTCGTCGTCGTTGCCGACCCAGACGCCGCAGACCAACTCGGGGGTGAAGCCGATGAACCAGGCGTCGCGCCAGTTCTGGCTGGTGCCGGTCTTGCCGGCCGCCGGGCGGTCCAGCGCCGCGCGCCTGCCGGTGCCGCGCGTGATCACGCCTTGCAGCATGCGCACCATCTGGTCGTTCAGGGCCGGGTCGTAGACCGGCTGGGGCGGCAGGACCGGGCGCTGGTAGACCGGCAGGCCGGCCGAGGTGGTGATCTTCTCGATCAGCCAGGGCTCCTGGCGGCGGCCGTCCTGCTGGAACACCTGGTAGGCCGAGGTCAGCTCGATCAGGCTGGTCTCGTAGGCGCCCAGCGCCACCGAGAGCTCGGGCCGCGCCGGCAGCTCCCGCACCCCGAAGCGGCTGGCCAGCTCGGCGATGCGCTCGGTGCCGATCTCCTGGGTCAGGCGCACCGAGACGGTGTTGATCGACCGGACCAGGGCGTCCTCGACGGTGACCGCGCCGGCGTAGCCGCCGCCGTAGTTCCCCGGAGCCCAGGGCCCCAGGCGCACCGGAGCGTCCTTGCGGATGTCGGTCGGCTTGATCCCCTTCTCCAGGGCGGCGGCATAAACCAGCGGCTTGAACGCCGAGCCCGGCTGGCGCAGCGCCTGCACCGCCCGGTCGAAGCGGCTGAACCTGTGGTCAAGACCGCCCACCAGCGCCTCGATCCCGGCGTCGGGGGCCAGGGCGACCAGGGCCGCCTGGCCCGCGCCGGCCGCGCGGCCCTGGCTCTCGATCACCCGCTGGGCGATCTGGGCGGCGGTGGTCTGCAGGCCGCTGTCGATCGAGAGCTGGACGATGAGATCCGGCGCCCGGCCCTTCGCCAGGGCGGCGGCCTGGGTCTGGGCCAGGTCCAGCACATAGCCGAAGTCCTCGTCCTCGGGCGGCTCGGGGGCCAGCTGGGGCGGCGAGGCCAGGGCGTCGCGCTCGGCCGCCTGGTCGATCCAGCCGGCCTGCAGCATGCGCTGCAGCACCAGGTGCGAGCGGGCCAGGGCCGCGGGCATGTCGTTGGCCGGCGACAGGCGCGAAGGCGCCTTGGGCAGGGCCGCCAGCAGGGCCGCTTCCGACAGGCTGAGGGCGCTGGCCGGCTTGTCGAAATAGGTCTCGGACGCCGCCTCCACCCCATAGGCGCTGGAGCCGAAGAAGACGCGGTTCAGGTAGAGCTCGAGGATCTGGTCCTTGCTGAGGCGCTGGGCGAGGCGCGAGGCCATCACCGCCTCCTGCACCTTGCGCTTGATCGAGCGGTCGGGGGTCAGGAACAGGGTCTTGGCCAGCTGCTGGGTCAGGCCCGAGCCCCCCTGCACCGGGGCGCCGGCCTCGGCGTCGGCCCGCAGCGCCCTCAGCACCCCGAGCCAGTCGACCGCGCCGTGCTGGTAGAAACGCCGGTCCTCGGCCGCCAGGAAGGCGCGCGGCACATAGGCGGGCAGCTCGGCCAGGGTCACCCGCCGCCCGTTGCGGGGGCCGCGCACGGCGATGGTCTGGCCCATGCGGTCCAGGAAGGTCATGCCGGGCGCCCGGTTCAGCGACCAGAGGGCGTCGGCGGTCCGGACCTTGGGCAGGCCCGAGAGCCAGGCCAGCTGGATCCAGGCCGCCGCCAGGATCACCAGCAGCGTCCCGGCCACCCCGGCCGTGACGCCGATCCGCACGCGCCGTCCCAGCGGCCGCCGCGTGGGCAGGTCGGCGCGGAAGGTCGTGGTCTCGGGCTCGTGATCTGGGAAACGGTCGGTCAAGCGGGCACGTTGGTGAAAAGGCCGTCGGGGTTTAGGACGCCCATAACATGGCGCAAAAGCCCTTCTGGCAGACCAAGACCCTCGAACAGATGACCGCCGCGGAGTGGGAGAGCCTCTGCGACGGCTGCGGCCTGTGCTGCCTGATCCGTTTCGAGGACGAGGCGACCGGCGAGGTGATCCCCACCCGCGTCGCCTGCAAGCTGCTCGACCAGCACCTTTGCCGCTGCAAGGACTATGTGAACCGCAAGGCGCACGTTCCCGACTGCATCAAGCTGACGCCCTGGAACATCGAGGCCCTGGCCTGGATGCCGCCCAGCTGCGCCTACCGCCGCCTGCACGAGGGCCGGGGGCTGCCGTCCTGGCACCCGCTGGTCACCGGCGATCCGGAAAGCGTGCACCAGGCCGGCGTCTCGATCCGCGACCTGACCATCTCGGAGGAGACCCTGGCCGATCCCGAGGACGCCCTGGACTTCCAGGCCCCCGAGCTCGGCGAGGACCGCGGCTAGGCCGCCGGCGGCGCCGCGGCTGGCGGCGGCGGGGCGGCGCTGATCCAGGAGGCGGGCGGCGGGCCGTAGCGGTTCTCGCCGGCTTCGGGCGCGCTGAGCCCCACCCAGAGCAGGAAGACCAGGTTCACCAGCCCGGCGACGCCGAACATCGTCGCGACGAAGCCCAGCGATCCCCAGAGCACCGCCCACGAGGACGGGTCCATGGAGCCGCCGCTGGTCGCCAGGGCCGTGATCGCGGCGATGCCGCCGATCACCATGGCGAGGCAGCCCGCGATGCCTCCCACCACGAACGGGACGAGCACGAACCAGCCGCTGCGGCCGGCGTCGTGCAGGCGCTTGGCCAGGATGCAGATCCAGCAATACCAGATCACCAGCCAGGCGAAGAGCGCGAACACGTGCAGCAAGTGCGACAGCACCCACGCCACGAACAGGATCAACGCTGCGAACCAGAAATCCTTCTGACCGATGCGGCCATTGGAAGAGAAGAACACGGACTGCCAGGTCATCGCTTGGCCTCCCCTTGCGAAGCGGACTCTAGCCGTCTGGCGCGGGGAGACAACATAAGGCTTCGTAATGTGAGAAACTAAAGCCATTGCCTAACTGTTTGGGCCGTGATAGTTAGGCACATGCTTAACCAACAACCCGATCTGGACCGCCTGTTCCGGGCCCTCGCCGACCCGGCGCGGCGGGCGATGATGGAGCGGCTGAGCCGGGGGCCGGCGGCGGTCTCGGAGCTGGCGCGGCCCCTGCCCATGTCGCTGCCGGCGGCCATGCAGCACCTGGGGGTGCTGGAGGAAGCCGGCCTGGTGCGCTCGCAGAAGACCGGCCGGGTCAGAACCTGCGCCATCGAGCCGGACGCCCTGCGCCTGGCCGGCGGCTGGATCGACGCCCGGCGGATCGAGTGGGAGCAGCGCCTCGACCGCCTGGGCGATTACCTGAGCACGCTCGGAGCGGAAGGAGATGGCGATGGCCGGGACGATTGAAACCAAGATAGGCTCCGCCGAGCACGAGGCGGCGGCCAGGCGCGCCGAACTCGGCCAAGGCATCCGCCAGGCCGCGCACGCGACCTTCCATCTGACCCGCACCTACCCGGCCTCCGCGGCCAGGGTCTGGAAGGCGCTCACCGACCCCGACGCCAAAGCCAGGTGGTTCTCCGGCGCGCCCGGGGACTGGGAGCTGCTGGAACGTCACATGGACGTCCGCGAGGGCGGGACCGAGCGGCTCAAGGGCCGCTGGAAGGGCGGCGTGGTCTCGACCTTCGACGCCGCCTACCACGACGTCGTTGCAAACGAGCGGCTGGTCTACAGCTACGTCATGCACCTGAACGACAGGAAGATCTCGGTCTCGCTGGCGACGATGGAGCTGCGCGCCGACGGGGCCGGGACCACCCTGGCGGTGACCGAGCAGGGCGTGTTCCTGGACGGCTACGACGACAACGGCTCGCGCGAGCACGGCACCGGCTTGCTCCTCGACGCCCTGGGGGCCTCGCTGGCGGATTAGGCCCCGGGAAGCCTCTGTTGCGCAAAGGCCACAGTCGCCCTTGTATTGACCGCGCGATGGCCTAATTCAGGGCCCTGTTGTTCACATCGGGGCCTTGGCGTTGGCGCAGGATCCATATCAGGAACTGGGCGTGTCTCGCGGCGCGAGCGCGGACGAGATCCGCAAGGCGTTCCGCAAGCTGGCCAAGCAACTGCACCCCGACCAGAACCCGGACGACAAGAAGGCCGAGGAGCGGTTCAAGCGGGTCAGCGCCGCCTTCGACATCGTCGGCGACGAGGAGAAGCGCAAGAAGTTCGACCGCGGCGAGATCGACGCGGACGGACGCGAGACCGTGCGCGGCTTCGGCGGCGGCGGCTTCGGCGGGCAGACGGCCGGCGGTCCCGGCGGCGGCTTCCACCACACCAGCAGCTTCCACGGCGCCCATTTCGAGGGCGTCGATCTCAACGACATCCTGGGCGACGTGTTCGGACGGGGCGGGGGCGGCGGCCAGCGCGGCTTCGGCGGCGGCTTCGCCAACCGCGGCGCGGACGTGCGCGCCGAGCTGGACGTCGATCTGGAAGACGTGATCCGCGGCGCCAAGAAACGGATCAGCTTCTCCGACGGCCGGGTGCTGGATGTGAACATCCCCAAGGGCGCGGTCGACGGCCAGGTGATGCGGCTGAAGGGCCAGGGCGCGGCCGGCCGCGCCGGCCACGGCGACGCCCTGATCGAGCTTCGCGTCCGGCCCCATCCGATCTTCAAGCGCGACGGCGAGACCCTGACCATGGACCTGCCGGTCTCGGCGCCGGACGCCATCCTCGGCGGCAAGGTCGAGGCCCCGACGCCCGACGGGCCGGTGTCGCTGACCATCCCTAAGCATTCCTCGTCCGGCGCGACCCTGCGCCTGAAGGGTCGGGGCCTTCCGGACGGTCGCACCGGCAAGCGCGGCGACCTGCTCGCGCGGGTGATGATCATGTTGCCGGAAGGAACCGATCCCGAACTGGAGGCATTCGCCGAAGCTTGGCGAAAGTCCCGTCCCTACACGCCCAAACGGAGAGGGTGATAGGAAGGGCTTCGGTGAGGTCGTATTCAGCCCGCATTCAGGCCCAGCCTCTTATGGACGTCGTATGAAGTACGTGCTTCCGCTCGTGCTGGCTGCGATCGTCGCGGCGGCCACGCCGGCCATGGCCGATCATGACCATGGCCGCGGCGGCGGCTGGCATGGCGGCGGCGAGGGCCGCGGCGACGGCGGTTGGCATGGCGGCGGCGGCGGGCGCTGGGCCGGCGGCCCGGGCGGGCGGCAAGGTCCCGCCGGCCCCGGCGACGGCCGCTGGAGCGGCGGCTATCCCGCCGGCCCCGAGTCCGGACCCGCCTATGCCGCGCCGCCGGACCCCCGCCGCGCCCAGGACTACGATCGCGGCGAGCAGGACGAGGTGCGCAACGGCGTGCGCAGCGGCCAGATCAAGTCGATGGGCTGGATCCTGAACCGGCTGCGGAGCCGTGGCGGCCACATGCTGGACGCCAACCTCGGACAAGGCCCCAACGGCGAGCCGATCTATCGCGTCGTCTGGGCCTCCCCCGACGGCCGGCGGACCGACTACATCATCGACGCCCGCACGGGCGCGATCCTGCAGGGATACTGAGCCATGAGGGTGCTCCTCGTCGAAGACGATCCCGACCTCTCGCGACAGCTGAAGCTGGCGCTGGCCGACGCCGGCTATGCGGTCGACCACGCCGGCGACGGCGAGGAGGCCCACTTCCTTGGCGGGACCGAGCCCTACGACGCGGTCGTGCTGGACCTCGGCCTGCCCAAGATGGACGGCGTCTCGGTGCTGGAGCGCTGGCGCAAGGAGAGCATGACCGCCCCGGTGCTGATCCTCACCGCCCGCGGCGCCTGGAGCGAGAAGGTGGCCGGCTTCGACGCCGGCGCCGACGACTATCTGACCAAGCCCGTCCACACCGAGGAGCTGTTGGCGCGCCTCAGGGCGCTGATGCGCCGCGCCGCCGGACATTC
>JANWHQ010000078.1 GCA_025450315.1 Caulobacteraceae bacterium
GCGCCCCCGGCCCGTCCACCGCCAACCTCTGGCGCTTCGCCGACGACCTGACCGGCAAGCCGAGGATCGGCCGCCCGCTCAGCTATCTGCAGCAGCTCGACCTCTCCAACGGCGACGTGGTGCTGGCCGAGGTCGATGGGCCCGTCCATTGGCGCGGACACGTCGGCCAGGTGCGGCTGGACAAGACCGGCGGACGGCTGCGGGCCTCGGCCGACATGCGCATCGGCCAGGCGGCGCTGAGCCTTCAGGCCCAGGGCATCACCGGCCTCAAGCGCGCGCTGGTGAGGGTCTCCACAGAGCGGCTGGACCCGGCGCAGGTGTTTCCCCACGCCGGCGCCACCGGACCGATCTCCATCCTGGACGCGCCCGTCGATGGCCGCGGCTGGCTGAGCTGGGCGGCCGACAAGGGCGTCAGCGGCGCCGACGTCCAGCTGACCGCCGGCCAGGGGCGGGTGCGGCTGGGCGGCCCGGCGACCTCGTTCCAGTCGGGCGAGCTGCGCGCCTCGTTCGACCCGGCCACCAGCCGCGTGCTGGTCCAGAGCCTCCGCGCCGTGTCGGCCCAGGCCAACTTCGACGTCTCGGGCCAGGCCTGGATCACGCCGGAAAGCCGGAGCACCGGCCCGGAGCGGCTGGAGCTGGCGCTGGACGCGGCGAACGCCCGCCTGTCGCTGGATCCGCGCACCCCGCCGGCCGAGGTGAAGCGCTTCACCCTGCGCGTCCGCTACACGCCCAGGCTGGGACGGGTCGATGTGGGCCGGATGGACCTCCAGCTTGACGGCTCCCCCTTCCTGCTTCGGGCGGTGCTGCAGCGCGCGCGCGGCGCGCGGCCCTGGGGCGTGAACCTGGATGCGACCATTCCCGGCATGCTGAGCCCCAAGACCGTGGTGGCGCTCTGGCCCAAGGAGCAGAGCCCGGACGCCCGCGACTGGATCCGCGACCACGTCCCCGTCGGGCGGATGGGCCAGGCGGTGTTCCGCATCCGCGTGCCGACCGGCGGCATCCCGGCCCGCCGGCCGATCCGCGAGGATCAGCTGCGCCTGACCTACGCCTTCGACGGCGCCGACATCCTGGCCTACGAGGGCATGCCGGTGATCCACGCCGCGCGGGGGTCCGGCGCGCTGGCCGGCGACAGCTACAGGATGACCGTGCAGTCCGGCGTGATCGACGGCGTGGGACTGTCCCAGGGGGTGGTGCAGATCCCGCGGCTGGCGGCCGCCCGCAAGCGCATCCTCGTGGACGGCCGCGCCCTGGGCGACGCGCGTCAGATCCTGCAGGTGGTCGACCAGTCCAGCGGCCAGATGGCCACCCGCAACGGCTTCGAGCCCGCGCGCCTGGCGGGGCAGGGCGACGTCGCCTTCTCGCTGAGCCGCTATCTCGAGGCCGGGCCGGGCGACTTCCAGGTGGCCTACCGGGGCGCGGTGAGGAACGTCCGCATCGACAACGCGACCCTGGGCCTGGCGCTGAAATCCGCGTCCATGAGCTTCGACGGCACGGGCGAGCGGCTGGCCGCCCAGGGCCCCGTCCAGCTCGGCCCCTATCGCGGACAGATGCAGTACCAGGCCCAGTTCCCGGGCGGCCGGGCGGCGGTCCAGAGGGCCAGCCTCGACGGCCTGGTGGACGTCTCGACCCTGGGCGTCTCCGGTCCCGCGGGCGCCACCCTGCCGTTCGCGGCCAGGTTCGAGCAGGACGGCGATGTCGGCCATGGCCAGATCCGCTCCAAGGCCTTCGACGGCGACACCCAGTGGTCGGGCCATCCGGCGCGCTTCACGGCCCAGGGCCGCCTGCACGCCGCCACGCTGAAGTCGATCGGCCTGCCGATCGGCAAGGGCCTGTCGGAGCAGACGCCGGTCAGGCTGGTGCTGGCCCAGGCCCCGAACGGCGGCTGGTCGGGCGCCCTGGACGCCGACGCCTATTCCGGCGTGATCAGCGTCTCCACCGGGTCCACGCCGCATTTCCACTATTCGGCCGAGCTGACGGCGGACAAGGCCCAGCGCATCGGCCTCAGCGCCGAGGTGTCGCCCGGCAAGCTGCTGCCGATCTCGCTGGACGTGATGACCAACGGCGAATCCGGCGCCGCCGCCTATGGCCTCGGCGACTGGGCCGGCCAGGTAAGTTGGTCGCAGGCCGCGGGCGCCCGCACCCAGTATCGCTGGCGAACCACCCTGACCGCGGCGGACCTGCACGAACTCGGCATGCCGGCGGGCCTGGAGCCCAAGGCGCCGGTGCCGGTCGACGTGAACCTCACCAGCACCGGGGACGGGGTCTCGGGGACCGCCGAGATCGCGGGCGGCTCGTTCCGGTTCAGCGCATCACCCTCGGCCCGCGGGCGGCGGCGGATGACCATCTCGGGCTCCATCGAGGGCCGGACCCTGGCCGACCTGGGGCTCGGACCCGAGGGCATGATCTCCGGCCCCACGGGCCTCAGCGCCACCGTCGATCTCGCCTCCGACGGCCTGAAGGGCGGCCATGTCCAGGCCGATCTCCAGCAGGCGGCGTTCAACGCGCCCTTCGTGGCGTGGAGGAAACCCGAGGGTCGGCCGATGCAGGTCGGCGTCGACTTCGTGCGCAGCGGCCCAGACGTGGAGGCCACCTCGGTCAAGGGCTCGGGGCCCGGCTTCGCGCTCAACGCGTCGGGGGCCTGGAAGGCCGGCTCGGGCGGGTTGCTGAAGGCCAGCGACATCCGGCTGGAAGGGGCGTTCGACGGCGCCCTCGAGATCGGCCTGGATGCCGCCGGTTCGCGGCTGTCGGCCCGGGCCCGCTATTTCGACGCGCGCCGCCTGCTGCAGCAGCCCGGCCGCGGCCTCGGGGAGGCCGGCGCCGGCGGCGGGGGCGGCGAGGGTCCGGTCAAGTCTTTCCACGTCGACGCCGAGTTCGCCCAGGTGCGGATCAGCGACGCCGGCTTGCTGCGCAACGTCAAGATCGAGGGCCAGGTCAGCCCCGCCGACCAGCGCCGGCTGGACGTCTCGCTCTCGCGCGACGACGGCTCGCAGCTCGTGGCCCTGCAGCTCTATCCGGATGCCGCCGGCATGGCGGTGCGCGGCGAAGTCTCCGACGTCGGCGACGCCGCCTTCGTGATTTTCGGCCGCCGCTCGTTCCAGGGCGGCAAGGCCGACGTCACCGGCCATCTGGTCGAGGGCGGCGCCGACCTCAGGGTCGAGATGTCCAAGGTGCGGCTGGTCAAGACCCCGGCCCTGGCCCGCATCCTCACCCTGGGCTCGCTGCACGGCATGGCCGACACCCTGAACGGGGCGGGCGTGGAGTTCACCAAGGTGGTGGCGCCGGTCAGCATCCGCGGGGCGCGTCTGACCATCGGCCACGCCCGCGCCACGGGACCGGCCATGGGCATCACCACCCAGGGCGTGATCGATATCGACAACCACACCGTCGACCTCACCGGCGGGATCGCGCCCTCCTATGTGCTGAACTCGGTGGTGGGGGCGGTGCCGGTGGTGGGCGACCTGCTCGTCTCGCGCAAGGGCGAGGGCATGTTCGGCCTGACCTATTCGGCCAGGGGCGCCTTCTCCTCGCCCAAGATCAGCGTCAACCCGCTGTCCCTGGCCGCCCCCGGCATCCTGCGCCGGATCTTCGAGGGCCGTTCGCAGGCGTCCGCCGTCGAGCCGGCGGGATGACCCGGTTTGGCTTCGCCTAAGCCGCGAACGCCGGCGCCATGATCGGCGGTCGCGTCGGCGCCATGCCCGCGCGATCGCCTTCGGCGCAGGACACCGATGACCGAAACGACGACGTTTCGACGCCTCCGAGCGGACAGCCGCTCCCTGCGGGGAAGGCTGTCCGCTATTTACCTGTCTCATCCAAGGGGTGCGCTCCACCAGGGATCCACCGTAAAATACGGAGAATCTACGGTGGCGGCCGCCGGCGGCGGGACCGGCGGCCTAGGAAGGTTTCACCAGCACGATCTTCTTCTTGCCGGCCGCGAGCTTGATCGCCCCGTCCCTGAGGTCGGCCAGGGTGACCAGGCGGGCGCCGTCGGTGATCGCCTCGTCGTTGAGCCTCAGCCCGCCGCCCTGGGCCAGCCGCCGGGCCTCGCCGCGCGAGGACGCCAGGCCCGCGTCGGCCGCCAGGGCCGCGATCTGGACCCCGGCCTCCAGCTCGGCGCGGGCAACCTCGATGGTCGGCAGGTCCTGCGACAGCCGGCCCTGCTCGAAGGCGGCTTCGGCGGCGGCCCGGGCGGCGGCGGCGGCGTCCCGGCCGTGCAGCAGGCCCGTGGCCTCGTCGGCCAGCACCTTCTTGGCCTCGTTGATCTCGGCGCCCTGCAGCGCCTCCAGCCGGGCGATCTCGTCCATGGGAAGGTCGGTGAACAGCTTCAGGAAGCGGCCGACGTCGGCGTCCTCGGTGTTGCGCCAGAACTGCCAGTAGTCGTAGGGCGACAGCCGGTCGGGGTTCAGCCACACCGCGCCGGCGGCGGTCTTGCCCATCTTGGCGCCCGACGAGGTGGTGATCAGCGGCGTGGTCAGGCCGAACGCCGGCTTGGCGTCCATGCGCCGGATCAGCTCCACGCCGTTGACGATGTTGCCCCACTGGTCCGAGCCGCCCATCTGCAGGGCGCAGCCGTGGCGGCGCTCCAGTTCCAGGAAGTCCACCGCCTGCATCAGCATGTAGTTGAACTCGAGGAAGGTCAGCGGCTGCTCGCGCTCGAGCCGCAGCTTGACGCTGTCGAAGGTCAGCATGCGGTTGATGGTGAAGTGCGGGCCGTACTCGCGCAGGAAGTCGATGTAGGCCAGCCGGTCCAGCCACTGGGCGTTGTCGACCATCAGGGCGTCGGTGCGGCCGTTCCCGAACTTGAGGAAGCGGGTGAAGGCCGTCCGGATGCTGGCCATGTTGGCCGCGATGTCGTCCGAGGTCAGCAGCTTGCGCGATTCGTCCTTGCCGGATGGATCGCCGACCTTGGTGGTGCCGCCGCCCATGACCACGATCGGGCGATGGCCGGTCTGCTGCAGCCGGTGCAGCAGCATGATCGAGACCAGGTTGCCCACGTGCAGGCTGTCGGCGGTGGCGTCGAAGCCGATGTAGGCGGTGATCGGACCGGCCGCGGCCGCGGCGTCCAGCGCCTCCAGGTCGGTGCACTGGTGGATGTAGCCGCGCGCGACGAGCACGCGCAGGAAGTCGGATTTCAGGGCGGGGACGGACATGGCGGCGGCGTTTAGCACGGGCCTGTCGGGGGCCGAAGCGATGTCGAGGGGCATGGGGAGTTCTCCTGGCTGTGGCCGGAGACCGATTCCTCGAGTGGGGGAGAGCCGCCGACCGGTTGCGGTCGACGTGCAAGGGTCGCCGCTCGCTAGGTGTGCGAGCGGTAATAGCTGGCGGGGCGGCGCGAACGGACGACCATGGCGCCGAGGTAGCGGCAGGGCGCCGTCCGGTCAAGTTCAGCGGCCGGCGAGGGCGCCGGTTACCGTGGCTAATCTCCATTAACCACATGGCGGACATAGTGGCCGAGTCGCCCCTTCTCGGAGCCGGACGTGTTCAGTCGCCTTCGCCCCTACATCCCGATCGCCATACTGGCGGCGCTGATCTTCTATTTCGGCTTCCAGGCGCTGACCGGCGATCGGGGAATCCTAGCCTGGACCAACCGCGACGAGACCCTGGCCGCGCGCACCGCCGAACTGAAACGCCTGCAGGCCGAGCGGGCCGATCTCGAGGTGCGCACCCGGCTCTTGCGCAACAACTCGCTTTCCAAGGACCTCTTGGAGGAGCGTGCGCGTTCTCTGCTAGGCTTGTCCGATCCTCGGGATTATGTGATCCGCACGTCGTCCGCCCGCGCCGGCTAGAGGCCGCGCCGGACGTTTGCTGGATCGGACCGCGGCCGCCGCGGCTGAGGAGACGCTTATGGCGCAGACGCGCACCAAGGACGCCAAGTCCGAGGACGCCAAGACCCGTCGCAAGTCCAACGGCGCGGCCGACGCCGTCGACAAGGACCAGCTTCTGGAGTTCTACCGGCAGATGCTGCTGATCCGCCGCTTCGAGGAGCGGGCGGGGCAGCTCTACGGCATGGGGCTGATCGGCGGCTTCTGCCACCTCTACATCGGCCAGGAGGCCGTCGCCGTCGGCGTCCAGTCGGTGAAGGAGAAGGGCGACCAGATCATCACCGCCTACCGCGACCACGGCCACATGCTGGCCTGCGGCA
>JANWHQ010000079.1 GCA_025450315.1 Caulobacteraceae bacterium
CGCCGCGGGGTTGGCGGGCGCCGGGGTGGTGGCCGGCGGCAGCGCCGCGGGCGGCGGCGCCGCGTTTGGTTCGGTTGAAGGCGCGCTCGTCGTCGCGGACGCGGCGGGCGCGGCCGGGGCGGGCGTGGGCGTGTTGACCGCGCCGCTGGGGGCGGTCTGGTCGGGCGAGGGCGTCGCGCCCGGGGCGGCGCTGGTGGAGGTGTTGGCGGCCACCGAGGTCTCGCCGACGGTCTTGGAGGTGCTGTGCCTGTGGTGCGAGCGGGCATTGTAGCCCGACCTGTCCAGGCTCGTGAGCTGGCTGTAGGGGATCGGGCCGCCGGTGTGGTGGACGATCTGGCTCCTCGACATGGCGAGGGCCGGAGAGACGGTCAGGACGCTTGCGGCCGCGACGAGAACGATTTTCATCGACATCGGGGATTTCCTTTGAGCGGGAGAGGAAAACGGACGCGCCCCCTGAGCGCAAAACGCGCCGCCCGCCGTCTCGGTTCATCGATGCCCGACAAAGGCCGTGCGTGGTTCGAGACGCGGCCTTGCCGCCGCTCCTCACCTGACCGACTCCATAGGCTCGTCGTCCCGAGGAGCGCCGCGCAAGCGGCGCGTCTCCAAGGACCCAGGGCGCCTGACGCGTCAGAGCGTCCGCGCCACCACTTCGACGGTGAAGCACTCGATGACGTCGCCCACCCGGATGTCCTGGAAGCCGGCGAACTGCATGCCGCACTCCTGGCCGGAGACCACTTC
The DNA here is from genome assembly GCA_025450315.1 of Caulobacteraceae bacterium. Taxonomy (GTDB): domain Bacteria; phylum Pseudomonadota; class Alphaproteobacteria; order Caulobacterales; family Caulobacteraceae; genus JANWHQ01. Next base: position 739 of record JANWHQ010000079.1, read on the forward strand.
GGCCACCTCGTCCTTAAAGCGCTTGAGGGTCTGCAGGGTGCCGAGCTCCAGCACCACCACCCCTTCGCGGACGATGCGCACCTTGGCGCCGCGGCGGACCACGCCCTCGGTGACCCGGCAGCCGGCGACCTTGCCGACCTTGGAGATGTCGAAGGTCTGCAGCACGTCGGCGTTGCCGAGGAAGGTTTCCCGCTGCAACGGCGCCAACATGCCCGAGAGCACGCCGCGGATATCGTCGATCAGGTCGTATATGATGGCGTAGTACCGGATCTCGACGCCTTCGCGCTCGGCCAGGTCGCGCGCCTGCTTGGAGGCGCGGACGTTGAAGCCGAGGATGGGGGCGTTGGAGCCCTTGGCCAGCAGCACGTCGGACTCGGTGATGGCGCCGGCGCCGGAGAGGATGATCCTCGCCCGCACCTCGTCGGTGGAGATCTTCTCCAACGAGCCGACGATCGCCTCGGCCGAGCCCTGCACGTCCGCCTTGATGATCACCGGCAGCTCGCGGACCGTCTTGGCCTGCAGCTTGGCCATCATGTCGGCCAGGGACGCGCCGGCGCCCGGCGGGGCGAAGGACTTCTCGCGGCGCTTGCGCTCGCGGTACTCGGTCAGCTCGCGGGCGCGGGCCTCGTTCTCGACCACGGCGAAGGGTTCGCCGGGCTCGGGGGGAGAGTCCAGGCCCAGGATCTCGACCGGCACCGAAGGCTCGGCGCTGGTCACCTGCTCCTCGCGCTCGTTGACCAGGGCGCGCACGCGACCCCAGGCCGCGCCCGCCACGACGATGTCGCCGCGCTTCAGCGTGCCGCGCTTGACCAGCACGGTGGCCACGGGGCCCCGGCCGCGGTCGAGCTTGGCCTCGATGACCACGCCCTCGGCGGTGCGGTCGGGATTGGCCTTCAGCTCCAGCACTTCGGACTGCAGCACGATGGCTTCGACCAGGTCGTCCAGGCCGGTCTTCTTGATCGCCGAGACCTCGATGGCCTGGGTGTCCCCGCCCAGGCTCTCCACCACGATTTCGTGCTGGAGCAGCTCGTTGATCACCCGGGTCGGGTCGGCGTCGGGCTTGTCCATCTTGTTGATGGCCACGATGATCGGCGCGCCGGCCGCCTTGGCGTGATGGATCGCCTCGATGGTCTGGGGCATGACCCCGTCGTCGGCCGCCACCACCAGCACCACGATGTCGGTGATGTTGGCGCCGCGGGCCCGCATGGCCGAGAAGGCGGCGTGGCCGGGCGTGTCCAGGAAGGTCACGCGCTGGCCGTTCTCCAGACGCACCTGGTAGGCGCCGATGTGCTGGGTGATGCCGCCGTGCTCGCCCGACGCGACGTCGGTCGAACGGAGGGCGTCCAAGAGGCTGGTCTTGCCGTGGTCGACGTGGCCCATGACGGTCACCACCGGCGGGCGGCTGACCATGTGCTCGTCCAGGTCCTCGGCGTCCAGGAAGCCCTCTTCCACGTCGGCTTCCGACACGCGGCGCACCGTCATGCCGAATTCCGTCGCCACCAGCTCGGCGGTGTCGGAATCGATCACGTCGTTGATCTTCAGCATCAGCCCCTCGCGCATGAGGAACTTGATGACGTCGACGCCGCGGATGGCCATGCGCTGGGCCAGTTCCTGGACGGTGATCACGTCGGGGATCACCACCTCGCGGGCGCTGCGGGCCGGCTCCTGGGCGCCGCCCTTGCGCTTTTCGCGCTCGCGCTCGCGGGCCCGGCGCACCGAGGCCAGGGAGCGCATGCGTTCGACGGCGTCCTCGTCGTCTCCGGCCACGGCCTGGATGGTCAGCCGGCCCTCGCGGCGCTGGGGCGCGCCCTTGACGCGGGAGATGGCCTTGCCGGGCGCGGCGCCGCGCTTGGCGGTCTCGTCCTCCTCCACGTCGGGACGGCGGTCCAAGTTGGCCGAGCCGGGCCGCGGGGCCTGGCGGGTGGCGCGCTGGATCTCGGGACCGGCGGGCGGCGCTCCGGCGCCGGGACGGACGCCTCCGGGGCCGCGCGGGCCGGCCGGACGGCCGCCCGGGGGCGGACGCGGCGTAAGCGCCGAATAGCGGACGGTGTCGCCCTGACGCGGCGGCGGCCGGTCGCCTTCGCGGCGCGGGCCTTCCGGACGCGGGCCCTGGCGATAGACGGTGTCGCTGCGGCCGGAGAAGCCCTGGTTGCGGTCGTCGCGGCGGAAGCCGCCCTCGCGCGGAGGGCCGCCGGGCGCGCGCTCGCCCTGCGGACGGTCGGAGCGATAGCCGCCACCCCCGCCGGCGCCGGGGCCGCGGTCGCCTTGCGGCCGGTCGGAACGATAGCCGCCGCCAGCTGGCGCGCCGGCGGCGGCGTAGCCGCTGCGTTCGCCCTGCGGACGGTCGGAACGATAGCCGCCGCGGTCGGCTTGCGGCCGGTCCTGCCAGGCCGGACGGCCGGCGTCCTGACGGGGCTGCGGCGCCGCCGCGGCCGGGGCTTCCGCCCGAGGCTCGGGACGCGGCGGTTGCGGCATGGGTTCGGGGGCGCTGGCGACGGGCGCAGGCGTCTCGGCCTCCGGGGCCTCCTGCGCGGGCGCGGCCGGCGCCGGACGGGCCGCTTCCGCCGCCGCGGCGGCTTCGGCCTGGCGGCGGGCGGCGTCTTCGGCCCTGCGGGCCTCCTCGGCGCGGCGCTGGGCGGCCTGGCTCTCGGCCTGCTCGCGGGCGACCTCCACGGCGCGCTGGCGCCGGGCGGCATCCTCCGCCGACAGGTGCAGCGTGGACGCGACGCCCGAGGGCGGCGCGGCCGGACGCGGCTCGGCGGGCGCCGGGCGCTTGACCTCGAAGACCGGCCGCTTCTCGACCACCGGCGCGGGCGCGTCGATGCGACGGCGCTTGGTCTCCCCCACCACCGTCTTGGAGCGGCCGTGGCTGAAGCTCTGTTTCACGGTGCCGGACGAAATCGATCCGCCGGGCCGGGGCTTCAAAGTCAAAGGAGCGCGACCGCCCCTGCCGTCATTGTCGTTCGCGTCGCTCATTCGCTCGCTTTACTCACCGCCGCGCCTGCCGCGACGTTCCATATCATGCCGTACGCGGGACGGCGGCCCACCGCCCCGTTTTCAAGGCTCCTCGCGCCAACTCTCAGGAAGGAGCGGACGGAAGCCGGACAGGCGCTCGACATCTCGGGTCCAGCGCTCGGCCCCGCGCCCCGCAAGGAAGGCGAGGTGTATCACATTTTCCAGCCCCAAGGCCAAACCGATTTCGGCTTCCGGGAAGGCTCCGATCAGCCTGGGCGGGACCTCCTGGCGGGCCGCGATCTGGAGCAGCTTGCGCCGCCCGTCCGAGGCGCCGTCGGCGGCCTCGATCATCCAGGCCGCGCGGCCGGCCGTGATCGCCGCCGAAACCCTGTCGTATCCCCAGGTAAGCTCGCCCGCGCGCCGCGCAAGCCCGAGGCCCTGCAGAACCCGCGCGGCCAGCAGGTTTTCCACCAGATCGGCCAGGCCGGCGGGCGCTTTCAGCTGCGCCTTGGCGGCGCGCGAGAAGGCGTTCTTCCGGGCCGCCAGCTCGACCGAGGCGCGGCTAGCCTCGACCCACAGGCCCCGCCCGGGCAGCTTGCGCCCGAGGTCCGGGACCACCGTCGCCTCCGGCCCGGCGACGAAGCGGATCAGCCTGTCCTCGGGCAAGACCTGGCCGGTGGCGATGCATTTGCGTTCCCGCTCCCCACGAACCGCTGGCGGGGCGCGGGGCGGGGCGTCAACCCTCGCGGCGGCGTCGCCGCCGGCATCCGGGGCCCCGGCGCGGACCTCCGCTCCCGTCCCTTCACCTGGGGGGGAGAGGCGGGATCTGCCCCGATGCGGCTTCACGGCCACAGGTTTCCGGGGCCTAGGCCTCCGCCTCCTCCGTAGCTTCCTCGGAGGGCGCCGCGGAGGCTTCTAGGGCTTCGCCTTCACCGGCCTCTTCGCCTTCCGCTTCGGGCTCGGGCTCGGGTTCGGGCTCCGGCTCGATCCAGCCCATGGCCACACGGGCGCGCATGATCAGGGTCTCGGCGTCGTCGGCGGAAAGGTTGAAGCCCTCCAGGACGCCGGGCTCGCGCACGCGCTCGCCGTTCTTGCTCTCGAACCAGCCCCTGAGGTCGTCCGGCACCAGGCCGGCCAAGTCCTCGACGGTCTTCACACCGCCCTCGCCCAGGGCCACCGAGATCGGCAGGGTAACGCCCTCGACGTCCAGCAGGGCGTCCTCGACCCCCAGCTCGCGCCGCTTGGCGTCGAATTCGGCCGCTTCCTTCTCGAGGTAATCGCGGGCGCGGGCCTGGATCTCCTCGGCGGTGTCCTCGTCGAAGCCTTCGATCTGGGCGATCTCGCCGGCGTCCACATAGGCCACCTCGTCCACCGTGGCGAAGCCCTCGGTGACGAGCAGCTGGGCGATGACCTCGTCCACGTCCAGGGCTTCCTGGAACAGCTGGGTGCGCTCGGCGAACTGCTGCTGGCGGCGCTCGGAATCCTGCTGCTCGGTGATGATGTCGATCTGCCAGCCGGTCAGCTGGCTGGCGAGGCGGACGTTCTGGCCGCGCCGGCCGATGGCCAGCGACAGCTGCTCGTCGGGCACCACCACCTCGACCCGCTCTTCCTCCTCGTCCATCACCACCTTGGAGACTTCCGCCGGCGCCAGGGCGTTGACGATGAAGGCGGCCTCGTCGGGCGACCAGGGGATGATGTCGATCTTCTCGCCCTGCAGCTCGGCTACCACCGCCTGCACGCGCGAGCCGCGCATGCCG
>JANWHQ010000080.1 GCA_025450315.1 Caulobacteraceae bacterium
CCGACCAGGGTGCCATGGCCGGCGGTGAAGCCGCCGCTGGTCAGATAGAGCGCCCGCTGTCCGGCCCAGGCGCCCTTGGCGGCGGCCAGCTCGGCGTCCATGCGCGCGATCAGCGCCTCGCCCTCGGGCGCGCGGCCGAGGGCCGAGGCGACATGGCGGATGTTGGCCCGCACGCCGGAAAAGTCGGTGGCGTCGTCGATGCCGGCGACGCGGACGCCCCGCGCCTGCAGGCGGCGGATCATGCCCGGGTCCCCGCCCCACTCGCGGACCACCAGCTGAGGCCGGGCGGCCAGCACCGATTCCAGGTCCGCCCGCCTGAGCGGCAGACCCCGGGCGGCCTGACGCAGATAGGAGTCGGGCGCGCTGGCCCGGTAGGACAGGCCCTTGATGTCGACGCGGGGCGCCAGGGCCAGGACGTACTGGTCGGCGCATTGGTCCAGCGACACCACGGCCGGCCCCGCCGACGCCGGCCCGGCCAGGGCCATCGCCGCCGCCGCTCCCGCCAGCCGTCCTGGAAGTGGAAAGCCCCGCATCGCCCCTCGCGCCGGCCTGAGTAGGCGGCGACGGCCCACGCCACAAGCGCGCCGAGCTTTACGAGTCGTCGGCGCAACGCGTAATCGGCAATGGATGCCCGCCTCCGCCGCCCCCGCCCTCGCCGAGACGCCCAGCGTCATGCGCACCACCGGCTGGGGCGATTACGAGCTGATCGACTCGGGCGGCGGCCGCAAGCTGGAGCGCTACGGCGCCTACCGCGTGGTGCGGCCCGAGCCCCAGTGCCTGTGGACCCCGCGCCTGCCCGAGGCCGGCTGGGCCTCGGCCGAGGCAGTGTTCGATCCCGAGGGCGAGGAGGATTCCGGCCGCTGGCGCTTTGCGGGCAGCGTCGAGCCGCAGTTTCCCCTGGCCTGGCGCGAGGTGCGGTTCCTGGGCCGCTTCACCTCGTTCCGGCACCTGGGCTTCTTCCCCGAGCAGGCCGCCAACTGGGCCTGGATCGACGAGCAGGTCCGCGCCGCCGGCCGGCCGCTCCGGCTGCTCAACCTCTTCGGCTACACCGGCGTGGCCAGCCTGGTGGCCGCCGCGGCCGGGGCCCAGGTGACCCATGTCGACGCCTCCAAGCGCGCCATCGGCTGGGCGCGGGAGAACGCCGGGCTGGCGGGCCTGGCGGACAGGCCCATTCGATGGATCTGCGAGGACGCCCGCCGCTACGTCCAGCGCGAGGTGCGGCGCGGCGCGCGCTACGACGGGATCATCCTGGACCCCCCCAAGTACGGCCGCGGGCCGAACGGCGAGGTCTGGCGCCTCTACGAGGACCTGCCCGAGCTGGTCTCGGGCTGCGCCGAGCTGCTCTCCGAGGACGCCCGCTTCCTGATCGCCAACGTCTATGCCGAGCGCATCTCGGGCCTGGCGGTGGGCAGCCTGCTGAGCCAGGCGCTGGCCGGCCGCGGCGGGAGCATCGACTGGGGCGAGCTGGCCCTGGTGGAACAGGGCGGGGCGCGCGCCGTGGGCCTGTCGTTCTTCGCCCGCTGGAGCCGCGGGCCATGACCGGCCGGACCGTCACCTCCCTGACCAATCCCACGGTCAAGGCCGTGCGGGCGCTGCATCTGCGCAAGACGCGCGAGGAGACCGGCCTGTTCCTGGCCGAGGGCCTGAAGATCGTCGCCGAGGCGGTCGAGCTCGGCCATGCGCCGCGCATCCTGCTCTACGGCCCGGACGCCGGCCATCCGCTGCTGCAGAAGGCGATCGAGGCCACCGAGGCGGCCGGCGGCGAGGTGATCGAAGTCACGGCGGGCATCCTCGAGAAGATCTCCCGCCGCGACAATCCGCAGATGGTGATCGGGGTCTTCGGCCAGGCGTTCGCCCGTCTGGACGAGCTGGATCCCGGGGCCGCCGCCTGCTGGGTGGCCCTGGACCGGGTGCGCGACCCCGGCAACCTCGGCACGGTGGTCCGCACCGCCGACGCCGCCGGCTGCGGCGCGGTGATCCTGGTGGGCGACTGCTGCGATCCCTATTCGGTGGAAGCGGTGCGGGCGACCATGGGCTCGATCTTCGCGGTGAGGATCGCCCGGGCCAGCGTCGAGGCCTTCCTGGCCTGGCGCGCCCGCTGGCCGGGGTCGGTGGTCGGGACGCTGCTGTCCGCCACCGTCGACTATCGCAAGGCCGAGTACCGCCGCCCGGCCCTGGTGCTGATGGGCAACGAGCAGGCCGGCCTGCCGCCCGAGCTCGCCGCCGCCTGCGACGTGGCGGTCAAGATCCCCATGCGAGGCCGGGCCGACAGCCTGAACCTCTCGGTGGCGACCGGGATCATGATCTACGCGGCGACGGGATAGGACCGCGGCCGCGCGCCGGGGTCAGGGGCGGCGCAGGAACCTGAAGTAGGCGGCGGCGAAAACCAGGAAGATTCCCACGTTCACCGCGAGCCGCTCCCAGAAACGGTCCCGGAAGAAGGCGAGATCCACCCCCACGATGATGGCCGCCATCACCAGCACATAGAGGACGAGGACGAGGACGAGCGACCTGGCCATGCCTATCCCTGTGTCGCCGCCCCCGCAGCCGGCCGATCATTCTTCATAACGCAGATCGCCGCGAAAGGCCCCTCCCCATGCGGTCCGAGGTCATTGGCCCCGGGGCTTGGCCCGCGTGGTCGGCGGGGCGGCGGCCGGGTCCTCGGGCCAGACGTGGCGGGGGTAGCGGCCCTTCATCTCGATGCGGACCTCCTTCCAGGACCCCTTCCAGAAGCCGGGCAGGTCCTTGGTGACCTGGATCGGCCGATGCGCCGGGGAGGTCAGGGCCAGGGTCAGGGGGTCGCGGCCGCCCGCCAGGGTCGGGTGCCGGGCCAGGCCGTAGAGTTCCTGCACCCGGGCCTCCAGCCTCGGCCCGCCCTCGGCGGCATAGTCGATGGCGTGGCGCGAGCCGGCCGGGGTGGTCCAGCGCTCGGGCGCCTCGGTCTCCAGCTTCCGCATCGCCTCCCAGCCCACCATCGCCTCCAAGGCGGCGGTCAGGGCGCCCAGATCGACGGCCTTCAGCGACGGGCGGTGGTCCAGCAGCGGCAAGAGCCAGTCCTCGGCGCGATCCAACAGCGCTTGGTCGGACAAGTCGGGCCAGGCGTCCGGCTGCAGGCCGCGCAGGAAGCCCACGCGGGCGCGCAGCGACTGCGCCGCCGCGGTCCACGGCAAGGCGGAAAGCCCCTGCTGACGAACCTGGTCCAGCAGCACCCTGGCCATGACGCCCTCGGGCAGCTTGTCGAGCGGCCGCTCCTCGATGGTCAGGGCGCCCAGCCGCAGCCGGCGCTTGCCGCGAAGCCGGCCGCCGGCATCCGTCTCGATCTCCTCCTCGGAGGCGATGCGGTCAGCGAATGCCGCGCGGCGGGCCGCCGCGTCCAGCGGCGCGGCCAGCAGGATGCGGTCGCGCGCGGCCCCGCCGCCCAGTTCGCCCACCGCCAGCCAGGTCTCGCGGGCCAGGGAGTCGGTCGGCTCCAGGAACACGCCGCGCCCCGAGGCCAGCAGATATTCGCCGGCCTTGCCGCGCGCCTTGGCGATGCGCTCGGGGAAGGCCTCGGCCAGCAGCAGGGCCTCGTCGACCTCGCCGGCCCCGGCCCTGCGTCCACCCGCGGCCCGCGCCCAGCGCTCGGCCAGCGTCCGGGCGTCGCGCGCCCGGGGCGAACGGTCCCTGGCCAGGCCCTCCAGCCGGCGGCGCAGGTCGACGTCCTGTCCGCCCAGTCCCCGCTCGGTCAGCACCACCGCGAGGGCGGCGGCGCGCCCGGCCGCGCCCGCCTCGGCGCCCTTGACCAGCATGTGCCCCAGCCGGGGCGGCAGCGGCAGTCCGGCCAGGGCCCGGCCGTGGGGCGTGAGGGCGCCCTCCGCGTCCAGCGCCTGCAGCCGCTCCAGCAGCGCCCGCGCCTCCCGGAAGGCCGTGGCCGGCGGCGGATCCAGGAACGCCAGCTCCGAGGGGTCCCGGGCGCCCCAGCGGGCGAGGTCCAGGGCCAGGCCCGAGAGGTCGGTCTCCAGGATCTCGGGCCGGCCGAAAGGGGTCAGGGCGCGGGTCTCGGCCTCGTCCCACAGCCGGTAGCAGACCCCAGGCTCGGTGCGGCCCGCCCGGCCGCGGCGCTGGTCGGCGGCGGCCCGGGTCACCCGCTGGGTCTCCAGGCGCACCAGGCCGCTGGACGGATCGAACCTCGGCACACGCGACAGGCCTCCGTCGATCACCACCCTGACGCCCTGGATGGTCAGGCTGGTCTCGGCGATGGAGGTGGCCAGCACCACCTTGCGCCGACCCTCCGGGGCGGGGGCGATGGCGCGGGCCTGCAGGGCGAAGTCGAGGGCGCCGTAGAGCGGCTCGACATCCACCGCGGGGTTGCGCAGGCGTTCGCCCAGCAGCCGTTCGACCCGGCGGATCTCGCCCTGGCCGGGCAGGAACACCAGCAGGCTCCCATCCTCCTCGGCCAGCGCCCTGAGCACCACGCGGGCCACCTGCTCGTCGAGGCCCTGGCGCGGATCGCGGCCCAGGTAGCGGGTGTCGATGGGGAACATCCGCCCCTGGCTCTCGATGACGGGGGCGTCGTCCATCAGCCGGGCCACCGGGGCCGCGTCCAGGGTCGCCGACATGACCACCAGCTTCAGGTCCGGCCTCAGGATCGCCTGGCTCTGCAGGGCGAAGGCGAGGCCGAGGTCGGCGTCCAGGCTGCGCTCGTGGAACTCGTCCAGCAGCACCGCGGCCACCCCGTCCAGCGACGGATCGTCCAGGATCATGCGGGTGAAGACGCCTTCGGTCACGATCTCCACGCGGGTCCTTGCAGAGACCTTGGAGGCCATGCGGACCCGATAGCCGACCGTCTCGCCGGCCGGCTCGCCGAGGGTGGAGGCCATCCGCTCGGCCGCCGCGCGGGCCGCCAGGCGCCGCGGCTCGAGCACCAGGATCCTGCCGCCCCGGACCCAGGGCTCCCCCATCAGCGCCAGGGGGACCACGGTGGTCTTGCCGGCCCCCGGCGGGGCGACCAGCACGGCGGACGCGCCCTCGGCCAGCGCCGCCTTCAGCGCGGGCAGCGCCTCGTGGATCGGGAGGTCAGCGACGCTGGAAAGGTCAATCGCCGACGTGCGGCAGCTCCATCGGCTCGGCCTCGTGGCCCTCCACCACGACGCCCTGGCGGAGCTTGGAGTGCCGCATGCCATAGGCGAAGTAGAGCGCGATGCCGACGACCAGATAGATCAGGAAGAAGTTCCGCGTGTCGTGGTTGGCCATGATGCTGAGCAGCAGCAGCAGGCACATGAGCACGCCCAGGATCGGCACCAGCGGGAACAGCGGCGTCCTGAACGGTCGCTTCATCTCGGGCCGCGCGTAGCGCAGGTACATCACCGTCGCGCACACCATGGCGAAGGCGGCCAGCGATCCCACGTTGGACAGGTCCGAGAGGGCGTCCAGGGACAGGAAGCCGGCCGCGCCGCAGGCGACCACCCCGACGATGATGGTGTTGATCCACGGCGTCTTGAACCTGGCGTGGACCCGCGCCAGCGAGGCGGGCAGCAGGCCGTCGCGCGACATGGTGTAGAAGATCCGGGTCTGGCCGTAGAGCAGCACCAGCATCACGCTGGACAGGCCCGCGATGGCCCCGATCTTCACCGCGATGGCGAACCACGGCAGGCCGATCTGGTTCACCGCCGTGGCGATCGGCGCGGGGTTGTCCAGCGAGGCGTAGGGCACGATGCCGACCAGCACGCCCGAGGTCAGGATGTAGAGGATGGTGCAGATCACCAGCGAGCCGATGATGCCGATCGGCATGTCCTTGGAGGGATTGCGCGACTCCGCCCCGGCGGTGGAGACCGCCTCGAAGCCCAGGTAGGCGAAGAAGATCCGCGCCGCGCCCTGGATCACCCCCTGCACGCCGTAGCGGGCGTGACTGTCGCCGGTCAGCACCGCCCAGAGCGCCCGTCCCAGCTGATGCCAGAGGTCGTTGGGAGTCCCGGCCGGCGGCGCCGGGATCTGCGGCGGGATGAAGGGATGCCAAAGCTTGGGGTTCACGTACTGCGAGCCGATGCCGATGAAGGCGATCACCACCGTCAGCTTGATGAACACCACGATGTTGTTGACCGTCGCGGACTCCGACACCCCCACCACCAGCAGCGAGCTCACCGCGATCAGGGCCAAGATGGCCGGCAGGTTCATGACGCCGTGGGCGATGACCACGCCGTGGGCGTCCTTGACCGCGACCCCCGGCGCCGCGGTGAGGGCGGCCGGTATGTGGATGTGGAGGTTGTCGCCGAGGAGGCTGACCAGATAGCCCGACCAGCCCACCGCCACGGTCGACGCGGCCAGGCCGTATTCGAGCAGGAGCAGAAGCCCCATCACCCAGGCCACCACCTCGCCCATCGAGGCGTAGGTGTAGGAATAGGCCGAGCCCGAGACCGGCAGGGCCGAGGCGAGCTCGGCGTAGCAGAGGGCCACGAAGGCGCAGAGCAGGCCGGTGATGACGAAGGAGATGGTGATCGCCGGGCCCGAGAATTCGGCGGCCGCCCGGCCGGTCAGCACGAAGATGCCGGTGCCGATGATGCAGCCGATGCCCAGCAGCACCAGGTTCAAGGGGCCCAGCGAGCGCTTGAGCTCGCCATGCTCGTGCTCGGCCTGGATCTGCTCGACCGACTTGCGCCGGAAAATGCCTGCCACGCTGCCCATCTGGTCCCCCCTCGGCCGGCCCGGCCGTCGCCCCAAGACAGGCACGCTATCCGCGCTCAGGGAGTCCGGCAATCGCCGCCTCGGTTGTGAATCCGAGACCGGCTCCTATTCTTGAGCAGATCGCGGCGCCTGCCGCCCCCATTCGTTCCGGAGCCGCCTTGGACGCCCCAGCCGAATCCGTTCCCCCCATCGGCGCCCTGGTCGTGCCGGTCACGCCCCTGCGGCAGAACTGCACCCTGGTCTGGTGCGCCAAGACCCGCAAGGCGGCGATCATCGATCCCGGCGCCGAGGCGGAGGGCCTGATCAAGCTGGTCGCCTCGCGAGGGCTGGAGCTGGAGAAGATCTGGGTGACGCACGGCCACCTCGACCACTGTGGCGGCGCGGCCGAGCTGCGCGAGCGTACGGGCCTCAAGATCGAAGGCCCGCATCCGGACGACAAGTTCTGGATCGAGCAGATCGAGGTCTCCGGCGCCAACTGGGGCATGCCGGGCGCGCGCAGCTTCACCCCCGACCGCTGGCTGCACGACGGCGATACGCTGGAGCTCGGCGAAACCCGCTTCGAGGTGTTCCACTGTCCCGGCCACACCCCCGGACACGTGGTGATCTTCCACCGCGAGGCCCGCTTCGCCCAGGTGGGGGACGTGCTGTTCAAGGGCTCGGTCGGCCGCACCGACTTCCCGCGCGGCGACGCCGATCAGCTGGTGGCCTCGATCACCGGCAAGCTCTGGCCGCTGGGCGACGACGTCCAGTTCGTGCCCGGCCACGGACCCATGTCGACCTTCGGCGAGGAGCGCCGCACCAACCCCTTCGTCGCCGACGCGGTGCTGGCGGCCGAGCAAGGGGCTTGAGGCGGCCACCGCTGCGCCGCAATCTTTGCCGACCATGGCCAAGGTCGAGATTCAGGGGACCAACCGGCGGATGATCAGGAAACTGGCGATCGCGGCGGCGGCGTGCGGACTGGTGGCCGCCTGCGCCTCGCCGCCCGGCGAGGAAGGGGCGGTCCGCGGGCGGATCAACGTCTTCATCAGCCCGATGGGCGAGCCCTTCCGCGGCGGCGAGACCGATCCCTATCCGCTGGACCGCTGGTTCGCGCGAGCCGACGCCAATCACGACGGCGCCCTGGAGTGGAGCGAGTTCAAGGCCGACGCCGACGCCTTCTTCCGGCGGCTCGACACCGATCACGACGGGGTCCTCAGCGGGGCCGAGGTCAGCGCCTACGAGCAGGACGTGGCGCCCGAGATCCTGCCGCGGGTGGCGCGGCTGACCGCCAAGGACATGTCGCCCCTGCCGTCCAACGACCCGGAGGCCAACCGCGAACGCGCGGCGCGGGACGCCGCCGCCCAGGGCCAGGTGACCCGGCCACGGGCCGATCTGCTGGCCGGCGCTGGGGTGTTCGGCGTGACCCCCGAACCCGAGCCCGTGGCGGCTGCCGACACCGATTTCGACGGCAAGGTCACTCTGGCCGAATGGGACCAGAGCGCGCGCCGGCGCTTCGACTTCCTGGACACCAACCACGACGGCCGCATCGACCGGGCCGAGCTGCCCAAGACCCCCGCCGAGAAAATGGCCGACAAGGTCGAGAAGCGTCAGCGGGAGAAAGACAAGCGCTGAGAACGGCTTAGCGGCAGGGGCAAGCTTGGCCGCGGCTGCCGGGCGCGGCCAGGGCCTTTAGCTTTCCTATAGTCCCCGTCAAGAACTCGGGCTGGCGCGGGCTTTGGGCGTATGCTTTGGCCAACGCTCGGCCCCATGCCGGCCCTCAGAGCTTTGACATGAGCGCGTTCGAGGGCGAAACCGCACGCACTTTCGCCCGGCGCGCTCGAAGGAGTAGAGCGTTCATGACCACCGCGGCCCTGGCCACGGCCCCAGCGCGAACCGGCGGGACCTCCCTGCCCGAGCACCTGCGCCGACTCGAAGCGGAATCCATCGAGATCATCCGCGAGGTGGCGGCCGCCTTCGAGAAGCCGGTCATGCTCTATTCGATCGGCAAGGACTCGGGGGTGATGCTGCACCTGGCCGCCAAGGCCTTCTATCCGTCCAAGCCGCCGTTCCCCCTGCTCCACGTCGACACCACGTGGAAGTTCAAGGACATGATCCGCCACCGCGACATGGTGGCCGACCTCTATGGCGTGAAGCTCCTGGTCTACACCAACCAGGACGGGGTGAAGCGCGGGATCAATCCGATCGCCTCCGGCTCGTCGCTGCACACCCAGGTGATGAAGACCGAGGCGTTGAAGCAGGCGCTCGACCTCTACGGCTTCGACGCGGCTTTCGGCGGCGCCCGCCGCGACGAGGAGAAGAGCCGGGCCAAGGAACGCATCTTCTCGTTCCGCTCGGCCGGCCACAGCTGGGACCCGCGCAACCAGCGGCCCGAACTCTGGCGGCTCTACAACACCAAGATCGCCAAGGGCGAGACCATCCGGGTGTTCCCCCTGTCCAATTGGACCGAGCTGAACATCTGGGAATACACCAAGGCCGAGAACCTGCCGATCGTGCCCCTGTACCTGGCCGCCGAACGGCCGGTGGTCGAGCGGGACGGCATGCTGATCATGCGCGACGACGACCGCATGCCGCTCTTGCCGGGCGAGGCCGAGCAGAAGCGCTGGGTCAGGTTCCGCTCGCTGGGCTGCTACCCGCTGAGCGCGGCGGTGGAATCCCGCGCCGCCAGCGTCGACGACATCATCGACGAGATGCTGGCCGCCACCACCTCCGAGCGCCAGGGCCGCCTGATCGACACCGACGAAGCCGCCTCGATGGAGAAGAAGAAGCGCGAGGGGTACTTCTGATGCCGGATTCCGTTTCCACCCTCGAGCGGGACCCTGCCGCGACCGCCAACAAGACCCTGCTGCGGTTCCTGACCTGCGGCTCGGTCGACGACGGCAAGTCGACCCTGATCGGGCGGCTGCTCTACGACACCAAGCTGATCTTCGAGGACACCCTCGCCACCCTCGAGCGCGACTCCACAAAATACGGCACCACCGGCGAGGAGATCGATTTCGCCCTGCTGGTCGACGGCCTGGAGGCCGAGCGTCAGCAGGGCATCACCATCGACGTGGCCTACCGCTTCTTCACCACCCCGAAGCGCTCGTTCATCGTCGCCGACACCCC
>JANWHQ010000081.1 GCA_025450315.1 Caulobacteraceae bacterium
AGGCCCTTGGCGGCGGGGCCACCTCGTTGCTGATCGAAATCGACGAGACGGGACCGATCGGCTCGGCCGCCGACATGGCGCGCGCGCTGGAGGGCGTGGTGCTGGAGGCCGCGCCGGCGGCGCTGGACGCCGGTCTTTTGGCTCCGCTGGCGGCGGAATGGCTGGGCGAGGCGGCCAAGGGCTCGCCGGCTGCGCCGCTGGCGTTCCACCTGGATCCGCTCGGCGCCTTCGCCGAGGCCGGAGAATGTCCGGGGCCTGTCGAGGCGCACCTGAGGCGGGCCGCCGAAACGGCCACGGCTCTGGCGGGGATCTATCCGCAAGCCTCATTGTTCCTGGCGTCAGGTCGGGCGGCGCACGAAGCCGGCGGGTCGCCGGCTCAGGAACTCGGCATGATGGCCGCCGCGGCCGTGGCCTACGTCCGGGCGCTGAGCGCGGCCGGCATGGCGCCCCCCGCCGCGCTCGGCCGGATCGTGCTGGGGCTGGCGGTGGACGAACAGGTGCTGGTCTCCGTCGCCAAGCTCAGGGCCGCGCGGCGGATCTGGGCGCGGATCGCGGCGGCCTGGGCAAGCGCCTCACCGGCCAGGATCGAGGCGCGATCCTCCGGGCGGATGCTCACGGCGGTCGATCCCTGGACCAACCTCCTGCGCCTGACCGTGGCGGGCTTCTCGGGCGCGGTCGGCGGCGCCGACGCCCTGGTGCTGGGGACCTTCACCGACGCGCTGGGCCTCCCGACCGAACGAGCGCGGCGGCTGGCGCGCAACACCCAGCTGATCCTGGCCGAGGAGGCGCATCTGGGCGGCGCGGCCGACGCCACGGCCGGCGCCTGGGCCATCGAATCCCTGACCGACCAGCTCGCGCGCCAGGGCTGGATGTTCTTCCAAACCATTGAACGACAAAACGGATTGCTCGCCAACCTGACCTCCGGCCGGCTGGCCGCCGAGGTCGCCGCGGTGCGGGCCGCGCGGGAAATGGCCGTGGCCGAGGGCGCCCTGCCGATCCTGGGCGTCACCCACTTTCCCGACCCTCAGCCGCTGCCCGTCGAGGTCGAGCCGCCGCCGGGGCCGGGCCGCCCTCGCAGCGCCGACATCCGCCTGCCGGGCCCGGACAGCCGCTGCCCGCCGCTGAGCCCGCATCGCGTCTCGGCCCGCGCCGAGCCGATCGTCCAGGACCTCGAGACATGAGCGGCGTCCCCGATTTCGCGGCGCTCGGCTACGACGACCTCGCCCCCGCCGAGGCTGTTGGCGTCGCCGGCGACTGGACCACGGCCGAAGGCATTGCGCTCGACCCCCACGCCGGCCCCGAGGCGCTGGAGGGCTTGCCCGGCCCCGGCTATCCGGGCCTGGCGCCCTATGTCCGCGGTCCATACCCGACCATGTACGCGACCAACCCCTGGACTCTGCGCCAGTACGCCGGCTTCTCCACCGCCGAGGAGTCCAACGCCTTCTATCGCCGCAACCTCGCCGCCGGGCAGAAGGGGCTGTCGGTCGCCTTCGACCTGGCCACCCACCGCGGCTACGATTCCGACCATCCGCGGGTGAAGGGCGACGTCGGCATGGCCGGGGTGGCCATCGATTCCATCTTGGACATGCGCACCCTGTTTGACGGCATCCCGCTGGACCAGACCAGCGTATCGATGACCATGAACGGCGCGGTGCTGCCGGTGATGGCGCTCTACATCGTCTCCGCCGAGGAGCAGGGGGTCCCCCCCGAGCAGCTTTCAGGGACCATCCAGAACGACATCCTGAAAGAGTTCATGGTGCGCAACACCTACATCTATCCGCCGGGGCCGTCCTTGCGGATCGTCTCAGATATCTTCGCTTACTGTGCTGAAAAGATGCCGAAATTCAATTCGATCTCGGTGTCTGGCTACCACATGCAGGAGGCCGGCGCGACCGCCGACCTGGAGCTGGCCTACACCTTGGCCGACGGGATCGAATATGTCCGCACCGGCGTCGGCGCGGGCCTGGACGTCGACGCCTTCGCCCCCCGGCTCAGCTTCTTCTGGGGCGTCGGCATGAACGCCCTGATGGAGATCGCCAAGCTCAGGGCCGGGCGGCGGCTGTGGGCCGAACTGATGGCCGAGTTCGCG
Source organism: Caulobacteraceae bacterium (assembly GCA_025450315.1). Classification (GTDB taxonomy): domain Bacteria; phylum Pseudomonadota; class Alphaproteobacteria; order Caulobacterales; family Caulobacteraceae; genus JANWHQ01. The sequence goes on from JANWHQ010000081.1 coordinate 2,090, forward strand.
CCCGAGGACCCGCGCTCCTCGATGCTGAGGTGCCACTGCCAGACCTCCGGCTGGAGCCTGGCGGCCCAGGACGTGTTCAACAACGTCGCCCGCACCGCCGTCGAGGCCGTGGCGGCGGTGTTCGGCGGGACCCAGTCGCTGCACACCAACGCCTTGGACGAAGCCATGGCCTTGCCGACGGATTTCTCGGCCCGCATCGCGCGCAACACCCAGCTCCTGCTGCAGCTGGAGAGCGGGATCACCCGCACGGTCGACCCCTGGGGCGGCTCGTACCTCTTGGAGCGGCTGACCGCCGATCTGGCCCAGCGGGCGCGCGAGAGGATCGCCGAAGTCGAGGCCATGGGCGGCATGGCCAGGGCCATCGAGGCCGGCCTGCCCAAACGCCGGGTCGAGGAGGCGGCCGCCCGGACCCAGGCGCGGATCGATACCGGCCAACAGGCGGTGATCGGGGTGAACCGCCATCGCCCCGAGGGCCTGGACGCCATCTCCACCCTGAAGATCGACAATTCCGCCGTGCTGGCGCGCCAGCTCGAAAAACTGAAGCGGCTCAAGGCCGAACGCGATAATGCGGAGGTGCGGCGCAAGCTCCTCGCGTTGACCCAGGGCGCACGGAGCGGCGCGAATCTCCTGGCCCTCTCGGTGGAGGCGGCGCGCGCCAAGGCCACGGTCGGCGAGATCAGCCTGGCGCTGGAAGAGGTATTCGGCCGCCATGCCGCGACGCCCGAGGGCGTGCACGGCGTCTATCTGCGCCAGGCCGGTTCGGACGCCAGGGTCGCCCGCGCCCAGGGCATGGTCCGCGCCTTCGAGGAGGCCGACGGGCGGCGGCCCCGGATCCTGGTCGCCAAGCTCGGCCAGGACGGCCACGACCGGGGCCAGAAGGCCGTCGCCAGCGCCTTCGCCGACTTCGGCTTCGATGTAGTCATCGGCCCGCTGTTCCAGACCCCAGCCGAGGCGGCCGACGAAGCGGTGGAGCAGGCCGTGCATGTGCTGGGCGTCTCGACCCTGGCGGCCGGGCACCTGGCGCTGACTCCCGATCTGATCGCCGAGCTGAGGGCGCGGGGCAGGGGCGACCTGATGGTGGTGCTGGGCGGGGTGATCCCGCCGGAGGACGTGCAGACCCTGCTGGGCCTGGGCGTGAGCTGCGTCTTCGGCCCCGGAACTCCGATCGCCGAGGCCGCCATCGAGATGCTCGACCGCCTGAACCAACGCCTCGGTTACGCCCAGGACGCGCCCGGCTGAAACGGCATTGACTCGTCGTAAGCGCAGACTTACGGTAAGTAATGGCTTACGCAAATGCCGCCTTCGCCGCCCTGGCCGATCCGACCCGTCGGGAGGTGTTCGAGCGCCTGTCCGCGGGCGGCAGGTCGGTGGGCGAGCTGGCCCAGGGTCTGCCGGTCTCGAGGCCGGCGGTCTCGCAGCATCTGAAGGTGCTGAAGGGGGCCGGGCTGGTGACCCAGGAGGCGCAGGGGACGCGTCGCGTCTATCACATCGATCCGAACGGCCTGGGCGCCATGCGCGCCTGGCTGGACCAGTTCTGGGGAGTGGCGCTCGAGGCCTTCAAGGCCGAGGCCGAGCGGCAGGGGGAAGAGGGCGAATGAACGGGATCATCCAGCCGGCGCCGGTGCGCCGGAGCATCGCGGTGAAGGTGTCCCAGAAGCGGGCCTTCGAGGTGTTCACCGGCTCGATCGCCGCTTGGTGGCCGCGCAGCCACCACATCGGCGAGTCCGACATCAAGTCGATCACCATCGAGCCCCGCGAAGGCGGGCGCTGGTACGAGACCGGCGAGGACGGCGTCGACACCGAATGGGGCCGGGTGCTGGTCTGGGATCCCTACGGGCGGCTGGTGCTGGCCTGGCAGGTCTCGGCGGCGTTCAAATACGACCCGAGCCTTTTGACCGAGGTCGAGCTCAACTTCACCCCCATCGGCGAGCGGGAGACCCGCGTGGAGCTCGAGCACCGCAACCTCGAGCGTTTCGGCGACAAGGCCGAGCAGGTCCGCGGCCAGATCGGCGCGCCGGGCGGCTGGACCAAGGTGCTGGAAGAGTACGCCGGGTTCTCGGCGCGCTGACCATCTTCAGAAGGAGACACACCATGAGCGAATTGGTGATCTACGGCATTCCCGGCAGCCCGTTCGTGCGCGCCGTGCAGATCGCGATGGAGGAGAAGGGGGCGCCTTGGCGGCTCGAGCCGCTGGCGCCCGGCGACACCAAGGGCGAAGCCCACCTGAAGCGCCATCCCTGGGGCCGCATGCCGGCGATCGAGCACGGCGACTTCAGCCTCTACGAGACCCAGGCCGTCATCCGCTACATCGACCAGGTCTTCCCGGGACCGTCGCTGCAGCCGGCCGATGCAAGGTCGGCGGCGCGGATGAACCAGGTGATCGGGATCAACGACTGGTACCTGTTTCCCAAGGCGGTGGCGGTGATCGGCTTCCAGCGGATCGTCGGACCGGCGCTGCTCGGGCTCGCCACCGACGAGGCCGTGGTGGCGGCCGCCGTACCGGAGGCCGAACGCTGCGTCCGCGCGCTGGATGGCATCCTGGGCCGGAACGAATTCCTGGCCGGCGACAGCTTCTCGCTGGCGGACGTCCTGGTGGGGCCGCAGATGGACTTCCTCGGCAGCACGCCCGAGGGCGAGACGCTGCTGGGCGGAACCGGCTTCGGCGCCTGGCTGGAGCGAATGCGCGCGCGGCCGAGCTTCCAGGCCACCCTGCCGCCGCCGATGTTCCGCAAGGCGGCCTGATCGCGGACGTTTTTCAAGGCGGAGCTGAAACCGGCGCTCCCTGGCGGTCGTTGCATCGTCCAGGGGGCGTCCGGCAACGCAGGAGTTCCGTCATGAACGTCAACAGCTGCATGAGCACCGATGTGCGCTTGGCCTCGCCCCACGAGACCATCCGCGATGCCGCGCGCACCATGAAGGAGATCGACGCCGGGATCCTGCCCGTGGGCGAGAACGACCGGCTGGTCGGCATGATCACCGACCGCGACATCGCCGTGCGCGCCGTGGCCGAAGGCAAGGGGCCCGACACCAATGTCCGCGACGTGATGAGCCGCGAGGTCCTCTACTGCTACGATGACGAGCGCCTGGACGACGTGGCCCGCCAGATGCGCGAGTTGCAAGTCCGCCGCATGCCGGTGCTCAACCGCGAGAAGCGGCTGGTCGGCATCGTCTCGCTCGGCGATCTGGCCCTCACCGACGACGAAGGCACGGCCCGCGCCGCCAACGCCCTGTCGGGCGTCTCGCTGCCCGGCGGCCAGCACACTCAGGGCTGAGCAACTCAGAGGCCGAAGGGCCAGGTTTCCTCTTCGCCCGCCTCGTGCGGGCCAGCCAACGGCGTCACGGCCCGGGTCTCGTCGAACCAGACCCAGGCATCGAACTGCCGGGGCAGCGACGCCTCCGCATAGTGACTGAGCCTCTCGGTCTCGGGCCGGTAGATCACCCCGATGAAGCGCTGCAGCCGCGGCTCGAGCAGGTGCTGGCGCGTCTCGTCGTTGGCGCCTTCGCGCAGGTCGAGCATGAAGCGGCGCACGCCGCTCTCGTGCGACATCCGCTCGATCGAGCCTTCCAGCGAGGGCCGCACCGGCTTGATCTCGAGCGGGCCATCCCAGTCCGTGGCCGCCGCGACCGAGCCCGTGTGGGTCCCCATGCCGATCAGGACGGCTTGGTCGCCGTAGCGCTCGCGGCAAAGCTGGCCGAGGTTCAGCTCTTCGCGCACCGCGCCCATCTCGGTGAAGCGGGCGTCGCCGACGTGGGAGTTGTGGGCCCAGACGACCGCCTTGCCGCCGGGCTTGGCCTGGAGCAGCTGCTGCAGGCTGTCGAACATGTGCTGGTCGCGCAGGTTCCAGGACTCCGCCGAGCCGTAATACATGGCCCGATAGTAAGCCTCCGCGTCACGCACGAGGCGCGCGTTCTGGGACGCGTCGAGAAAGCGCTCGCCGTCGTGGGCGGCGTAGTCCAGGCGCCGCGCCAGCAGGTCGGTCAGCATGGCCGCGACTGCGCCCTCGCAAGGCGCGTAGCCGCGGCTGAGGGCCATGCGGCCATAGCGCTGCGGCTCGTGGCTCCAGGGTGTCAGGCAGCCGTAGCGTTCGCGCGCCACCTTGGCCGCTTCGGGATCGACCTCGTCCAGATAGCTCAGCACTGCCTGGATCGAGCTGTGCAGGCTGTAGAGGTCCAGGCCATAGACGCCGGCGCGCCGTTCCGGCTCGGCCTGGAGGTTGTACTCCCGCAGCCAGCCGACGAAGTCGCCGACCTCGGCGTTGCGCCACATCCAGGTCGGGAAGCGGGAGAAGGGCGGGTGCGCCGAGCGCTGCGGCGCATCTGCACCGCGCACGAAGCGGTTCAGCACCGCGGCGTCGGGCCAATCCGCCTCCGCCGCGACGATGGTGAAGCCGTGCCGTTCGATCAGGCGGCGGGTGATGGCGGCGCGGGCGCGATAGAACTCCGAGGTCCCATGGCTGGCGTCGCCGATCAACACCACCTTGGCGGAAGCGAACCGGTCGAAGGGCTCGGCGAAGCCCCAGTGGCCGATGTCGTCCAAGGCCTCGGCGTCGCGCGCGATCAGCGCGGGAAGGAGGTCCGGCTCGCGCCAGCTGCGCGTCTCGCGCGGGCGACGGCCGGGAGGCTGGCCGTCCGGCGTCCAGCCCTCCTCGCCGATCAGCGGCACGAAGGCGACGGGTCCGAGGTCCTCCTCGCGGAAGCCCTGAGGGGTGCGGGTCAGCTTGAGCAGGCGCTGGCTGCTCCGGTCCTCGCCGACCGGGATCACCAGCCGGCCTCCCGGCGCCAGCTGCTGCTCCAAGGCGCCCGGGATCACCGGTCCGCCGGCCGAGACGATGATGGCGTCGAATGGAGCCGCCTCGGGCCAGCCGAGCGTGCCGTCGGCGGTGCGGATCTCCACATTGTCATAGCCGAGGCTCTGCAGCCTCCGGCGAGCCAGCTCGGCCAGGCTCGGATGGCGCTCGATGGCGAAGACCTTGCGGGCGATCCGGCCCATCACCGCCGCCGCATAGCCCGACCCCGCCCCCACCTCGAGCACCCGGTCGGATGGCGTCAGCTCGGCCGCCTCGATCATCGCCGCCACGATGAAGGGCTGGGAAATGGTCTGGTGTTCCTCGATCGGCAGGGCCGAGTCCTCGTAGGCGAACTCCCGCACTTTGTCCGGAACGAAGCGTTCGCGCGGCGCCTGGCGCATGGCCGCCAGCACGCGGGCGTCGGTGACGCCGCGGCGGGCGATCTGCCGCTCGACCATTCGCTCGCGTTCCTGGGTGAAGTCCGCCATGCGGGCCGCCGGATTGTTCGCCGGGACAATCCTCTCGCCCGAGCCGATGTTCCTTGATCGGCGTCAATGGCAGCTCAGCGGCCGTAGAACTTCGGTTTGAACGGCGGGAACCAGAGCAGCTTGCCGAGGCCCCGTGCGGCGCGGTCGAGCGCATAGGCGCGGTCCGGCGCCCGCGCCAGCCACTTGCCGGCGGCCCACAGGCCGAAGATCACCGCCTGGGCCATCCCCACCACCATCCAGCGCGCGGCTCCCAGCCGGTCGGGCGGATCCTTGTGGATGCAGGCATAGGTCGGGCCCTGGCCATAGGCGAAGGCGCGGCGCAGGGCGTAGCCGAGGGTCAGGCGGCCCGGATCGGGGTGCTCGAACACCCAGGCCTCCGGCGCCCAGGCGAAGCGGGCGCCGGCGAGGCGCATCTCCTGGAACAGGAGGTCGTCCTCGCCGCCGATGAGGTTCTGCTTGACGGCGAAGGGCGCCTCGCGCGGCGGCAGGGCGGCGCGCACCACCAGGCTGTCGCCGCAGCCGTACTGATGCTCGATCAGCTGGGCCGCGGCCGGGCCCTCGCGGGAGAAGAAGCGTTCGAGATAGGGGCGATGCTCGCGCACCTTTTCGGGCGCGTGGCCGCGCACCGCGCCGAACACCACGTCGGCGCCGAACCGCGCGCGGGCGTCCAGCAGCGCCGCCAGCCAGCCGGGAGAGGCTTCCTCGTCGTCGTCCAGGAAGGCGATCAGGGGCGCGCGCGAGGCGACCAGCGCATGGTTGCGGGCGCTGGCCACGCCCGGCGACGGCTCGCAGGCGTAGACGATGGGGCAGGGCGCTTCGGCCCTCAGCGCTTCGACGGTGGCCTCGGCCCCGCGGGCCGCGTCGTTGTCGACGATCACCAGCTCGATGGTGTCCATGCCGACGCCGGCCTGGGCGAACACCGAGCGCATGGCGCGGGCCAGCGAGACCGGTCGGCGGCGGGTGGGTATCACCACCGAGACCTCGGGCAGGGCGGCCATCAGCCCGGGTCCTGCATCGCCTCGGCGCGGGGTTCGCGGTTGGCCGAGCGGCGGCCATAGCCGGCGATGGCCTCGACCAGGCCGCGCACCCGCCCGCCGGTGGAGGTCTCGGCGGCGTTGATCTGGTCCAGCCGACGGCGCAGCCGGCCCACCGCTTCGTGCCGGCCGGCCAGAGCCCAGGCCGCGTTCAGCGACCGCGCCGCCTGGCCGGCGCGCCCGGCGGCGGTGGCCAGGCCCTGGCGAACGGCGACCGTGCCGGTGGCGAAGGGCGCCTTGTAAGGGGCGTAGCCCGGGCTGAGGTCGTAGCTGGAAAGGCCCAGGGACGGCATGATCTCGGCCAGCCGCAGGGTCAGCACCTGGCCCGGGCCGCACGAGGCCGCCTCCGGGTCGATGACCGAGAGCCAGGCGTGGGCCGAGCCCCCGACCGCCAGGCCGAAGTGCCCGGCCGCCAGGCGTCCGCCGGCCCTCAGGGTGATCAGCACGCCGCGGGCCTCGCCCTCGGCGCCCAGGATCGAATGGAACAGCCGCCGCGCCCAGTCCGGTCGGAACACGTCGTGGGCCCCGGTGCGGCGGAACTGCTCGCGCTTCCAGTCGATCAGCCGGTCCAGCGTCTCTCCGGAGTCGGCTTCCGAGGCCAGGACCACCTCGCCCCACTCGCGCTCCAGCTTGTTCTGCAGCCGTCGCCAGTTCTTGAACCGCTTGGGGTTCTCGGCCTGCAGGGCGGAGTAGTAGGTGTCGGGCCCGGCGGGCGGGGCGATGACATAGCCTTCGGTCTCGCCGGGTTGGGCGGTGGGGAAGGCGCCGTGCGGGTCGATCAGGCCCGAGACCCTCAGGCCCGAAATGCCCGCCGCCGCCAGCACCTCGGCTCCGTCGATGTGGAGGCCGGGAGCGCCGATCAGGGCGTGATAGTCGGAAAAGGCCGCGCCGATAGGCTGGGCCACAGCGCCCGGACGGCCGTGGAATGGCAGGAATCCGGCCGGTTCGCCCTTGCGGCTCAGCACCGCCACGCGGGCGTCGGGCCGCACGTCGCCGACCAAGCGCGCGAAGTCGGGGCCCAGCAGCGGATTGGCGAAGGCCGGATCGGCCGCGCAGAAGGCGCGCCAGGCCCGGACCTCCCGCTCGCTCAGGGTCCGCGGATGTCGGACCTCGGCCTGGATCATCTCAGCTCCGCCGGTGGATGCGCCGGCAGGGTGAAGGTTTCAGGTTAGGGAAGCGTTGTCGCCGAACGCCTGGGCCAGGATACGCTCCAGCCACTCGGCGTCGACCTCGTCGAAGGCGTCCAGCTCGGTGGAGTCCACGTCGAGCACCCCCGTCAGCCGCCCGCGCGCGCCGAACACCGGGACGACGATCTCGCTCCGGGACCGGGAGTCGCAGGCGATGTGGCCCGGGAAGGCGTCCACGTCCGGAACGATGATGGTCCGCCGTTCGGCCGCCGCCCGGCCGCACACGCCCTGGCCCAGGCCGATGCGCAGGCACCCCAGCGAGCCCTGGTAGGGGCCGATCACCAGCTCGTCCGGCCGGGTCAGGTCCACCAGATAGAAGCCGATCCAGAAGAAGCGCTGGAAGCTCTGGGACAGCATGGCGGCGACGGTGGCCATCCGGGCGGTTAGGTTGGGCTCGCCTTTCAGCACGGCGGCGATCTCCCCGGCCACCTCGGCGTAACGATCGGCCTTGGCGGCGGGCAGGCGCTTGGAATTGAAGGCTTCGGCCATGGGCTATCTGATCCAGCCGAAGGTTTCCGCCAACACCCACAGGCCGAGCAGGGCGAAGATCGCGGCCGCGCCCCAGCGGACATAGCGCACCGGCGCCACCTTGGTCGCCGCCTCGCCCAGCAACACCGCCGGGACGTCGGCGGCCATCATGCCGATGGTGGTGCCCAGCGCCACCTTGAACACCGAGTGGTAGCGGGCCGCCAGGGCGACGGTGGCGATCTGGGTCTTGTCGCCGATCTCCACCAGGAAGAACGCGATCAGGGTGGTGACGAAGGCGCCCCAGCGGCTGTCCGACTTGGGGCCCTCGTCCGCCTTGTCCGGGACCAGGGTCCAGGCGGCCATGGCCAGGAAGGAGACGCCGACGAAGATGCGGAACCAGGACCCTTGCAGCAGGCCCGAGACGAAATAGCCGGCGGTCGCCGCGGCCAGGTGGTTGGCGACGGTGGCGGCCAGGATGCCGGCGATGATCGGGACGGGCCGGCGGAAGCGGGTGGCCAGCAGGATGGCCAGGAGCTGGGTCTTGTCCCCGATCTCCGCCAGGGCGACGACCAGGGCCGAGATGAGGACGGGCTCCATGGGTCGTCGTGCTCGCTGCCGGGGAGGGCCGCCTCTAGCGCGGCCCGGGTGGGGCGGCAAGGCGCCGGCGAACCGCGCAAGGTTCACGCATTACATGAATTTAATGTCACCGTACTGGAACCGGTAGTATTAAACCGTTGTAATCAAGAATAATGACGTCGAGTTAATTTGCTCTCCACTTGGGCTCGAAGCATGTTCCCGACACATTCGTTTTGTGGAGGGACTTGTCATGCGGATCCTGTTTGGCCTCGCGGCTCTGTCGGCGCTGGTCGCAACTTCGGCTTCGGCCGCGCCGAGCCATCTCAGTGACGCGGCCTATCTCCAGGCGGCGCGCTGCGTCGGCCTCGCCAGCTCCAAGAGCATGGGAGGGGACTCGAAAGCGATGGAAGCCTGGCTGCAGGCCCAGAGCACCGGCCGTCCGCCCTTCATCCTGGACAAGGGCGACGAGATGCAGCAGCAGGCCAAGCGCCAGGCCGACCGCGCCGACGACCTGGTCAAGCCGCGCCTCCAGGCCGAGCTCGCCGGAGAGTGCGCCACGCTCAAGGGGTGATCTGACTTTCGCCAGTTCTCGATTGCCCCTGCCGGCCCCGTCGCACTAGATGCGGCGGGGCCGTTTCTTTGCGAGGAATGCGGATGATCGGTCTGATCGCCAAGCTGAAGGTGCTGGAGGGCAAGGGCCCGGAGTTCGAGAAGGCGTTCAAGCCGCTGTCCGACATCGTCAACTCGGATGTCGAGCCCGGCAACCTCCTCTACCAGCTCTGCAAGAGCCGCCAGGACCCCAACACCTATGTGGTGATGGAGCTCTACCGCGATCAGGCGGCGGTGGACGAGCATCCCAAGACCAGGCACTTCACCGAGCTGTGGCCGACCCTCGCGCCCCTGCTGCAGCCGGGCCGCCCGGACTTCGAGTTCGTCGACAGCGTCGAATAGGGCCCGTCCCTACCGGTCCGCCGCGCCCAGAACGCGATGGCCGAGCGTCGCCAAGCCCGCGTCCCAGAGCTGCTCATCCCCGGTCCAGGGTTCCTGTGCGGGATCGTCGATCTTCAAAGGCTCCCACCCGTCGGCGGCCGCGCCTTCGGGGCTGATGAGCACGAAATGGCATTCCGCCTGCGGCAGCGCCCGGCGAATCTCGCCCTGCAACTGCTCCAGGACGGGAGGCGACAAGGTTTCCCAGACCGGCGCCTCGCGCACGAACAGGATCCGTTCGCCCGGGCTGTTCAGCCGCCGGAACTTCTCCATCAGGTGCGCGGTCCTCGACTTGGCGTTGGCCAGGTGGTCGCGCCACTGCAGCGTCATCAGCTTGCCGACCTTGGGGAAGTCGTGGAAGAACCTGACGCCGTAGCGGGGCTGGTCGATCCAGCCGACGCCGTCGCCGGTCAGGAATTCCTCCATCGAGTCCGCGTCGAACAAGCGATCGACGTCCCAGTCCTTCAGGACCTCGAGCACGCCCGAGGTCGAGATGATCCACCAGTCGAAAAGATAGGTCTCAGCCACGCCGAAGTGCTGGCGCAGGCGGAAACCGGTTCGGCAGCGGAAGCCCAAGGAAACGAGGCGGGTGAAATCCATGGCGTCCTGGGAAGCTACCGCTCAAGCACCCGGAACGTGAACGGGAACTCGTCGTCCTCGCCCGCAGGGTGGTGCTCGCGGCGCACCTCCGTCCAGCCGCTCAGGTCGAAGTCGGGCAGGAACACGTCGCCCTCCGGATCGGCCTCGACCTCGGTCAGATAGAGCCGCCGCGCCTTGGGGAAGGCGGCCTGGGCGACGGCCGCGCCGCCGATGACGCAGACCTCCTCGGCGCCGTCCTCCTCGGCCTGCTCGCGGGCGATCTGGACCGCCTCGTCGAGGGTCTCGCAGACCAGGGCCCGCGGCGGCTCGAAGCTGCCGTCGCGGGTCAGCACGATGTTGATCCGGCCGGGCAAGGGCTTGATCGGCAGGGAGTCCCAGGTCTTGCGGCCCATGATGATCGGCTTGCCGAGCGTGAGGGCCTTGAACATCTGCAGGTCGCTCTTCAGCCGCCAGGGCAGGGCGCCGTCCTTGCCGAACACGCCGTTCCGGGCGCGGGCGATGGGTCCGAGGGTGAGGCGGATCAAACGGCTATCGGGGCCTTGATGGCGGGATGGGCCTGGTAGCCTTCGAGGCGGAAGTCCTCGTACTCGAAGGCGAAGAGGTCGTCCCGGGGTTGCAGGGTCATGGTCGGGAAGGGGTAGGGCTGGCGGCCCAGCTGCTCCTTCGCCTGGTCCAGGTGGTTCAGATAAAGGTGCACATCGCCGAAGCTGTGCACGAATTCACCGGGCTCCAGGCCCGTGACTTCGGCGACCATCAGGGTGAGCAGGGCGTAGCTCGCGATGTTGAACGGCACGCCCAGGAACAGGTCCGCCGAGCGCTGGTAGAGCTGGCAGGAAAGCCGTCCCTCGGCCACGAAGAACTGGAACAGGCAGTGGCAGGGCGGCAGGGCCATATCATCGACGTCCGCCGGGTTCCAGGCGGTGACGATGTGGCGCCGGCTCTCGGGCTTCTCGCGGATCTGCTGGACCACCTTGGCGATCTGGTCGATGACCCGGCCATCGGGCGCAGCCCACGAGCGCCACTGCTTGCCGTAGACGGGGCCGAGCTCGCCGGCCTCGTCGGCCCACTCGTCCCAGATGGTCACCCCGCGCGCCTGCAGCCAGCGCACGTTGGTGTCGCCTCTGAGGAACCACAGCAGCTCGTAGACGATCGACTTCAGGTGCAGCCGCTTGGTGGTGAGCAGCGGGAATCCCCGTGCCAGGTCGAAGCGGATCTGCCGGCCGAAGACCCCCAGCGTGCCGGTGCCGGTGCGGTCCTCGCGCGGGACGCCATGGGCCAGCACGTCGGCCAGCAGGTCGAGATACTGGCGCTCGGGCGAGGGCGGTGGATCGAACAGGCGGACGGCGGCGGTCATGGGAAGGGCGATTGTCGGCCGAATCCGCCGCGCGGCCAAGCGGATTGGCGCCGTCTCAGCCGGCGAATCCGCCGCCGTCGAGGAAGGCCTGCTCCTCCGGCGTGGTGACCCGGCCCAGGCACTTGTTCCGGTGCGGGAAGCGGCCGAAGCGGACGATGATGTCGCGGTGCAAGTGGGCCCATCTCAGGGTGTCGGCGTCGCCGGCGGCGTCGCGGTGCGCCTCGCACAGGACGATGGAGCGGTCCTGGTCCTCGATGCGCTCGGAGTGTTCGAACGGCAGGAAGAAGAAGGGCCGAAGTTCGGCCGGCGCCTTCAGGTGGAATCCCTGCTCCACCGCCGGGCGGGCGATGGCGCAGGCCAGCGGATCGGTGGCGAACGCGTGGGCGGATCCGCGGTAGAGGTTGCGGGGGAACTGGTCCAGCAAGATCAGCAGCGCCAGCGTCCCCTCGGCGGTGGCGGCCCAGCCGCCGAGCCCGCCGCGGGAAGCGCGCATGTGCAGGCCCTCGAAACGCTCACGGATCGCCTGGTCGAAAGCGTCGTCCTTGGCGAACCATTTGGCGGGCCCGGCCTCGGTCCAGAAGGCGACGACGTCCTTGGCGGTCATGGTCGGAGGCATCCTTCTTGCGCCAAATCATGGCGCCGGTTGGGGAACTGGGCGTTTCTGCATTGTTGCGGAAACGCAAGGCAACGCCGTTCAAAGCGGGTTCATGTCGGCCTGCGCATTGTGCATCTCAAGACCGGCCCAACCAGGCCGCCGCGCTCGAAGGGAGCTCGCGATGAAAAGACTTCTGTTCACGGCCGCCGCACTGGCCTTGGTGAGTGCGCCCGCTTTCGCCCAGCAACAACAGGACCAGTGGCAGGGCCGTCATGGCGACCAGCGTCAAGGCCGTCAGACACAGGCTCAGCCTCAGGCCCAGCCCCAAGGCCAGGCCCAGTCGCACCCGGGCATGCGATACGATCAGTCCTCCGGCTGGATTCCTCAGACCCAGGGGGCTGCCCGCGCGCCGACCACCCGGGCCGGCGTCCAACAGCCGGGCGGTCGGCCCGACTGGAACGCCTACTACCGCAACAACCCCGACCTGCAGCGGGCCTACAGGCAAAACCAGCAGTCCCCGACCTATCACGAGAGCATCGACGCCTTCGCCCAGCGCCACTACCAGGAGCACGGACGCGCCGAAGGTCGCAACCTGCCCACTGTCCAGGGCGTCCAGCCCCAGGACCGGGGCCGCGGCGGCGGGAACCAGGACCAGTACCGTCGTCAGGACCGTGCGCACGACTGGCGCAGCTACCAGCGCAACACCTTCTCCCAGCGCCACTATCGGGGCCCGGAGTTCCGCTGGCCGCGAGGCTTCAGCTATCGCCGCTACACCTTCGGCGAGTTCCTGCCCCAGATCTTCTTCGGCGAGAACTACTGGCTGTACGACTACAGCGACTACGGCCTGCCCTATCCGCCGCCCGGGACCGCCTGGGTGCGTTATGGACCGGACGCCCTGCTGATCGACCGCTACACTGGTGAGATCGTCCAGGTGATCTACGGCGTCTTCTACTGACGGAAGCGCCGCCGCACGACGCGAGGCCCGGGAGGTTCGCTTCCCGGGCCTTTTCGCGTCCGGCCCTGCCTTGACGACCGCGCAAAAATCCGGCCCTAAGCGCCCTCGTTCGCGGCCGTCCCTTGCGCGGCCCGCCTTTGATTGCGCTTTTCGGAGAAAGATCATGCGCGTCTACTACGATCGCGACGCCGACCTCGCCCGCCTGCTCGACAAGAAGATCGCGATTGTAGGCTATGGCTCCCAGGGCCATGCGCACGCGCTGAACCTGCGCGACTCCGGCGTCAAGAACGTCGCGGTGGCCCTGCGTCCCGACTCCGCCTCGGTGAAGAAGGCCGAGGCCGAGGGCCTGAAGGTGATGACGGTGGCCGACGCCGCCGCCTGGGCCGACGCGATCATGATCTTGGCGCCGGACGAGCTTCAGAAGTCGATCTACGACAGCGAGATCGCGCCCCACATCAAGGACGGCGCGGCGATCCTGTTCGGCCACGGCCTGAACATCCACTTCCGCCTGATCGAGCCCAAGGGCTCCATCGACGTGCTGATGATCGCGCCCAAGGGCCCCGGGCATACGGTGCGGGGCGAATACCTGAAAGGCGGTGGCGTGCCGTGCCTGATCGCCGTGCACCAAAATGCGTCCGGCGCCGCCCACGAGCTTGGCCTGGCCTACGCCTCGGCCATCGGCGGCGGCCGCGCCGGGGTGATCGAGACCACCTTCCGCGAGGAATGCGAGACCGATCTCTTCGGCGAGCAGGTGGTGCTCTGCGGCGGGCGGGTGGAGCTGATCCGCGCCGGCTTCGAGACCCTGGTCGAGGCGGGCTACGCGCCCGAGATGGCCTATTTCGAGTGCCTGCACGAGGTGAAGCTGATCGTCGACCTCATCTACGAGGGCGGCATCGCCAACATGAACTACTCGATCTCCAACACGGCCGAGTACGGCGAGTACGTGACCGGCCCCAGGATCATCACGCCCGAGACCAAGGCCGAGATGAAGCGGGTCCTCGAGGACATCCAGTCCGGCCGCTTCGTGCGCGACTGGATGGCCGAATGCGCCGTGGGCCAACCCTCGTTCAAGGCCACCCGCCGCCGCGCATCCGAGCATCAGATCGAGGACGTGGGCGGCCGGCTGCGGGCCATGATGCCCTGGATCGGTAAGAACCGCCTGGTGGACACCAGCCGCAACTGAGCCGAAGGTCCGGCGTGGGGAGGGGGTCATGCGCCTGATTTGGTTGCTCGCCGTCTCGACGCTGGCGGCCGCGCCGGCCTTCGCCGCCGATGCGCCGGCGGCGGACCAGCCCGCGGCCGAGCCGCCGGTCTGCACGACGGTCACCACCGTGGTGAAGCGGGGCGAAGTGGTGCTCAGCAACACCTCGACCACCACGTGCCAGAACTCCGCCCATTCGGGCGGCGCCATCAACCTGCACGCGGGGGCGATGCTGGCCGCGCCCGAGGCGGTGCTGGCGGCGCCGGCCCGCGTGTTCGGCTCGCTCTCGATGGGCCAGGGCGACGAGCTTCGGCTCAAGAACACCGCGGGCGACTGGCGGGTGGTCTACGACCGTACGGGCGACATCTGCCACCTGACCCTCAGCGCGCGCACCAACCGGTCCGGCTTCCTCGCCCGCAGCCACGGGTGCAAGGGGGCCCTGGGCGATGCGGAGGCGTGGGTCTTCCACGACGGCGCCACCGAGATCCTGACCGGCGACGGCAGGCTGATCGTGCGTCTCAGCGGCACGCGCGACCAGGTCTCCGGCTCCACGGCCGACGGCGAGGCCGTCACGCTGCAGCGCTGACGGGCCGGACACCAACATTCATCCCGGCCTTCGCCGGGGCGAGCGGGATGTCAGAGCCTCAAGGGCTCATAATCCGGGGCGCCCATGACGGGCGCAGCCATGCCGGGCTCGGCGATGGCGAATTCCATGGAGGCGATGCGGTCCAGCGGCAGGTGCGGATCGCGCTGGCGCGAGGTCTCGTCGGGCCGGCAGACCCACGCGCCCTGGGTGCTGACCGCCGCCACCACCGCAGCCGGATCCAGAAGCTCCAGTTCATAGCGCCGCTCCAGGGGCTCCAGGCCCTCGGCCGAGACGGTTGCGACGATCGGGTAGGCCGCGTAGGCGGCGTGCTTGATCGAGACTGGGACCGGCAGGCTGGCCAGGGCGCCAGGCGCCAGGCGGGGCACGTCGATACGGATGCTGGTGTCGTGCTCGTTGAGGGCGTAGCGGACCACCGCGCCCGGCAGGCCCGCCAGGCCCTCGCGGCCCAGCCGCTCCAGGCTGGCGCCATAGGTGATCTCGTTGGGCAAGGTGATGTGGATGCTGACGTTGTCTAGGTCGGCGTCGCCTGCGTTGGCGACCAGCAACGGCAGGTTCAGCTCCAGGATGCGGCCGCGGGCCAGGTCGACGGGCACGCGCAGCCGGCCAGGCGCGCGGCGGGACATCAGCGCCAGGTCCGCCTTGCGCACCGGGGCAGGCGCGGGCGTGGGCGCGGGGAATTCGAACGGCTGGGGCGCGGCCGCGGCGGCGGCCGGCTCGAAGGGCGCCGGACCGGGCGTGGCGGCGGCCGGCAGGGGATCGAACATCATCGGGGCGCGGACCGGACGCTTGTGGGCGGTCTTGCGGCGCGGCGTCAGCTGGCCCAGCGCCAGCGCCAGGGCTCCCATCGCCGCGGCGGCGCTGAGCGCGCCCATGCAAACGATCACAAAGGTGTATGCCGGTACGCCCATACGCGATGGCCGGCGCCTGCCGGCGCCAAGCCCCCCTCCAACAATCCGACTATATCAAACAAGCGGCGGGCCGCACGACAGGTTTCGTCGCGGAGGCGAGGTTGACCCCCGGCGATTCCCGTTGCTTGCCTGGGCCATGGCCCGCATCCGATCGATCTACCTGGCAGGACCCGCGCTCCCGGCGCCTCACGACGGGGCCGTCGCGGCCGAGGCGCGGCTGATGTGCGAGGGCGCCGGCTACACGGCCCTGGGCCTGGACGCCGATCCCCTGGTCGAGCAGGCGCCGTCCGAGGCCATGGCGCGCGAAATCTACGCCCAGCGCGTGGCCCGCATGCGCCAGGCCGACGCCGCCATCGTCAATCTGACCCCGTTCCGCGGGCCCCACTGCGATCCGGGCGCGGCCTTCGAGGCGGGGTTCTTCTCGGGCCTCGGCAAGCCCGTGTTCGCCTACATGAACCTGGTCTCCGAGGAGGAGGCCGAGCTCAAGGCGCGAGTGGATTTCTACGTCGGGGCCGACGAGGACGACCAGGGCGTCTGGCGCGACGACTTCGGCGCCCCCATCGAGGACTACGGCCTGCCCGAGAGCCTGATCCTGTGGGCCGAGGCGCGCCGGCTCTATGTGATCGTGACCCCCGACCCGGAATCCGACCTCACCGGCCTGCAGCTCTGCCTGGACGCGGTGAAGCTCTACGCGGATTAGCTCCACGCCAGCGCCGCCTCGCCGCGCAGGATCGCCTCGGCCTCGGGGGTGTGCTTGCCGCCCGAACGGTCGTGCAGCACCAGCGGCGGCAGGAGCTCCAGCGGCGCCTTGCCGGTCTTGACCGCGCGCACCAGCACCCGCTTGGCCGGGGCGTCGGCGAAGGGGTGGACCGGTCGGATACGGATGGAGCCGCATTTCTCCGAGAGCAGCGCCAGGAGATCCGCCAGCCGGTCGGCGCGGTGGATCACCGTGGCCGTCCCGCCCTCGCGCACGGCCTTCGAGAGGAAACGGGCCCAGCCGCCCAGGCCGTCGTCGGCCAGATAGGCGCCGCGGCGGGCGGGATGGGGGCCGCGGATGGCGCCTGCGTCGTCGAAGAAGGGCGGATTGGAGAGCACCGCGTCGAACGGGCGGAGCTTGAGGGCCGCGAAGCCCTCCGCCACGTCGCCGGCCAGCAGCTCCAGCCGGTCCTGCATGCCATTGAGCGCGCCGGCTCGCCGGGCCAGCGCCAGCGCCTGGGCATCGCGCTCCAGGCCCCAGAACCTCGCCTGGGGCCGGCGGGCGGCGGCCTGCAGCAGCACGCCGCCCGGACCGCAGCCCACGTCCAGCACCCGCTCGCCGGCCTCCGCGTCGCAGGCGGCCGCCAGCAGGGCCGCGTCCATGCCGGCCCGATAGCCCTTGGCCGGCTGCAGCAGGCGAACCTTCCCGCCCAGCACGCGATCCTCGGTAAGGGCGGGCTCGGCCTCGGCGTCCGGCGATGGGGCCTGGCTCATAAGGCGGCAAGCGCTCCGTGGTCTGCTTGACCGGTGAGGTACGCCTCCCGGACGTCCGCCGCCAGCCGGCCCAGGCCGAAACGTCGCTGGCGGGCGGCCGAGCGATTGCGCTACAAGCCCTGGCTCGTATCGGATCGGGAGCGCAGCAGTTGGACGGAGCCACAGCCATGGTTGCGCGGCCGGAGGGGTCGGTTGAGCTCCTTCTGCAGCTGACCAAAGCCGACATGGCCGGCGTCGACCGCTTCATCACCGCGCGCATGGAAAGCTCGGCGCCGACGATCCCGGCCCTGGCCGACCATCTGATCTCGGCCGGCGGCAAGCGGCTGCGCCCGCTGATCGCCATCGCGGCGGCCCGGATGTGCGGCGGGACCGGCGACGCCTGCCTGAAGCTGGCGACGGCGGTGGAGTTCATCCACACCGCGACCTTGCTCCACGACGACGTGGTGGATGGCTCCAAGCTGCGCCGCGGCAAGGTGGCCGCCCACCTGATCTGGGGGGGCGCCACCAGCGTGCTGGTCGGCGACTTCCTGTTCGCCCGGGCCTTCGAGCTCATGGTCGAGACCGGCTCCCTGCGGGTGCTGGATATCCTCTCCAAGGCCTCCAGCGTGATCGCCGAGGGCGAGGTGCTGCAGCTCACCCGCGCGCACGACCTGAATCTCGACCAGGAAACCTATCTGGAGATCATCGGCGCCAAGACCGCCGAGCTGTTCGCGGCGGCGGCCGAGGCGGGCGCGGTTTCGGCCGGCGAGCCGCACGAGCGGGCGGCGGCGCTGCGCGACTATGGCCTGAACCTGGGCCTGGCGTTCCAGCTCACCGACGACGTGCTGGACTACGGCGGGGCGGCCGAGACCTTGGGCAAGAACGCCGGCGACGATTTCCGCGAGGGCAAGGCGACCTTGCCGCTGTTGATCGCCATCGCCCGTTCGGGCCCGCGCGAGACGGCCTTCTGGGAGCGGTCGGTCGGGCGCATGGAGCAGACCGAGGCCGACTTCCGCCGGGCCCGCGAGCTCGTGGTGGGGACCGGCGCCCTGGACGCGGCGCTGGACTGCGCCACCGGCTACGCCGAGGCCGCCAAGGCCGCCCTGGCCCCCTTCGCCAAGGACGCCTGGCGCGAAGCCCTGGAATCCCTCGCCGACTTCGCCGTCAGCCGACCGGCGTAGAGGCGTCCCCCGCATGTCCAGCGGCTTGCGACCTGGCGGCCGCCAGGCTCTGGACCACGTCTTCGGTTCCGAAATACTCGAGGAACAGGCGGATGATCATCCTCACCAACCATGACGAGACATGCCTTGTGACGCCGTCGTCGGCGCCGAAGGCGGGCGGGCTCGTCGGCGGCAGGTAGGTTCCCATCCACCGCACGATCTCAAACGATGGCCAATAGTGGACCCCCTCGATGTCGCGGTTCATGACGGCCTCGACGGTGGCCCGGAGGGTGGACTTGGACACGGCGTCCGCCTGCACGGCCGAGAGGCGGTCGAAGGTTCCCGCCAGCGGCACCGGGGATACCGTGAGCACGATCCGGCACTCGGGGTTGAGCCTGCGCAGGTTCCGGATGATCTGGGACAGGTGGGCGGCGTTTTCCTCAACCGACATCATCCTGAACTCGTATTTGTCGGCGACCAGCCCTCTTTCCTGCGCGCCGATCAGGGCGAACTCCCCGGTGTGGCGGTCGAAATAGGCTGCGGCGACCCCGAGGGAGAGGATGAAGACTTCGGTCTTGGCGAACCGGCTGGCATAGCCTTCGCGTTCGGGGGCCGAGTTGAAATAGGGACTGGCCGCGTCGTCGCCGACGATCCAGTCCAGGAACCTGCGGCTGGCGACGAGGTTGTCCATCGTTTCGCTGCGCTTCTGGAAGAAGACATCCATGCCGCATTCGCGCAGCGCGGCGGCGATGTGTTCGGCGAAACACGAGCCGAACGTCGCCACCTGAGTGGACGGCCCCAGGACCGGCGCGTCCGGCCGGCTGCCAGGAAGCACGTAGGTCCGGACCACCCGTTCCAGGTCTTCGAACGACTTGATCGCGCGAGGGAAGATCGCCGGGCGCCCCTGGGTTGGGCGGGCGCGCGCCGTTGGAGCGGCCAAGGCTCCGGAGGGACCGGCGTCCGGGGCGGATCGCGCGGGGTGGGCGCTGGGGGCCTGGGCCGGTCCAAAGGCGCGTTGCGCGCGCGACATCACGACCCGCGCGCGGGCAGAGTGTGGATCCCGCTCCAGGGCGTATTCCGCCAGGTAGAGCGAGCGGTCCAGCAAGGCCTTGGAGTACCGCGCCGCGACCTTGGCGTTCTCGGGCGCGACCCTCAGCGCCTTGTCGAACAGCGCGAAGGCTTCCGGGTGGCGCTTCTGGCGAGCGCGGACGTCGGCCAGGCCGACCAGCCCCCATAGGTTGGCGCTGTCCAACGCCAGGGCGCGCTCGAAGGTTTCGGCGGCGGCCGCCCAGCGGCGCTGTCCCGCCAGCAGGCCGGCCATGGCGACGAGGATGTGGGCCGCGCCTGGATCCATCTCATGGGCGCGGCGCAGCTCCTCTTCCGCGCGGGGATCCATGAGGGCGGCCAGCATCTGGCCATAGCGCAGCCGTAGCTCCGGCCCGTCGACGCCCGACGCCAACAGGGTTTCGAGGTCCGCCACGCCGCCGGCATGGTCGCCGGACTTGAACTTTCGCCAGGGAATCTCCTCCGGATGTTGACGAGGCTCGGCGCCCATCTCCGGCTGGCTTTCGATGGCGCGTCCGGCTTCACTCATCCGTCAAGCTTTCCCGCGTTTGGCCCAAGGCGGCAATACACGGCGAAGTTGACCTTCGCCATCCGGATCATCTGATGCTGGCGCAGAACCTCTGGATGCGGCCGCAGGCGTCTTCCAGCACCTCGCTGGAGGTGGCGTAGGAGATGCGGAAATAGGGCGACAGGCCGAACGCCGCGCCGTGCACCGCCGCCGCGCCCTCCGATTCCAGCAGCTGGACCACGAAGTCCTCGTCGGTCCGGATCACCTGGCCGGCGGGGCCGGTCTTGCCGATCAGCTCGGCGCACGACGGATAGACGTAGAAGGCGCCTTCCGGCGTGGGGCACTTCAGGCCCGTCGCCTGGTTCAGCATCGAGACCACCAGGTCGCGCCGTTCCTGGAACAGCTTCTGGTGGGGCTTGATGAAATCCTGGGTCCCGTTCAGCGCCTCAACCGCCGCCCACTGCGAGATCGACGAGGGGTTGGAGGTCGTCTGGGTCATGACCTTGGACATGGCCTTGATCAACGGCTCGGGCCCGCCGGCATAGCCGATGCGCCAGCCGGTCATGGCGTAGGCCTTGGAAACGCCGTTCATGGTCAGGGTGCGATCGAAGATCGCCGGCTCGACCTGGGCGATGGTCCAGAACTCGAAGTCGTCGAACACCAGGTGTTCGTACATGTCGTCGGTCAGCACCCAGACATCGGGGTGGCGCAACAGCACGTCCGCGATCGCCCTGAGCTCGGCCTTGGTGTAGGCGGCGCCCGAGGGGTTGGAGGGCGAGTTCAGCAGCAGCCACTTGGTGCGCGGCGTGATGGCGGCCTCGAGATCCTCGGGCTTCAGCTTGAAGCCGGATTCCATGGTGGTCATCACGCTCACCGGCTCGCCGCCGGCCAGCAGCACCATGTCCGGATAGGACACCCAGTAGGGCGCCGGGATGATCACCTCGTCGCCGGGCGAGAGGCTGGCCACGAAGGCGTTGTAGAGCACCGCCTTGCCGCCGGGCGAGACGTTGATCTGGCTGGGCTTGTAGGCGAGGCCGTTCTCGCGCTGGAACTTGGCGCAGATGGCCTCCTTCAGCTCCGGGATGCCATCGGTGTTGGTGTACTTGGTCTTGCCGTCGCGGATGGCCTTGATCCCGGCCTCCTTGACGTTCTCGGGGGTGTCGAAGTCCGGTTCGCCCACGCTCAGCGAAATGATGTTCCTGCCCTGCCGGGCAAGCTCGCGCGCCTTGTCGGTGGCGGCGAGGGTGGCGGAGGGCTTCACGCGTCGGAGCGCTGCGGACTCGGTGAACATCTCGGATCCTTCGGCAGTCGGGCGGCGCCCGTTTAACCGCCGGGGCGCGGGGCGCCAATGGGAACCAGACGTCTTGCCGTCCCTTACGGTCAGGATGCTGCATGGTGTGCCCACGATGCGACGCCAGGCGCTGCTCGCCCTGGCCGCGACCGCGATGCTGGGCGCGTGCGGCCAACGTCATCTGCCGCCCATCGGCGCGGCGCCGGCCGAGCGCGCGCCGGAGCAGACGGCGGCGGAGGCGGCGGGCCCGCCCCTGTTCGTCGGCCGCTGGGCCGCCAGCGCGACCGCATGCGACTCCCGGGTATGGGAGCTGACCGCAACCCGCCTGACCTCGCCCAGCGCCCTGAGCTGCCAGCTCTTGAAGGCCGAACGGTCGTCGGCCGGCTATTCCGTCAACGGCATGTGCACGGTGGGCAAGGCTTCCCAACCCATGCGGCTGATCTTCACCCTCACCGGGTCGGGACGATCTCTGACCATGACGGGCGGGCCCTTCACCGAGCCGGTGGCCCTGGCGCGGTGCTCTCAAGATCTCGAAGCCGCCTCCAGCACGCCCTCCAGCGCCGCCGCCCCCGCTTGACCGCCCACGCCTGATCGGCGACCGCTGCCGCCATGGGCCGACTGATCCGCTTCATCCTGGACATGGACGCGCGCGCCTGGCGGACGGTCGTGGTGACCTTCCTGCTGTTCGGCGGCGCGGGGCTGATCTTCCTGGTGGCGATCCCTGCCCTGGGCTTCAACGGCCAGGCCACGGTGGGCCACTGGCTGGGGGTGGCGGCCAAGAGCCCCTTCGCCCTTCTGATCGCGGTGGGGGCCTTCGCGGTCCTGGCCTTCGCCGGGGTGCCGCAGGTGATGCTGATCGCCGCCGCCGTGGTGGCCTTCGGCGCCGAGCTCGGCTTCGCCTACAGCTGGATCGGCACCATGGTCTCCGCCGCCGTCGGCTTCTGGCTGGGCCGGGTCACCGGCGGGCGGATGCTGCGCCGGGTGGGCGGCGAGAAGCTGAAGACCTTCATGGCGATGATCGGCCGCAACGGCTTCCTGGCCAGCCTGATCGTGCGGCTCGTCCCCTCGGCGCCGTTCGTGGTGGTCAACATGGCCGCCGGCATGACGCCCATGCGGTTCTCCTCGTTTGCGCTGGGCGCGGCGATCGGCGTCGTCCCGAAGATTCTGCTGACGGTGATGGCCGGCCACTCGGTGACCCACGCCAGGTCGGGCGGGCTGTTCGCCAACGCCGCCCTTTTCGCCCTGGCGCTGCTGATCTGGATCGGCGCGGGCCTGTGGGCCCGGCGCTGGATCCGGCGGCACGAGACCGCCACCGCAGGACCGCATGTTGCGGCCTCGGCGGTTGCCGAACCGGCGGAACATCAATAGATAGGCGGCCATGCGCCGCACCTGCGACAGCCAGCTTCTCCTTTCGCTGGGGCTTACGGGCCCCTGGGCGACCGTCTAGCCGCGCGCTTCGCGGCAGGCGTCCAGGGGGCTCTCGACCTCCCCGAATGCACCGCGAAGGAACTCCTCCATGACCGCCCCCGCCATCGACGCCGCCAAGGATCGCGTCGTCATCTTCGACACCACCATGCGCGACGGCGAGCAGTCGCCCGGCGCCTCCATGTCGCTGGACGAGAAGCTCGAGCTGGCCAAGATCCTCGAGGAGATGGGGGTCGACGTCATCGAGGCCGGCTTCCCGATCGCCTCCAACGGCGACTTCGAGGCCGTGCGCCGCATCGCCGAGATCGTCACCGAGTCGACCATCTGCGGCCTGGCCAGGGCCACGGCCAAGGACATCGAGCGCTGCGCCGAGGCGATCAAGCCCGCCCGCCGCGGCCGCATCCACACCTTCATCTCCACCAGCCCCGTGCACATGAAGCACAAGCTGCAGATGGGTCCGAACGCGGTGCTGGAGGCGATCCACGCCTCGGTCTCGCTGGCGCGCAACCACACCGACGACGTGGAATGGTCGGCCGAGGACGCCACCCGCACCGAACGCGACTTCCTGCGCCGCTGCGTGGAGGTGGCCATCAGGGCCGGGGCCACCACCATCAACATCCCCGACACCGTGGGCTACACCTATCCCGAGGAATACGCGGACATTTTCCGCGACCTGATCGCCAATGTGCCGGGCGCTGACGGGGTGATCTTCTCCACCCACTGCCACAACGACCTGGGCCTGGCGGTGGCCAACTCGCTGTCGGGGGTGCAGGGCGGGGCGCGGCAGATCGAGGTCGCGGTCAACGGCATCGGCGAGCGGGCCGGCAACGCGGCCCTGGAAGAGGTGGTGATGGCCCTGCGGGTGCGCGCCGATCGGCTGCCCTACCAGACCCGCATCGATCCTCGCCACATCACCCGCGCCAGCCGCTATGTCTCGGCCATCACCGGCTTCCCCGTGCAGTTCAACAAGGCGATCGTCGGCAAGAACGCCTTCGCCCACGAGAGCGGCATCCACCAGGACGGGATGCTGAAGAACGCCGAAACCTACGAGATCATGAAGCCCGAGGACGTCGGCCAGGTGGAGACCAACCTGGTGATGGGCAAGCACTCGGGCCGCCACGCTTTCCGCGAGAAGCTGAAGGCCCTGGGCTACGAGCTGGGCGACGAGGGGCTGAACGAGGCCTTCCAGCGCTTCAAGGATCTGGCCGACAAGAAGAAGCAGGTGTTCGACGGGGACATCGTGGCCCTGGTCGACGACTCCCTGGCCCGGGGCAAGGAGCGGATCACCGTGGGGCGGCTGGTGGTCACCGCCGGCACCGAGGGCCAGAAGGCCGAGCTGACCCTGAACATCGACGGCGAGCCCCGCAGCGCGGCCTGCTCGGGCGATGGTCCGGTGGATGCGGTGTTCAAGGCCATCCGCGAGCTGGCGCCGCACGAGGCCATGCTGCAGCTCTACCAAGTGCACGCGGTCACCGAGGGCGCCGACGCCCAGGCCCACGTCACCGTGCGTCTCGAGGAGGGCGGCCACATCTCCACCGGCACGGCGGCCGACACCGACACCATGACCGCCAGCGCCATGGCCTATGTGAGCGCGCTCAACACCCTGATCGCCCGGCGCGAGAAGGCCGCGCCCGACACCCGGGTCGCCGGCGGCTTCCGGTGACCCCGGGCCGCCGCGCCGGCGGCGCGGCCGGTTCCGTCTAGAGCCAGGCCATGCCCTATCTCTGGGTCATAGTGACGGTCATCGCGACCGGCCTCCAGGTCGTGCGCAACGCCCTGCAGCGGGGAATGATCGCCGACGCCGGGCCGTGGGGCGCGACCCTGGTCCGCTTCCTGTTCGGATTGCCGTTCTCGGTGGCCTTCACCCTGGTGGTGATGGCCGTCTGGCGCGGGCAGCTGCACCCGCAGCTCTCGACCGCCTACTGGGTCGACGCCCTGGCGGGCGCGGCGGCCCAGGCCACCGCCACCGCCGCCTTGCTGGTGGCCATGCGCCGGGCCGGTTTCGCCGTCGGCACCACCATGCAGCAGAGCTCGCTGCCGCTGGCCGCGATCCTCGGCCTGGTGATCTTCCACGACAGCATGAGCCCGCTGGGCTGGTGGGGGGTGGCGGTGACCACGGTGGGCCTGGTGATCCTGACCTGGCCGAAGCAGGCGACGCGTCACGCCCTGCTCTCGGGGGCGGCCTTCGGACTGGCGTCGGGCCTGCTGTTCGGGTTCTCGCTGAACGCCTACCGCCACGCCGCCAGGGCGCTGGAGCCGCATCATCCCCTGTTCTCTTCGGTGGCGACGGTGACCCTGACCCAGACGGTGCAGACCTTGGCCTTGGCGGGGTGGCTGGCGTGGCGCCATCCCTGGGCGCTGCGGGCCATAGCGGCGGGCTGGCGCAAGTCGCTGGGCGCCGGCTTCTGCGGTGCGGCCGCCTCGGCGCTCTGGCTGATGGCCCTGGCCCTGGCGCCGGCCGCCTCGGTGCGGGCGGTGGCGGTGATCGAAACCCCGATCGCCGTGGGCGCGGGCCGGCGGCTGTTCCAGGAGAAGCTGAGTCTCGGCCAATGGATCGCGGCCGCCTTCACCGCCGTGGGCGTGGTGATGACCGCGATCAACTGATCGGCCATCGCAGCGGACCAGCGCCCGTCTGATCGTCATTGACAGACGTTGCGGCTGTGAGGGCAGGATCAGGCGAATCCGTCGGTTCGACGCAGCACGCCGACAAGGGGCGACGATGGATCCGGCCGCGCTCAATCAGGTCGATCCGCGAAGGCGGATGTTCTACGCGGACCTGGACCGCCCGGACGACCCGACTCTCATCTTGGAGAATGCGCAGAAGGTCGCCGACGCGCGCGGGTCCGATCCTGTCATCGATTATCTTCACGCCCATGCGCGCCCTGCTTCGGCGCCAGGGGAAGCCTGGATCCGCCAGGCGCTGGTGGCCTCGAGCATCGAGTTTCTGCTGGAGGACTTCTTCGCCGCCAAATCTCCTTGGCGGCTAAGAGAGATGTTCGATCCCGAAAGCGGGCCGCAGGCCGCCCAGGCCATGCGTTCGCCGCGCGGGACGCTCGCGCTGACTTTCCACGGAGGTTTTGCGGCGCTGTCGCGCCACTTCTTCGCCAGCTACGTGGATGGCGGCCTGGTGGTCGACGAGAAGGCGCGGCCGAAGTTCAATAGCGTGGGCGCGGACGATCCGGGCGCGGCCCTCTTCGCCGCCTTGCGCGCGCTCCAGCAAGGCCGCCCGGTCTGCCTCGCGCCCGACGGGCGGGGCGGCAGGCCCGCCCGGCGCATCCGGGTGCTGGGGGCGAGCTGTCCGGTGACGGATGGCGCCGCATTCCTGGCCTACGAAACGGGCTGCGACACGGTCTGGTATGTCATTGGTCGGGACGGGCGGACGTTCTCCCCTGTGGTCGAGGCTGGTCCAAGCCGGGCGCCGGGCGAAACCTTCGAGGAATTTCGCGCCAGGTTGATGGCCTTCTACAGCGGGAAGATCGAGGCGCATTTCGCCGGACCCCCCCAGAACCTGACCCTGCTCAAGGTTTGGCGACAGCGTTTCTCCCAAGCCATGTCGGCGTCCGGCGATCTCAGCGGTCTCAGTCCGAAGAAGCAGGCGCGTTTCGCGGGCCTGGCTCGCCCGAGAGATCCGGAACGCCTGTTCGAGAACGCCGAACAGCTCGCCCGCGCCCAGCCGATCGACCCCGTGCTTGGCTACCTCTATGCCCGTGGGCGTGAGCCGCGCCTGGATTGGAGGACCTGGGCCCGTGAGGCCCAGCTGGCGGGGCGCCTCCATTCCCTGATGTTCGACCTGTTCTACATGACGCCGGAACCTCTGGATCCGGTGCTCGATCGGGCCTCCTGCGCCGCAGCGGCCCGGGCGTGGAGATCGCATCGCGGCGTCGTGGCCCTGACTTTCCACGGCGGGTTCGAGACCCTGCTGCGCTACGTCTTCAGCCGCTTTGTGGAGAACGGTGTCATCATCGAGGGCAAGACCCGGTCGAAATCCCGCGCCCTGGGGGCAAACAATCCCGGCGCGGCCCTGTTCGGGGCGTTGCGCACACTGCGCGAAGGCGGCGCGGTCTTCGTTGCGCCCGAAGGACCTTTCGGAAAGGCGGCGGGTGAGATCCAGGTGCTGGGCGCGCGTTGTCCGGTGACCGACGGCGCCGCTTTTCTGGCCTATGAGGCACGCTGCGACACGGTCTGGTACGCCATCCGCCGCCACCAACGAACGTTCTTTCCCGTCGTGGAGAGAGGCCCGACCCGGGCGGCTGACGAGACGTTCCGCGACTTCCGGATCCGACTGATGGGATTCTACCGCGACAAGATCGAGGAGCACTTCACAGGCGACCCCCAGAGCATCGTCCTGGCAGGAATCTGGCGCGAGTTTCTGTGGCAAGCGATGGAACGGGCCAATCGGACGACGGAGCCGCCCCCGGCCAACCCCGGCTTCACGCCCTGAGCCTGTTCTCCCGGGCCCAGGCTCCCCCAACTATTCGGCTGGGTCCAGCTGCTGGATCTCAGCCGCCGTCGTCAGGGTCGTCCAGTGGCGCGGCCGAGACGTCGGGGCGGAAGTCCCAGCGGCGGTCTTGCATGGACGGCGGACGTTCCGGCGGACGGGCCCATGGGGGCGGCGGGCCGGGATCGTCCTCCCAGTCGTCGCCGCCGCGCGGGCGGGCGTCGTAACTGGCCCAGTCTCGGCCGCGGACGGGGGTGCTGTCGACGCGCGGGACGGGAAGAGGCTGCGGCCGGGCGTAGGTCACCGGCGTCGGGCTCGCGGGCGGCGCAGACGTCTGGCTGGTGTCGCCGGCGGCGGCCACCTGGGCGGGATCGGCCTGGGCGAGCTTCACGGGCTCCACGTCCGCCGGCGGACTGACGGCGGCGGTCTGGCTCGCCGTCGTCGCATCGGTCGCGGGCTGGCCCTCCGGAGCGGCCGAGAGGCTGGCGGCGTCGCCCCACAGGTTCGGCGGGTCTTCGGGCAGGGTGACGGTGGTGGCGGCAGCCGCGTAATGCGCCTTGGGCGGCTCGAGCCATACGCCCATGCCCAGGCCCACGGCGCAGGAGATGGCGGCCCCATAGAACAACTTGCGCGTCAGCAATGGCGTGACGGCCTTCTTCAGGGCGACCGGAATGGAAACGTTGTACATGACAGTAGAGCACCTCTCACTTTCGTGAACTCCGAGAGGCGCGGTTGGTTCTGGTCTGGCTTGTCGATTGTGATCGGCCGGGCGCCGGCGCCACAGGGGTGCGCCAATTCCCTTGCAATCGATCCGCACTCAGGTCACAGGCTGAAACGTCGTCGAAAGGGACCGACGCCGGCGCGGGTTTGAGGGTGGCCGCCGGGGCGGGCTGGCTTTGCTGGCGGCGCTTGACACTTTCACAACGGGCCGCTCCAAGACACCCATGTTTTCATCGCTCTTCGGCGTGATCTCCAACGACATCGCCATCGATCTCGGCACCGCCAACACCCTCATCTACATGAAGGGCAAGGGCATCGTGCTGAACGAGCCCTCGGTGGTCGCGCTGCGCAACGCCGGCGGCCGCAAGGTCGTGCACGCCGTCGGCATCGAGGCCAAGCAGATGCTGGGCCGCACGCCGGGCCACATGGAGGCCATCCGCCCCATGCGCGACGGAGTCATCGCCGACTTCGAAGTGGCCGAGGAGATGATCAAGTATTTCATCCGCAAGGTTCACAACCGAAAGGGCTTCGTGAACCCGAAGGTGATCGTCTGCGTGCCGTCCGGCGCCACGGCGGTGGAGCGTCGGGCGATCAACGATTCCTGCCTGAACGCCTCGGCCCGCCGGGTCGGCCTGATCGACGAGCCCATGGCCGCCGCGATCGGCGCTGGCCTGCCGATCCACGAGCCCACCGGCTCGATGGTGGTCGACATCGGCGGCGGCACCACCGAGGTGGCCGTGCTGTCGCTCTCGGGCATCGTCTACTCGCGCTCGGTCCGCGTCGGCGGCGACAAGATGGACGAGGCGATCATCTCCTACATGCGCCGCAACCATAACCTGCTGATCGGCGAGACGACCGCCGAGCGGATCAAGAAGGAGATCGGCACCGCCCGCGCGCCGGCCGACGGCGAGGGCCTGTCGATCGAGGTCAAGGGCCGCGACCTGATGCAGGGCGTCCCGCGCGAGGTGCGGATCTCCGAGAAGCAGGCGTCCGACGCCTTGGCCGAGCCGGTGGCCCAGATCATCGACGCGGTGAAGGTGGCGCTGGAGTCGACCCCGCCCGAGCTGGCCTCCGACATCGCCGACAAGGGCATCATGCTCACCGGCGGCGGCGCGCTGCTGCGGGGCCTGGACATCGAGATCCGGGACCACACGGGCCTGCCGGTCACCGTGGCCGACGATCCCCTGTCCTGCGTGGCCCTGGGCTGCGGCAAGGTGCTCGAACATCCCAAGTGGATGAAGGGCGTCCTCGAATCGTCCATCGTGTAGCCGCCGTTTGGGCGCCGTTGACGGTTAAGCCGTCGTTACGGCGTCGAATGCGACGATGCGGCGCGCAAGCCTTACCGTCCGCGTCACGATATCTAGCGCGCCGGACGTAGCAGGCAGCGTGTGCGCTGGCGGGGAGCGTCGTGTCCTTTCGAGATGGACCGTTCAACGATCTGAAGGTGCCGCTGACCTGGACGGCGGCGGTCGCGGTCATCGTCGCGGTGGTGGTGGGCGTGGCCCTGCTGCTGTCGGATCGGCGCGAGACCTTGCAGACGGCCGCCTACGGCGTCGGGCGCAAGATGTTCGACGTGGCCGACAAGCCGGTGGCGGGGGCGCTGTCGGAGCCCTCGCACTGGGGCCGGATGATCAGCGAGTACGTCGGCGACTATCTGTTCGCCGCCGCCGAGAACCACAAGCTGCGCCAGCAGGTGGCCGAGCTGAAGCAGTGGCGCGACCTGGCCATCGCCCTGCAGGACACCAACCGCCGCTATCAGGCCGTGCTGGGGCTGCGGACCGATCCGCCCATTCCCATGGTCACCGGCCGGGTGGTGCTGGATTCCCGAGGGCCCTTCGCCAACACCCGCCTGGCGGACGTCGGCTCCGAGAAAGGCGTCAAGGTCGGCAACCCGGTGATGAGCGACCGCGGCCTGGTGGGCCGGGTGGTGGGCGTGACCGATGGCGCCAGCCGGCTGCTGCTGCTCACGGACGTGGCCAGCCGCACGCCCGTCCTGGTGGCCCGAACCGACGCCAGGGCCATCCTGCTGGGCGATGGCGGCTCCAACCCTCGCCTCGGCTACCTGCGCGGCCAGGACCCCGTTCACGAGGGCGACCGCATCCTGACGTCCGGCGACGGCGGGGTGTTTCCGCGCGGCCTGCCGGTGGGCGTGGCGGCCAAGGGACTGGACGGCCAGTGGCGGGTGCGCCTTGACGCCGACCTCACCGCCATCGACTTCATCCGGGTGCTGGAATTCCAGGATTTCACCCAGTCGGTGGACGAGAAGCAGCTGGAGAAGGGCGCCCTGCCGCCGCTGCCGCCAGGGACGGTGGTCGAGGCTCCGCCCTCGAGCTCCGAGCCGGCCGCCAGCTCGGAGCCTGTCAAGGCCGCGCCGACGAAGGCCGAAGCGGCGAAGGCGGCGGCCGCCAAGGGCAAGGCTGAGCGAAAATCCAGGATGGCGGGCCTGGCTTCCAAGCTGGCCGCCCTGTTCCCCGGGGCCAAGCCGCCGCCCGCCAAGCCCGCGTCCGCAGCCGCCAAGCCCACGGCGCCGGCCGCCTCCACGCCGCCGCCCCCCGCGCCTCCGCCCGCGTCATCGGCGCCGGCCAGGCCCGCCGCGCCCGCCGCGGGCCAAACGGCCCACGCCAGGACCGCCCGCCTCAAGCCCGCGGCCAAGCATCCGGCCCCCAAGAAGCCCGAGCCGGCGCCGCACGACGTGGAGCCGCCGCTGTGAGCTTCAGCGATAGCCGCCCGCTCGACCCCTGGCGCTGGATCGGCCTGCCGACGCTGCTGTGTATCGGCGCCTCGATCCTGTTCGCCATCCCGATCCGGGTCCACGGCTACCAGCTGCCGGAGCCGATCTTCCCGCTGATCCCCGCCTTCGCCTGGGCGATGATCCGCCCCTCGATCCTCGCGCCCTTCGTGCTGTTCGGCATGGGCCTGTTCCTGGACCTGCTCTGGTACACCCCCACCGGCTTCTGGGGCACAGCCATGCTGATCGGCTATGCCCTGGTGATGTTCTTCCGCTCGATGATGACCGGCCAGAGCCGGGTGGTGCTGTGGAGCTGGTTCGGGGCCATGGTGCTGGTGGTCATGGTGGCCGGCTACACCATCACGACCCTGGACACCGGCCGTGCGCCGAGCGTGATGGCGGCGTTCTGGCAATTCCTGCCCACAACCCTCTTGTTTCCCTTCGCTCACAGGCTCATCGACAGGTTCGACGACGCCGACGTCCGTTTCCGATGAACAACGAACCGACCATCTTCTTCGAGGAGGTCAACGAGCGGCAGGGCCAGTTCCACCGCCGCGTCTTCCTCATGGGCGGCCTGGCGGGCGTCGGCCTCCTGGCCCTCACCGGGCGGTTGATGCAGCTGCAGCTGGTGGAATCCGGCCGCTACCAGAGCCTTTCGGCCGCCAACCAGTACAACTTCCGCATCGTTCCGCCTCCGCGCGGGCGGATCGTCGACCGCTATGGCGTGGAGCTGGCCGGCAACCGGCCGAACTTCCGCCTGCTCTTGGCCCGCGACGAGCTCTCCGACCCCAACGCCACCCTCGACCAGATCGCCCAGCTGGTGCCGATTGACGCCGCGCGCCGCAAGCAGGTGCTGCGCGATCTGGTGAACACGCCGCGCTTCGTGCCGGTGTCGGTGGCCGACGACCTGACTTGGGAGGAGTTCGCCCGGGTCAACGTGCGCGCGCCCGAACTTCCCGGCGTCACCGCCGACATGGGGGATGCGCGGGTCTATCCGTTCGGCGGCGCCTTCGCCCACGTGGTGGGCTATGTCTCGCGGGTGTCGGCCGACGACATCAAGAAGGAGGGGTCGCCCCCAGAGCCGGTGCTCCTGAACCCGGGGTTCCGCATCGGCAAGGCAGGCATCGAGAAGTCGCTGGACCACGAGCTTCGCGGCAAGGCCGGCGGCCAGAAGGTCGAAGTCGATTCCCGAGGACGGGTGGTGCGCAAGGACCCCCGCGGAGACGTCCCGCCGATCCCGGGCAAGGAAGTCGTGTTGTCGCTGGACGCCGACGTCCAGAACCGGGCGCTGGAGATGTTCGGCAGCAACTCCGGCGCAGCGGTGATGATGGACTGCCGCTCGGGCGATGTGCTCTGCATGCTCTCGGCGCCGAGCTTCGACGCCAACCAGTTCGTCAAGGGCATGCCCCGCGACGAGTACATGGCGCTGGCCAGCTACGACCATAAGCCTTTGCTGGACAAGGCGATCTCGGCGACCTATCCGCCCGGCTCGACGTTCAAGACCATGGTGGCCCTGGCCGCGCTGGAGCACGGGGTCGATCCCAACCGCACCTATGTCTGCAACAAGGTCTGGAACTGGGGCGGCCGGACCTGGCACTGCGACGAGGCGCACGGCGTGCAGAACATGCACAGCGCCATCGTCACCTCGTGCGACATCTTTTTCTACCAGACCGCGCTGTCCCTGGGCGGGCCGGACCCGATCGCGGCGGTCGCCCGGAAATTCGGCCTGGGCGAGGTGTTCGACATCGGGATTTCGGGCCAGCACGCCGGGCTGGTGCCCGACCGGGCGTACAAGCGGCGGACCTTCCCGCACGATCCGGTCTGGCATCCGGGCGAGACGCCTAGCGTGGGCATCGGTCAAGGCTACACCCATCTCAACCCGTTGCAGTTGTGCGTGCAAGCCGCGCGCTTGGCCAACGCCAAGACCATGCTCAATCCGCGGTTGATCAAGTCGATCGGCGGCGTGGAGCAGCCCGCCGGTTCGGAGGCGGCGGACCTACCGTTCGCGCCGGAGCACATTCAGTTCGTGCGATCGGCCATGGCGGACGTGGTGGCCAACGCCAGGGGCACGGCCGCGGCCACCGCCCAACTCGGGCTGGGATCGATCATGATGGCAGGCAAGACAGGCACGGCCCAGGTGCACAGCTACGGCGGCGGCACCGGTCAACATGGCGCGGTGGGCGCCTGGGCGACGCGCGACCACGCCTGGTTCATCGCCTTCGCGCCCTATGACGATCCGCGCTACGCCTGCAGCGTGCTGGTCGAGCACGGCGGCTGGGGCGCCGATGCGGCAGCGCCGATCGCACGGGAGATGATGCGCGTGGCGCTGCTGAAGGATCCCGAGATCAGGAAGCGGATCGTCTCGCCGCCCGAGGCCCCGCCGCCCATCCCCAACGAGCCCGCCGAGGGCCGCGCCCCCGAGGACCTCGACGCGCCCCAGCCGCCGCCGACTCCCGGTGACACCGCATGATCGCCAGCGCCCTTACGAGACCCGGCGAACGGGATCGCTGGATCGTCAAGTTCGGCGACATCGACTGGATGCTGTGCGGCCTGCTGTGCCTGGTCGCCGGCGCCGGCGGATTGATGCTCTATTCCATCGACGGATCGAAGTGGACGCCCTGGGCGGCCCACCACGTGATCTTCTTCGGGCTGTTCTTCCTGTTGATGCTGGTCCTGGCGCTGGTGGACCTGCGGGTCTGGTTCGGCCTGGCCTATCCGCTCTACGCCGTCAGTCTGCTGATGCTTCTGGGGGTCGAGGCGGCGGGCGACATCTCGCTCGGCGCCAAGCGCTGGCTGGCGGTGGGCGGGGCCAAGTTCCAGCCGTCCGACATCATGAAGATCGGTCTCGTGCTGGGGCTGGCGCGATTCTACCACTCGACCTCCAGCGACGACGCACGGCTATCCTGGAAGCTCCTGATCCCGCTCGGCATGATCGGCCTGCCCGCCCTGCTGGTGGCGCACCAACCGGATCTCGGGACCGCGATCATGCTGGCGGCGACCGGCCTGGCGGTGATGTTCATGGCAGGTCTCAGCCTGAGGCTGGTGGCCGCCGGGGTCGTGGCGATCGCGGCGGCTGCGCCGGCGGCGTTCATGTTCGTGCTGCATGACTACCAGCGACAGAGGCTGACCACCTTCCTGCACCCCGAGACCGACCCCTCGGGCGCCGGCTACCACACCTTGCAGGCCAAGATCGCCCTGGGTTCGGGCGGTCTTCTCGGCAAGGGCTACGGCCTGGGCTCGCAGAGCCAGCTGAACTTCCTGCCCGAGAAGCAGACCGACTTCATTTTCGCCAGCCTGGCCGAGGAGTTTGGCTTCGTGGGCTGCTTCTCGCTGCTGGCGCTCTACGCGGCGGTGGTGGTCATCGCGCTGCGCATCGCCTCGATCTCGCACAGCCACTTCGGCCGCCTGGCCGCGGGCGGGGTGACCGCGACCTTCGCCATCTATGTGCTGATCAACGCCGCCATGGTGATGGGGCTGGCGCCGGTGGTGGGCGTGCCCATGCCGCTGGTGTCTTACGGCGGCACGGTGATGCTGTCGGTGATGATCGGCTTCGGCCTGGTCCAGGCGGTGAAGGTGCACCGCTACACCGAGGTGACCTCGGGCAAGGGCGCGCTGATCTAGGTCAGCTCCGGGCCAGGGCCTCGTCGCCGGCGCGGACCAGGGCGTCGATGATGCCGGGCTCGGTCGAGGCGTGACCGGCGTCCCAGACGATCTCGAAATTGGCCTCGGGCCAGACGGTCTTCAGCCGCCAGGCGGCGTCCAGCGGCGTCACCACGTCGAAGCGACCCTGCACGATCCAGCCGGGGATCGGCTTCAGCTTCCTGGCCGACTTCAGGATCCAGCCGTCCTCGGGGAAGAAGCCGCCGTTGACGAAGTAGTGGCACTCGATGCGCGCAAAGGCGGTGGCGAAGTCGACCTCGTTGAACTTGGCCGGCCGGGCGTCCGGGCCGCGCAGCGAGATGGTGTCGCCCTCCCACTGGCTCCAGGCGGCCGCGGCGCGGGCCTGGATCGAGCGATCGCCCTGGGTCAGGCGCTTGTGGTAGGCGGCCATCAGGTCGCCCCGCTCGGCCGGAGGGATCGGGCCGACGAAGCGCTCCCAGGCATCGGGGAACAGCATCGAGGCGCCCTGCTGGTAGAACCAGGCGAGTTCCTTCTTGGTCAGGAGGAAGATGCCGCGCAGGATCAGGCCGGACACCCGTTCCGGATAGGTGATGGCGTAGGCCAGGGCCAGGGTCGATCCCCACGAGCCGCCGAACACCGTCCACTTGTCGACGCCGCACTGCTTGCGCAGCCGCTCGATGTCCTCGATCAGGTCCCAGGTGGTGTTGTTGTCGAGCGAGGCGTTGGGCCGCGAGCGACCGCAGCCGCGCTGGTCGAACAGCACCATGCGCCAGCGGCTGGGATCGAAGAACCGCCGCATGGTCGGATTGGTGGCCCCGCCCGGCCCGCCGTGCAGGATCACCACCGGGCGGCCGGTCCGCTTGCCGCATTCCTCGTAATAGATCTCGTGGCCGCCCTGAGGCGGCAGCCACCCGAAGGAGAAAGGTTCGTTCTCCGGATAGAGGGCCCGGCGCGCGCCGAGCGCGGAGGCGGCGGAGACGACGCTTTGTTCCATGCGGACCTATCTACTGCGGAAGCGGCGCGCGCATCTAGCGGAGCTGTTCGCACAGGTTGCGGAATCTAGACCAGCGTGGTGCGGGCGCCCCTCAGGATGGCGTAGGCGAGGGCCGCCCAGCCCAGCATCATCAGGACGCCGCCGATGGGGGTGATGGCCCCGAACCATCGCGGCGCGCCGAAGGCCATCAGATAGAGCGACCCCCCGAAGATCAGGCCGCCGGCCAGGAACATCCAGGCCGCGGCCTGGGCCGCGCCCATCCCCATGCGCCAGACCACGAAACAGCCGAAGACCGCCAGGGCATGGATCATCTGGTACTGCGCCCCGGTCTGCAGCCAGGCCTTGGCCTGGGGGTCGGCCACGCCGTGGGCGCCGAAGGCCCCGGCCGCCACCGCCATCAGCCCGCTCAGCGGCGCCAGGGCCATCCAGGCGCGTACTTGCATGTCCATCGGACGTTCCTCCGTTTGCGTCATGCTCAGCCCCAGAGCTCCGGCCGGGGCGGCTCGATCATCGAGCCCAGATAGCCCAGCCCGGGCTCGCGGTCGCGGGCCAGCAGCAAGGGCCCGTCCAGGTCCACGAAGTCGGCGCCCTGCGCCAGGATCATCGCCGGCGCCATGGAGAGCGAGGTAGCCACCATCGAGCCGATCATGATCTTCAGTCCTCGCGCGCGGGCCTCGGCCGCCAGCGCCAGGGCCTCGGTGAGGCCGCCGGCCTTGTCGAGCTTGATGTTCACGCAGCCGTAGCGCCTCGTGCAGGCGTCCAGCTCGGCGCGGCTGTGCAGGCTCTCGTCGGCGCCGAGAAGCACCGGACCCTCGTAGGCCTCCAGAGCCGCGTCTTCGCCCGCGGGCAGGGGCTGCTCGATCAGCCTGACGTCCAGGCCCGCCAAGGCGGGCGCCAAGGCCTGCAGCGTCGGGAAGTCCCAGGCTTCGTTGGCGTCGACGACCAGCCGGGTGCGCGGCGCGGCCTCGCGCACCGCCCTGACCCGCTCCAGGTCGCCCTCGGCGCCCAGCTTGAGCTTCAGCATCGGCCGTCGCGCGGCCCGGGCGGCGGCCTCGGCCATCCGTCCGGGCGTGTCGAGACTCAGGGTGTAGGCGGTCTTGACCGGATCCAACCGGACGCGGCCGGCTCGGGTCCAGGCGCGCACGCCGGTCAGCTTGGCCTCCAGGTCCCAGAGGGCGCAGTCCAGTGCATTGCGCGCGGCGCCGGGCGCCAGCAGGCCCTGCAGCGCCTCGCGGCCGCAGCCGGCTTCGACGGCCCCGCGAACGCCGGCGATCTCGGCCAGCACCGAGGCCGTCGTTTCACCATAGCGTTCGTAGGGGGTGCATTCGCCGCGCCCGACCACGCCGGCTTCGGCCAGGGACGCCACCACCACCTGCGCTTCGCTCTTGGTCCCCCGCGAGATCACGAAGGCGCCGGCCAGCGGCCAGCGCTCCTCGGCCGCCGCCAGGCGCCGGGACATCAGCCCAGGTCGCCGACGGCCGTCTCGAACAGCAGGAAGGCCCGGCCCTCGTCACTGGACAGAAGGGCGATCACCGCTTCGCGGCCGCCGGCCTTGCCCACCTGGCTGCGGATCTGCTCGTCGAAATCGCCGACGAACCGCTCGACATGGGCCCTCAGGCCCTTCTCGGCCAGGATCCGCCGCGAGAGGCGGCGCACGGCAGTGGGCGCCAGTCGGCGCACGATGGCCCGGGCGCCTTCCGGGTCGCCGGATTCCTGCACCGCCGCGATCTCGTCGATGCGGGCGGGGGGCAGGAAGGCGGCCGGATCCACGCCCAACCCCTCGATCTCGCCGAGCAGCCGGTCCACCAGCTGGCGGTTGTCGACGGGCGTGTCGTCCATGGAGGACAGCAGCTCCTGCCAGGTCCAGCCGGCGCCTTCCGAAGCGGGGTCGGCGGGGGCGTTCGGCTGCCCGGCGCCCTCGAACACCTGGCTGACCTCGGAGTCGGCGGTGGTCGGCGACAGCTTCAGCCGCGGACGCAGGCCCGCGTCTGCGGCGGCCGAACGCGGCGGCTGGGGCGGCGGGGCGAACCTGCGGGGCGGCGCGTCGGACAGGGGGGCGCGGGGCGACGCGGGCGCCGCTGGACGGTTGGACACCACGCCCATCAGCCGTACGGCCTCGCTCAGCATTTCGTAGTTGCGGCGCACGCGCTCCTGGAACGCGGCGTCGATGGCCTGGGTTTCCTCCGCCGCCGCGCGGGCGGTGGCCAAGAGGTTCTCCACGCCGGCCGTCAGGGTCGCCTGCAGCGCCTGGGTCTTGGCGGCGGTGTCGGCGGGCAGCATGCTCAGGCGCTGCTCGAAGGCGGTCACCGCGCCCTCGAGGCCGGTCAGGGTCGAGCGGGCCATCTCGGTGGCGCGCTCGATGCGCTCGGCGGTCTTGCCCGAGGCCTGCTCGATCAGCTCCGAGGACTGGGCGATCAGCCGCGAAGCCTCGTCCAGCCGCGCCTGGACGGCGGCGTCGGCCTGCTGGCTGGCGGCGAACGCGGTCTCGCTCAGCTGCTCCAGCTTCCTGCGGGCGGACTCGTGCTGGCCCTCCGCCATGCGGGTGGCGGACTCGGCGGCCTGAAGCACCGTCTCGATGCTCCGCATGGCGTCCGCTTCCAGCGCCTGACGGGCGCCGCGGGCCGCCTCGGCGGTCTCGGCCATCCGCTGGGCGGCCTCTTCTTCCATGGCCTCGCGCTCGCGCACGACGCCGTCGGCCAGGTCCTGCAGCGTCCGCTCGATGTCGGCGAGGATGCTCTCGCGCTCGAAGCGGGCGGCTTCGGACAGGGCGCCCAGGGACTGGAGGGCGCTGGCGGCCAGCAGGTCCCGTTCGGCCTTGGCCATCTCGGCCGCTTCCTGGGCCTGGCGCACGGCCGCGTCGGTGAGGTCGGCCAGCGAGCTCGCGGCGGCGGCGGCCGCGTCGTGCAGATTGGCGATGCTGTCGGTGGAGTGGGAAAGGACTTCGGTCAGCTGGACGCGCTGGGCCTCGACCACCATCGAGAAGTCCTCGTGGTCGGCGCGGATCTCGTTGGAGACCTGCACCAGGGCGGCGCGCTGGTCGGTGAGGGTGTCCTCCATCGAGCGGATCTGGTCGCCCACGCCGAGGGTGGCGGTCTCCAGCCGGGCGGCCTGGCGGGCCAGATCGTCGCTGGCGGTCTGGGCCGCCTGGGACGCTTCTTGGGCGGCGGTGGACAGGTCCGCCGCGCGGGCGGCCAGCGCCGCCTCGGCCTCGCCGATCTGGGTCTGGGCGAGGTCGGACGCCTCGGCGACCATGCGGGCCTGGCGGGTGATCGCCTCGCCGATCTCGCGCGAGCGTTCGTCGAGCGCCTCGGCCATGCCGCCCATGCTCTCACGTTCGCTGGAAAGGCTCTCCCCGACGGTCCGGGCGGAACTGACGGCGCCCTCGGCCAGGGCGGTCAGGCGGCCGGTTTCCTCGGCGAAGGTCTCGTGCAGGGCCAAGAGGTCGGCCCGGGCCTGGGCCGCGATCTCGGTCAGGGCGCGAATCTCCTCGCGCACCCGGGCGGCGGCGGCGTTGGCCTCGGCCGACCCCAGGACGGCGGGCTGGAAGACCTCC
>JANWHQ010000082.1 GCA_025450315.1 Caulobacteraceae bacterium
CGTCGATGAATCCACGCCCATCTGTGACGCGCGCTTGAAAGACGGCTCGCGTGTAAACGTGGTCATTCCTCCGATCGCCCTCAAAGGCCCGTGCCTCACGATCCGAAAGTTCGCCAAGGAGAAGTGGGGGCCGGCCGACGTCGTGAACCGCTTCCGCTCGTCGAGCCCCGAGGTGATGACGTTCCTGCGCTCGTGCGTGCGCGCGCGCTTCAACATCCTGGTCTCGGGTGGCACCGGTTCCGGAAAGACAACCCTCCTTAACATCCTTTCGTCGTTCATCCCGGAGACGGAGCGGCTCATCACCTGCGAGGACGCCGCGGAGCTCCAGCTGCAGCAGCCCCACGTGGTGCGCCTGGAAACCCGCCCGCCAAACCTCGAAGGGCAGGGCCGGGTCTCGATGACCGACCTGGTCAAGAACTGCCTGCGTATGCGTCCGGACCGGATCATCGTGGGCGAGGTGCGCGGACCTGAAGCAGTCGACCTCCTGCAGGCGATGAACACCGGCCACGACGGCTCGATGGGCACGCTGCACGCCAACTCCCCGCGCGAGGCCCTGAGCCGGATCGAATCGATGATCACCATGGGCGGCTACGGCCTGCCGTCGAAGACCATCCGCGAGATGGTGGTCGGCTCCATCGACGTGATCATCCAGGCCGCCCGCCTGCGCGACGGCTCGCGCCGGATCACCCACGTCACCGAGGTGGTGGGCCTGGAAGGCGAAGTGGTGGTCACCCAGGACCTGTTCCTCTACGAGATCTCCGGCGAGGACCAGGACGGCCGGGTCACCGGCAAGTTCCGCTCGACCGGCATCTCGCGCCCAAGGTTCTGGGACCGCGCCCGCTACTATGGCCTGGAGCGCGAGCTGGCCGAAGCCCTCGACGCCTCGGAGTAGCCGATGGGGACCCCGCTCCTGATGGTGCTGGCGGCGGTGCTGGGCTTCGTGGCCATCGGGGGGGTGGCCCTGGCATTCGTCGCGCCCAGCAACAGCCGCACGCTGAAGCGCGCCCAGGCGATCACCGACCGCACCCGCAATCCGGCCGTGCGCCGCTCGGCCGCGCCCGACCCGGCCATGCGACGCAAGCAGATCCTCAAGACCCTGCGCGACGAGGAGCGGCGCCAGCGCAAGGAATCGCTCAGCATGTCCGCCCGGCTGCAGCAGGCCGGCTTGCCGATCACCCCCAGGACGTTCTGGATCATCTCCGGAGCGCTGGGCGTCGCGGTGCTGCTGGCCACGCTGGTGCTGGGCCAGAAGGCGTTCATCGGCCTGCTGCTCGGCATCGGCATGGGCCTGGGGCTGCCCAGGTGGGCCGTGCACTTCCTGGCCAAGCGACGCGCCAAGAAGTTCGTCGAAAGCTTCGCCGACGCCTCCGACATCATCGTGCGCGGCATCAAGTCGGGCCTGCCGGTGAACGAGTGCCTGCAGGTGATCGCGCGGGAGTCGCCCGAACCCCTGGCCTCTGAGTTCCGCCGCCTGGTGGACGGGGTGGCCCACGGCATGACGCTGGAGCAGGCGCTGGAGCGGATGTACGCGCGCATGCCCCTGGCCGAGCTCAGGTTCTTCACCATCGTGCTGAGCATCCAGCAGAAGACCGGCGGCAACCTGGCCGAGGCGCTCACCAACCTGTCGCTGGTGCTGCGCTCGCGCAAGCTGATGCGCGAGAAGATCAAGGCGCTGTCGGGCGAGGCGGTGGCCTCGGCCCTGATCATCGGCTCGCTGCCCCCGGGGGTGGTGATCCTGATCTCGATCACCACGCCCAGCTATCTGTCGGTGCTGTTCCACACCTCCGCCGGCCAGCTGATCCTCGGAGGGGCCTGCATCTGGATGGGCATCGGAGTCTTCATCATGAAGCGAATGGTGAGCTTCAAGATATGACCCTGGACGACCTCGTCGATCCCGCCAACCTGACCGCCGCCTTCGCCGCGCTCATCGCCTTCGCGGCGATCGTGACGGTGGCCGCGCCCATGCTGAAGCGCGACGGCCTGGAAGTGCGCCTGAAGTCGGTGGCCAGCCGCCGCGAAGAGCTGAGGCGCCGGTCGCGCGAGGCCCTGGCCAACCAGAAGGTCAGCAAGGAAGTCCTGCTGCGCCATTCCGACGAGAGCCTCTACAAGAAAGTGGTCGAGCGGTTGCAGCTGTCGCGCCTGCTCGAGGACCCCAAGGTGGTCGGCAAGATGGCCGAGGCGGGCTTCCGCGGTCCCCGGCCGATCAGCGCCTACTACTTCTTCCGCTTCGCCCTGCCGTTCGTCTTCGCCGCGGGGGTCGCCTTCTACCTGGTGGTGATGAAGTTCGACGTTCCGCCGATGGGCAAGATGACCTTCATCGTGACCGGGTTCGTCGCCGGCTTCTACGCGCCCAACATCTATGTCTCGAACATCGCCAAGAAGCGCCGCGGCAACATCGTCGGCGCCTGGCCCGACGCCTTGGACCTGCTCCTGATCTGCGTCGAGGCGGGGATGTCCATCGAGGCGGCGCTGCAGAAGGTCAGCCAGGAAATCGGCGCAGCCTCCATCGAGTTGGCCGAGGAGATGTCGCTGCTGGTGGCCGAGCTCAGCTATCTTCCCGAGCGCCGGCTGGCCTACGAGGGGCTCGCCCGGCGGGTGAACAGTCCGGGCGTCAAGTCGGTGGTCACCGCGATGATCCAGGCCGAGCGCTACGGCACCCCGCTGGGTTCGGCGCTCAGGATCATGGCCAAGGAGAACCGCGAACTGAGGCTCGCCGCCGCCGAGAAGAAGGCGGCCTCGCTGCCGGCCAAGCTGACCGTGCCGATGATCCTTTTCCTGCTGCCGGTGCTGTTCGTGGTGATCATGGCCCCGGCGGTCATGCGGACCATGGCGGTGTGGAAGTAGGCCGCGGCGCCTCGCCCTCAGGCGCCGTTCTTGACGTGCACCACCGCCCATTTGTCGGCGTAGAGCCGTTTCCAGCCGGGCATGGCGTCCATGGTGGGAAGCGCCGGGTTCTCGGCCCTGAGGATGGTCCAGCGAACCTTGTAGCGGTCCAGCAGGGCCTTCAGCTTCACCGGGTCGGGCTTCAGCGCATCCACATAGGCGCCGAAGTAGTCGTCGCCGTACATGTCGGCCCGGCCGTCGATGAACACCGGCACGTGGTTGAAGATCAGGAATCCGCCCATGCCGTATTCGTTGAGCACCGGTTGGCGGCGCAGGGCCTGGGGCACGTGCGCCAGCGCCGCCATGGGCGCCACCGTGCCCTCGGTGAGCTTGGCCGGAACCAGGAAGCGCGCGCCGACCAGGCCCACGCAGGCCAGGGCCAGGGCGGCCAGGAGGCCTTTGCGCAAGGCCGGCGGCAACCGCTCGCTCGCCGCATCCGGCGGGCCGCCCAGCGCCTGGCCGAGCGGCTCGGCCAGCAGCAGCACCGCGACCGTCGCCAGCACCATCTGGTGACGGGTCTCCTGCAGGGTCAGGTGCAGCAGGCCCAGGATCGTGACCAGCCTGAGCAGAGGGACCTTCACGCCGCGATAGAGCAGCACGGCCAGAGTGGTCAGCAGCGCCACTTCGAAGGTGGTCAGATGGCTGAAGTCCGAGCTCTTCCACTCCACGATGTCCTGCAGCCGGGTCATCGACATCAGCTTGACCGGATAGATCAGGCCCGCCGGCCCATGGGGGGTGATCATCGCCGCGCAGGCGGCGGCCAGGCCGAACAGTCCCCAGCCCCGGATCACTTTCAGCCGGTCGGCGTCCGGCTCGATCAGCGCCTCGGCCGCGAAGGGCCCCAGCAGCGCCAGGCCGAACAGGAAGCTGCCGTGCAGGTTGGCCCAGAGCGCCATCACCGGCAGCAGCCATAAGGGCGGCGCCTGTCCCCGTTCGCGCGCATGCATCAGCTGCACCGTCCACAGCGCCAGGATCGGCAGGACCAGGAGGTGAGGCCGGGCGAGCCAGCTCTGGGCGGTGCAGGCGAGCGCCAGCACCAGGGCGCAGCTCCAGCTCAGCGGTTTCAGCCAGCGCGACAGCTCCGACCCCAGGATCCAGGTCAGCGCGCCGACGGCCAGGCCGAACATCAGGACCAGCGCCGACCAGCCGCCCGCGCGCCACACCGGCGTCATGACGATCTCGGACAGCCATTCCAGGTTGGTCCAGGGCTTGCCGCGGACGGTGTAGGAGAAGGGGTCGGCCTGGGCGATCTGATGGTGGTCGAGCATCCAGCCCCCGGCGGCCAGGTGCCAGAGGGTGTCGCCGTCCCAGAGCAGGCGCGGGGCGAAGGCGGCCGCCGCGAAGGCGCAGAGGGCGGCGAACATCACCATCAGCCGGGTCGAGCCCGGCGCGCCGGCTCCGGTCCTCCAGGACGCGGTCGCCGGCCGCGGCGACGCCTTGCCGGCATTGCCCAGGAGGGTGCGGGCCAGGGTGTGGGCTGCGGACATGCGAACGCTCCTCGGGCGCGCAGGCTCGTC
Organism: Caulobacteraceae bacterium; assembly: GCA_025450315.1. Classification (GTDB taxonomy): domain Bacteria; phylum Pseudomonadota; class Alphaproteobacteria; order Caulobacterales; family Caulobacteraceae; genus JANWHQ01. Next base: position 4,401 of record JANWHQ010000082.1, read on the forward strand.
GCCCTGGGATGTGCCTAACCGATGCCGCTTATCAGAGGATTAGCGCGTGGCCGCGACGGGTCCGGGCGTGATCTTGCCGGCCGACGCCAGGACGTGCGGTCCGGCGCTGGCGGCCCGCAGATAGGCCATGTTGGCGTCGGCGAGCTGGGGCGGAAGATCCTGGCGCTCGAGCGTCTCGGCCTCGGCCAGCTTGCCCTCCAGGCCCAGGATCAGCGCCAGGTTCTGGCGCACCTGAACCGTGGCGTTCGGCAGGGCGGCGGCCTGACGCAGCAGCTGCTCGGCTTCGGAACTCTGGCCGCGGGCGGCGTAGTGCATGGCCAGGTTGGAGAGGATGGCCGGATTGTCCGGCGACATCTGCAGCGCCTGGCGCCAGGCGGTCTCGGCGTCGTCAGTGCGCGACACCTGCTCGTAGGCCACGCCCAGGAGCGAGACGTAGCGCCAGTCCTTGGGCTCGGCCGCATGCAGCTTGTTCAAGGGCTCGATGGCGTAGAAGCCCTGGCCGGCGGCCAGATGGGCGCGCGCCGACTCCAGCAGCGCGTCGCGGTTGGTCGGATCGACCACCAGCACCTGTTCAGCGGCGCTGGCCGCTTCGTCGTTGCGCCCCAAGGCGCGGAGCGCGGCCGCCAGCCGGACCCCGGCCTGCACGTCGCGCGGATCGCGGGAGACCTCGTTGGCCCAGAAGGCGGCCCGGGCCAGGGGCGCCAGCCGCTCGGCCTCGGCCCGTTCCTCGGGGGTGGCCTTGCGCGGCGGGGCCGGAGCGGCCTCAGGAGTCGGCTTGGGCGGGGCGGTCTTCGCCCCCGGCGCTGGAGCGGCCTGCGCGGGGGCGTCGGCGCGCGCGGCGACGGGCAGGGCGGCCAGCAAGACGGCGCCCAGCGGCAGGAGAAGCTTGCGGTAAGGCGGACGAGGACGCATGCAGATGCGCTCCCTGGCGGCGTACGGGCTCCAGCATCGGCCCCGCGCCTCAACGAAGCGTTAAGCATAAGGAGGCCCCCTGCGTCCGATGTCCGAGGTCCTGATCAGCGCTCCCGACGGCGAGGCGATCCCGCTGCACGCCCTGCGCAAGCAGGACCTGGAAGCCTTCCTGGCCCGCCGCCGGCCGACGGTCCGGGCCCAGGCCGAGGTCGCGTCCTTCAAGGGTTCGGCCGGCCAGGCCTGCGCCATCCTGCGCCCGGGCGGCAAGGTCGAGCTGGCCCTGATCGGCCTGGGCGGCGAGGACAGGCCCGACGCCATGGCGCTGCGCGCCGGCCCGGCCAAGCTGCCGGCCGGCGACTATCGCCTGGCCTCCGCGCCCCGGGGCCTTGCGGCGCTCCAGTCGGCCATCGCCTGGAGCCTGGGGAGCTACGTCTTCGATCGTTACAAGCCCAAGGCCGACCGACGGCAGGTCCGGCTGGTCGTCGCCGACGCCTCGGACCTCGAGGCCGCCCGGCGCGTGGGGCATGCCTGCGCCCTGGCCCGCGACATGGTCAACACCCCGGCCAACGACCTCGGCCCCCTGCAGATCGAGACCATCGCCCGCGAGATCGCCGAGCGCTTCGGCGCCGAGGTCCGGAGCGTGGCCGGCGACGATCTGCGCGACGCCGGCTATCCGGCGGTGCTGGCGGTGGGCCGCTCCGCCGAAGGCGCCCGCGCGCCCCGCATGATCGAGCTGAGCTGGGGCGACGAGGGGCCGCTGATCGCGGTGGTGGGCAAGGGCGTGGTGTTCGACAGCGGCGGGCTGGACCTCAAGCCCTC
>JANWHQ010000083.1 GCA_025450315.1 Caulobacteraceae bacterium
CCAGCACGTCATCGCCCCGGCAGGCCGCCTCGTCCAGCAGCCGGGCGGCCTGGGCCGCGCGGACCTGGGCGGCGCGGCGGGTCTCCTCGCCCCGGTGGTGGCCGAGCCACCAGCTGATCCGCGAGATCACCCCCCAGAGCTTGGGCGACAGCTTGATGAAGTCGGGGCACTGGGGCGGCGGCAGCGGCGCCTCGACGAACACCTCGTGGTGGGAGAAGTCGCGGCCTTCGGCCAGGGCCAGGGCCGTCTCCTTGGCCCGCAGGCGCGTGGAGGTGACGATCACCCCCGCCCGCGCGGCGGCCTCCTTCAGGTGCCCCGGCGGGGACTGCCCGGCCAGGATGCCGCCGGCCTCGTAGAGCGCCCACCAGTCGCGGTATTCCCGCGACGACAGCCGCACCTTGCGCGACAGGGCCGGCTCGCCATGACGCGCCAGCACGATGCCGCCCGCCCGGCCGCGGCCGGGACCTGCCGGATCCGACGGTTCGATGATCTGGCCCGCCTTCGCAGACTCGGTCGGCATGTCGCAGCGAGGCCCCCATACGCCCACGCCTTCCGGCGCCGGCGGCGGGGGCGTCAGTCCTCCTGCAGCGCCCGCACGTGCGCGGCGGTCGAGCGGCCAAGCGCCTCAAGGTCGTAGCCGCCCTCGAGGGAAGACACAACCTTTCCGCCGCAGCGCCGGCGCGCCACCTCGAGGATCGCCCGGGTGGCCCAGGCGTAGTCCTCGGCCTCCAGCGACTGGTCGGCCAGGGGGTCCCTCGCATGGGCGTCGAATCCGGCCGAAACCAGGATCAGGTCGGGCCCGAAGGCGTCCACCGCCGGCATCAGCGACTGGAACGCGCCGCGCCAGGCTTCGCGCGGGGCCATGGCGGGGACCGTGGCGTTGACCGTGCTTCCCCGCCGGCCGGCCTGGCCGGTGCCCGGATAGAAGGGCCACTGGTGGATCGAGGCGAAGAACAGGTCCGGCGCCCCCATCACCACCGTCTCGGTGCCGTTGCCGTGGTGGACGTCGAAGTCGACCACCGCGACGCGCCGGAGGCCCGCCGCCTGGGCCGCGCGGGCCGCCACCGCGACCGAGGAATAGATGCAGAAGCCCATCGCCCGGTCGGGCTCGGCGTGATGGCCGGGGGGCCGCACCGCGCAGAAGGCGCGCGCGAACTCGCCCGCCGCCACCCCCTTCACCGCCTGGACCACCGCCCCGCAGGCGCGCTCGGCGGCGGCGAGGCTGCCGGGCGACAGGGCGGTGTCGGGGTCCAGCCGCGCCCGCCCCTGCGCCGGCGAGGCCTGGCGGATGGCCGCGACATAGGCCTCGGGATGCACCCGCAGCAGGTCTTCGTCGGCCGCCCGCGGCGCCTGCCTGAGGTCGCCGTCCAGCCCCGCCTCGGCCAGGGCCGCGGTCACCGCCGCCAGCCGTCCGGGCCGCTCGGGGTGCCCCTCGCCGGGCTCGTGGGCCAGCATGTCGGGGTGGGTGAAGATCGGAATGGGCATGGGGCGAATATAGCGATACGGGCGTCGCCTGGGATAAGCGGAGTGAAGATGGGCGTCGAGATTCGCAGGGCCGGCCTCGGGGACGCCGCGGCGCTGGCCGAGGTGGGGCGCGACACCTTCGTGCAGACCTTCGCCCACCTCTATCCGCCCGAGGACCTCGAGGCCTTCCTGGCCGAGGCCTATGCGCCCGAAGCCTTCGCCCGGTATCTGCCCGTCGCGGGGCATGGCCTGTGGATCGCCGAGCAGGACGGGCGGCCCATCGGCTACGTCCAGGCCGGTCCCTGCACCCTGCCCCACCCGGAGGTGACGCCGGCCTGCGGGGAGATCAAGCGGCTCTATGTGCGCCAGGAAACCCAGGGTTCGGGCCTTGGCAGCCGGCTCCTGACCCTCGCCCTGGACTGGCTGGCCGCGCCCGGCCGGCGGCTGTGGATCGGGGTCTGGTCGCAGAACCACGGCGCCCAGAGGCTCTACGCCCGCCACGGCTTCCGGCGCGTCGGGGCCTACCAGTTCCCGGTGGGCCGCACCCTGGACGACGAGTTCATCCTGAGCCGCGATCCGCCGTGAGCCTCGATCTCGACATCGCCCGGCTGTGGACCTCGCCCATGGCCGACGCCGCGGTCAGGCGCTTCGAGGCCCGATGGACCGACGACATCGTCGAACGGCGGACGCCGGGGCCGGACCCCGCGCGGCGTCAGGCCTACTGGGCCCTGAAGGCGGACCTGAAGACCGCCTGGATCCGCAACGACCTGAAATCGGTCGCCGGCTACGGCCTGATCCTGCACCGGGGGCGCACGCTGAACGACGGCGCCCGCGCGCAGCTGGCCGTGGCGATGCTCGCCCAGGACCGCTTCGCCGAGGCCCGCGAGGTGCTGGCGATGTCGGGCGAGGACAGCCACGAACATTGGCTGAAGCTGGCCGTGGCGCTGGCCGGGCTGGCCGCCTTCCACGAGGCCAGGGGCGCCATAGCCGAAGCGCGCGCCCGGCTGGAGCCGGTGGGCGAGGCGGAGGCGCCCGAGGTCGTCGGCGAGCTGGGGCGGCGGCGCTGGCCCCTGGACGTGACGCTGGGTTCCCGGGCGGCCCGTCACGAGGCGCTGCTGCAGATCCAGGCCGGGCGGGCGGACCTGGCGGCCGCGCGGCTGAACGCCTTCGCGCGCCGCAGGCTCGAGCAGCTGGAGCAGGCGATCGAGGCCGCCGCCAGCGCTCCGGCGAGCCCGCCCGCCAGCTGGGCGGAGCTGCAGGACCAGGCGGCCGCGCGGCTGCTCTTCGGTCTGGCCTTGCCGGCGGCCGAGCGGCTGCGGACCGGCCTCGAGACAACCCGTCCGGCCTCGCCCGGGGAGATCGGGCGCGCCCTGCATCTGGCCAACGCCATCGCCGCGGGCTTGCCCGGCGCGCGGCAGGCGGACCTTCTGCGCGCCGTCCGGGGCCTGTTCGCCGCCGACGCCGACGGCGCATTCCTCGACCTGGGCGCACGGGTGCTGGCCGGCGAGACGCCCTGGCCGCAGCTGGTCGCCACCGAACCACGGCCTCGCCACCAGGTGCAGATCTTCCTCGCCACGCTGTTCGCGCGCTCAGGGCGTCCCGAACCGGCGATCCGCTTGCTGGGCGAGCTGGTCCAGGGCCGCAAGGACCGTCAGGCCCTGCGCCGGGAGCTGGCGGTGTGCTGCGGCGCGGAGACCATGGGCCGCCTTCGCCCGGAGCCCCGGCCGAGACCTGGACCGCGCCGCATCTTCGATCTGTTCCCCTACAACGGCGAATTGGAGGTGCTGAAGGTCAAGCTGCACGAGATGGCGCCTTGGGTGGACCGCTTCATCATCGTGGAGGCGGCCGAGACGTTCACGGGCAGGCCCAAGCCGATCCATCTGCCCGGCCAGAGCGCCGAGATCGCGGAATTCCTGCCCAAGATCACCCATGTGGTCGTGACGCGCTTTCCCGAGCACGCCGCCTCGGCCTGGGCGCGCGAGTACCATCAGCGCGACGAGGCCGTCGCCGCCCTGAAGGACATCTGCGCGCCGGACGACCTGGTGCTGCTCTCCGACGCCGACGAGGTCGTCGACCGTCGCTGCCTGGAGGGTTTCCAGGGCGGCCCGGCGGTCCTGAAGAAGCTCCAGTGCCGCTACTTCTTCAACTACTGCTGGACGGCGGCGACCGGGCGGCAGACCGGCAACCTGATCCTGATGCCGGCGGGACGCCTTCGGGACTTCGGACCCAGCGCGGCGCGAGCCCTGTTGCCGGCTCCGCTGGAGCCCAACCGGCTCGAGCGAGCCGGCTGGCATTTCAGCTCCGTTGGCGATGTCGCGGCCATCACCCACAAGCTTTCGAGCTACTCGCATCAGGAGAACGTGCGGCCCGACAGCGCCGCCCATACGGCCGCGGCCCTGGCGCGAATCCGGGCCGGCGAATTGGAGTCCGGCTGGGAGCGCTGCGACCTGGGCGACCTGCCGGCCTATATCCGCGAGAACCGCGAGCGGCTGGCGCCGCTGATCCTCTGAACCCCGCCGGGAGCCAGGGTCAGGCCAGCAGGGCGTGGGCGGCCTTCAGGTCGCGCACGAAGGCCTCGAACGCGGCCAGGCGGTCGGCCTCGGCGGGCATGCGCAGCAGCGAGGCGGGGTGCACGGTGATGAACCCCTGGGCCTGGTCCTCGAGCTGGAAGGCCCGGCCGCGGTTCTTCAGGATCGGGATCGGTCTCTTGAACACCGCCAGCACCGCCGAGCCGCCCATGGCCACGATCACCCGCGGCCGCGCCAGCCGGCGCTCGTCGTCCAGCCACCAGCGGCAGGCGGCGATCTCGCCGCGATTGGGGGTCTTGTGCAGCCGCCGCTTGCCGCGCGGCTCGTTCTTGAAGTGCTTCACCGCGTTGGTGACATAGGCCCGCCCGCGTTCGACCCCGGCCGCCTCCAGCGCCCGGTCCAGCACGGCGCCCGCCGGTCCCACGAAGGGGCGGCCCTGCAGGTCCTCCTGGTCGCCCGGCTGCTCGCCCACCAGCATCATCGGCGCGTGGGCCGGACCCTCGCCGGGCACGGCCTGGGTGGCGTGGGCCCAGAGGCCGCAGCGCCGGCAGCCCTGAAGGGCCTTGGCGACATCGCCCAGCGAGCGGGGCGTTTCGGCGTGGTTCGGATCGGCCATGCGGCTGGAACCCCCTAGCGCCGGCCGAGGTTGCCAGGGTTGAGCCCCCACGCAACGCGGATTAAGCCCGGCCCGTGTCCTCCACACCGACGACCCAGGAGCTGGATCAGATCCCCGCCGGCGAGGTGCTGGCGGAAGAGATCGCCGCCGAACCTAAGGGCATCGGCCGCCAGCTGGCCATCCTGGCGGTGGGCAGCGCCCTGTTCATGCAGTTCATCGACCAGACGGCGCTCTCGACCGCCCTGCCGACCCTGGCCGCCGCCTTCAGGATCCCGCCCATCGACCTGAAGCTGGTGCTGACCAGCTACATCCTGGTGCAGGCGGTGATCGTGCCGGCCTCGGGCTGGGCCGCCGACCGCTGGGGCGCGCGGCGGATCTTCATCGCCGCCATGGCGATCTTCCTGCTGGGCTCGGTGCTCTGCGGCCTGTCGCGCACGCTGGGCGAGCTGGTGCTGTTCCGCATCCTGCAGGGCGCCGGCGCGGCGATGATCATGCCGGTGGGCCGCATCATCGTGGTGGGCCAGAGCTCGCGCGAGCAGCTGGTCAAGGCCATGGCGCTGCTGACCACCCCGGCCATGGTGGGCCCGATCATCGGCCCGCCCCTGACCGGCCTGATCCTGAAGTTCGCCAGCTGGCCCTGGATCTTCTACATCAACCTGCCGGTGGGCATCCTGGGCATGATCGCGGTCTGGAAGTTCGTGCCCAGGACGCGCGAGCCGCATCCGGGCCGGTTCGACACCATCGGCTTCGTGCTGGCGGCGGTGGCCATGTCCAGCGCCATGGGCCTGGCCGAGACCCTGGGCTTCAACCTGATCCCCTGGACCGTGCAGATCGCCGCCCTGGTGGTGGCCGTCGCCTCGATCGTGCTGTTCATCCGCCATGCCAGGAGCGCCGACCTGCCGGTGCTCGACCTGTCGCTGTTCAGGAGCCGCACCTTCCGCGCCAGCTGCACGGCCGGCACCCTCTTGCGCATCGGCATCGGGGCGACCCCGTTCCTGATGCCGCTGCTGCTGCAGATCGGCATGGGCTGGAGCCCGCTGCAGGCCGGCTCCCTGACCATCGCCATGGCCATCGGCGCCCTGATCTCGCGGCCGCTGGCGACGCCGATGATGAAGCTGTTCGGCTTCCGCAACGTCCTGGTGTGGACCGCCGCCACGGTGGGCCTGTTCACCCTGGCCCCCGGGTTCTTCCGCGTCGGCACCCCGGTCTGGCTGATGTTCGGCCTGCTCGCCGGCGGCGGCTTCGTGCGGGCCACCCAGTTCACCGCCTCCAACGCCCTGGCCTTCGCCGAGCTGGACCAGAAGCAGGTGACCGCCGCCTCGACCCTGCAGGCGGTGATCCTGCAGCTGTCGATCAGCATGGGCATCACCACGGGCAGCCTGGCGCTGCAGCTGGTGCGGATGAACTCGGGCGGTCAGGCGATCACCCCCTCGCAGTTCACCCTGCCCTTCTGCTTCGTGGGCGTGCTGGCGTTGCTGGCCGTGCCGGTCTACGCGCGTCTCGCCAAGGACACCGGCGCGGACATGACCGGCCACCGCCGCCGCTGAGCGGGACTGGTCAGTCCAGGTCCGTGCCGCCGAAGTCCCCGCCCTTGACCTCGGACCGGCCCGCCCTATTCATGCCCGCCGCCCCGGAGCACGGATGACCCGCGCTCCGGATTATCTAGACTGGGCGCGTCCGGGCGGCGAAACCGCAGACACTCTCGCCTGACGCGCTCCCAAAGGAGGCCGCAGTGGCCGAAGATCCCAGTCAGTGGCGGCCCGAGACCAAGCTGGTGCGCGGCGGCCTGGACCGCTCGGCCCATGGCGAGACCGCCGAGGCCCTGTACCTGACCCAGGGCTACGTCTACGCCAGCGCCGAGCTGGCCGAGGCGCGCTTCAAGGGCGAGGCGCCCGGCTTCGTCTATTCGCGCTACGCCAACCCCACCAACCGCATGTTCGAGGAGCGCCTGGCGCTGCTGGAGGGGGCGGAGGCCTGCCGCAGCACGGCCTCGGGCATGAGCGCGGTGCAGCTGGCGCTGATGGGCCTGGTGCGCGCCGGGGACCACGTCGTCGCCGGCCGGGCCATGTTCGGCTCGTGCCGCTGGATCATCACCCAGTGGCTGCCGAGGTTCGGGGTCGAGACCACGGTGGTGGACGGCCGCGACGTCGAGGCCTGGCGCGCCGCCATGCGGCCCAACACCCGCGCGGTGTTCCTGGAGAGCCCGGCCAATCCGCTGCTGGAGCTGGTGGACCTGAAGGCCGTGGCCGGGATCGCCCACGCCGCCGGCGCCAAGGTGGTGGTCGACAATGTCTTCGCCACGCCGATCTTCCAGAAGCCGCTCGAGCTTGGGGCCGACGTGGTGGTCTATTCGGCGACCAAGCACATCGACGGCCAGGGCCGGGTGCTGGGCGGGGCGGTGCTGGGGGCCCAGGCGCTGCTGGAGGAAGCCTACCGCGACGTCATCCGCCATACCGGTCCGACCCTCTCGGCCTTCAACGCCTGGGTGATGCTGAAGGGACTGGAGACGCTGGATCTGCGGGTGCGCCGCCAGGCCGAGACGGCCCTGAAGCTCTGCGCCCTGTTCGCCGCCCATCCCAAGGTGAAGCGCTTCTACTATCCGTGGGACCCGAGCTTCCCGCAGCACGAGCTGGCCGGGCGCCAGATGACCGGCGGCGGCACGGTGATCGCGCTGGACCTCGGGACCAAGGACGCGGCGTTCAATGCCCTGAACGCCCTGGAGATCATCGACCTTTCCAACAACCTGGCCGACGCCAAGTCGCTGATCACCCACCCGTCGACCACCACCCACCGCGCGGTTCCCGAGGAAGAGCGGCTGGCGCTGGGCCTGACCGACGGCTGGGTGCGGCTGTCGGTGGGGCTGGAAGCGGCCGAGGATCTCGAGCGCGATCTTTCGCGGGCGCTCGACAGGGCTTGAGGCCGGGCCCGTGAGACGCATCCCCCGTCGATCCGCCTCCAGGGACACCCCGGTCTACCAGACCCGCACCCGCGACATCCTCGTGCGGGTGGTGGCGAGCTTCGCCGCCGAGCAGTCCGAGCCCGAGGAAGGCGAGTACATCTGGATCTACACGGTCGAGATCGAGAACCATGGCCGCGAGACGGTCGAGGTGACCTCCCACCGCTGGGTGGTGATCGACGCCATGAACCGCAGCGAGGAGACCTCCGGAGAGGGCGTGGCCGAGGAGCAGCCCGAGCTGAAGGCCGGCGAGGCCTTCCGCTACAGCCAGACCGCCACCCTGCGCACCCCCTCGGGCAGCATGCGCGGGGTGTTCCACCTGGTCACCGGCGACGGCGACAGCTTCGAGGCCGAGATCCCGGAATTCTCCCTGCACCTGCCGGGCGCGGGCCGGGTGGTGAATTGACAACGCCAGATTGTCCCGGACGGCCGCAGGCCGATCCGGGATCGCGGCAAACGCAGGCGCCCTGGACCGATCCCGGCTCTCCGCCGCTGGCGCGGCTACGGCCGGGATGACAAGGTGGGACGATCGACGCAGGGGGAAACGGCCATGGCTCTGAAGGTGATCGGCGCGGGCTATCCGCGCACCGGCACGTCGTCGCTGAAGCTGGCCCTGGAGCAGCTGGGGTTCGGCCGCTGCCACCACATGCGCGAGATCATCATGGACCCCAAGAGCGCCGCCCTCTGGGTCGACGCCGCCGAGGGCCGCCCCGACTGGGAAACGATCTTCCAGGGCTACCAGTCCTGCACCGACGCGCCGGGCTGCAGCTTCTGGCGCGAGCTGGCCGACCACTACCCGGACGCCAAGGTGCTGCTGTCGGTGCGCGATCCGAACGAGTGGTTCGAGTCCACCCAGGCCACGGTGTTCTCCGACGAGATGCTGGGCTCGCCCTCCAAGTCGCCGCTGTCGGAATTCTTCGCCAAGTGCGTCACGCGGGAGTTCGGCGAGCACATCCACCACCGCGACTTCATGCTGGCCCAGTTCGAGCGCCACAACCAGGCGGTGATCGCCGCCATCCCCGCGCCGCGCCTCTTGGTCTACGACGTGCGCCAGGGATGGGAGCCGCTCTGCGCCTGGCTGGGCGCGCCCGTCCCCGAGACGCCCTTCCCGCACTCCAATTCGCGCGAGGAGATGATGGAGGTCCGCAAGACCATGGCGGATCTCAGCGTCGAGCAGATGGCCCAGTTCGCCCGCGAGCGCTTCGGCCGGGCCTGAGGCTCAGCTCCTGGCCAGCTCGCGCGAGCGGTTGGCGGCGGCGGCCACCGCCTGGCGCAGCAGCGGGCCCAGCCCGCCCTCGCCCAGCAGCACCTTCAGGGCCGCCTCGGTGGTGCCGTTCGGCGAGGTGACCTGGCGGCGAAGCTCGGCCGGCGCCTCGCCCGAGGCGTCCATCAGCGCCGCCGCCCCCGCCATGGTGGCCCGCGCCAGCGCCTTGGCCACCTGGGGCGGCAGGCCCTCCGCCTCGCCGGCGGCCTCCAGCGCCTCGGTGAAGGCATAGAGATAGGCCGGGGCCGAGCCGCAGACGGCGGTCACCGCGTCCATCTGGGCTTCGTCCTCCACGTCGACCAGGGTTCCCACCGGATCGAACAGGGCGTGGGCGGCGGCCCGCGCCCGGGAGTCGGCCGAGACCACCGCGCCCGCGCCCTTGCCCACCGCGACGGCGGTGATCGGCATCACCCGCGCCACGGCGCGGCCCTCGAAGGCCGAGGCGATGTCGCCGGTCTTCACCCCGGCCGCCACCGAGACGATCACGGCGTCCTTGGCGAGGTGCGGAGCCAGCGCCGAGGCCGCCTCGCGCCAGACCTGCGGCTTGACCGCCAGCAGCACGGTGCGGGCGCGCCCAAGCTCGGCCTCGGGCGGATTCAGCGCCGCCCCCGCCGCCGCCGCGGCGCGGGCCGCCTCGCCGGGCTGGGGATCGCGGATCATCACCTGGGCCGGATCGAAGGCGGAGGTCAGCCGCCAGCCCTCCAGCAGCGCGCCGCCCAGACGCCCGGCGCCGAGGAGCAGGATGGGGGTGTGGTCAGACATGCGAAGCTCGGGTGCGTGGTTCGGGGCCGCCCTCTTTACCGTCATGGCCGGGCGAAGTCCCGGCCACCCATGATCACCGCGCTAGTCCAGTGTGTATGGGTTCGCGGGACAAGCCCGCGAATGACGATGAACGGCAGGGAGCTGAGCCTGGAACGCCTAAGCCTGCCCGACGGTGTCGAACATGCAGGCAGACATGGCGTCCTCGGGGGTCTTGTCGCCCCGGACCAGGAAGTCGAAGGCCGGATAGAAGCGGTCGGCCGTCTCCACCGCCGCGTCGATCATCGAGGCGGCTTGGGCCATGGTCGGGCGCTCGCCATGCGGCAGGGCCATGGCGCTGCGGAACACCACCTCGCCGTCCTCGCTCCACAGCTCGAAGTGGCCGACCCAGACGCGCGGATTGACCAGGCTCAGCAGTTCGAAGGCCGAGGGCAGCTTGGCGCGCGAGGCGTGCAGATCCAGCGAAACGCACAGTTGCAAGCAGTCGGCCTCGGGCCGCCAGGCGAACCACAGCTCGTAGTCCTTCCAGTCGCCGGCCAGGGCGAAGGCCAGGTCGCCGTCCTCGGAACGATCGAACGACAGGTTCTCGGCCACGAGCACCCGCTCGACCACGTCCAGGGGATCCAGGCCGATGTCGACGTCTTCTTCCGGGTGGGGCAGGTCCATGGGCGCGGTCCTCGGCGAAGCGCGATCCGGGCGGACGGCCCGGCGAATCGTGGCTCGCAGCTAAACTAATCTGGTTCGGGCTGGTCGTCTCAACCAGCTTCTTGCGGTGAGCGAGCTTGTCCACCGCTCTCGCCCTTCAGGCGGGCGATCTCCTCTCGCAGCTCGGCGATCTCGGCGCGGGCGGCGTCGAATTCGTCGCGGCGCACGAAGTCCATCTCCACGGCCAGCCGGTCGAGCTGGGCGCGCATGGCGGACTTGGCTTCCTCGCCGGCGGCCTGGGCCAGGCCCACGGCGGCGGTGGTCAGCTTGGAGATTTCGTCGAGGAGGGGATTCTGGGTCTGCATCTCGGGACCTTCGGGGAGCCGGCGTTCTATATGGGAAGCGGGAGGTAAATGCGAAGGGGCGTATGGTCACTGCCAACCCCTGCACAGCGTCGCAATGGCCTGCTAGAGACGGACCGTGCTGCTATTTCCGAACATCAATCCCTACGTCCCGCTGCTCGGGCCCTATCAGATCGACCTGCTCGGCCGGCACGTCGGGCCGATCGGGGTGCGCTGGTACGCCCTGGCCTATATCGCAGGCATCACCCTGGGCTGGCGCTACTGCGTGCGGCTGGTGAAGACCCCCGCGCTGTGGGGCGCGCGCGCGCCGACGGCGACCCCCACCCAGCTCGACGACCTCGTGCTGTGGCTGACCCTCGGCACGGTCGTGGGCGGACGGCTGGGCTCGATGCTGTTCTACAACTCCCACGAGCTGCTCACCCATCCGCTGGTGACGTTCGAGATCTGGAACGGCGGCATGTCGTTCCACGGCGGCATGATCGGCGTGGCGACCGCCATCGTCCTGTTCTCCCGGGCCAACAAGATCGACATGCTGAGGCTGGGGGACCTGGTGGCGCCGTGCGTGCCGTTCGGCCTGTTCCTGGCGCGCATCGCCAACTTCATCAACGGCGAGCTCTGGGGGCGGGTGACCGACGTCCCCTGGGGCATGGTGTTCTGCAACCGGACCATCCTCAACGCCTATCACACCTGCGAGGCGGGGACCCACCCGCGCCATCCCAGCCAGCTCTACGAGGCGGCGCTGGAGGGGATCGTGCTGTTCCTGATCCTCCGGTGGGCCACCCACCGGGCCAAGTGGCTGGAGCGGCAGGGCGCGCTGACCGGCCTGTTCCTGGCCTGCTACGCCGTGTTCCGCATCGCGCTGGAGAATGTGCGCGAGCCGGACCTGTGGATGCCCAAGTTCCCGCTGGGCCTCACCATGGGGATGATCCTGTCGATCCCGATGTTCCTGGTCGGCGTCTGGCTGATTTGGCGCGCCCTGAAGCGGCCGATCGAGGTATCCTCGCCGGCATGACCTTGATGGATCGGCTCAAGGCGCAGATCCGCCTGGAAGGCCCGATGACCGTCGCCCAGTACATGACGGCCTGCCTGCACGATCCCGACGCCGGCTACTACGCCACCCGCCCGCGCCTGGGCGCCGAGGGCGACTTCATCACCGCGCCCCTGGTCTCGCAGATGTTCGGCGAGCTGATCGGCCTGTGGTGCGCCGAGACCTGGAGCCGCATGGGCCGCCCCGCGCGGGTGACCCTGGCCGAGGTGGGGCCGGGCGACGGGACGCTGATCAACGATGCGCTGAGGGCGCTGAAGCTGGCGCCGGACTTCCTGGCGGCCGCGGATCTGTGGCTGGTCGAGCCCAGCTCGCCGCTGCGCGATCGCCAGGCCGAGGCGCTGGCGGGCGCGGCGCTGGAGCCGCGGTGGGCCGACGGGCTGGCCGGATTGCCCGTCGAGAATCCCGCGATCCTGATCGCCAACGAGGTGCTGGACTGCCTGCCCGTGCGCCAGTTCCAGCGCATCGAGACCGGCTGGGCCGAGCGGCTGGTGGGGCTGGGCGAGGACGGCGAGCTGGGCTTCGGTCTCGCGCGCCGGCCGCTGGACCGGGCGCTGCCCGAGGCGCCCCTGGGCGCCCTGGTGGAAGTCTCCGCCGGCCAGGAGGCCTTCGCCGCCCAGGTGGCCGGCCGCGTGATGCGCCAGGGCGGCGCCGGCCTGCTGATCGACTATGGCCGCGCCGAGCCCGGGTTCGGCGACACCCTGCAGGCCCTGAAAGGGCATGAGCGGCTTTCGCCGCTGGCCACGCCCGGCGAGGCCGACCTCACCGTCCATGCCGACTTTCCGGCGGTGCTGGCCGCCGCCCGGGCCGAAGGGGCGCAGGCCGGCCTGCTGACCCAGCGCGCGTTCCTGCTGCGGCTCGGGATCGCCGAACGCGCCGGGGCCCTGGCGCGGGCCCGGCCGGCCCAGGCCGACAAGCTGTTCCGCCAGCTGGACCGGCTGATCGGCGAGGCGCAGATGGGCGAGCTGTTCAAGGTCGCCTGCATCCATGCGCCCGGCCTGGTCCCTCCCGCGTTCGAGGCGGCATGAGCGTGCAGGTCCTTTCATCGGCGCTCCTGCAGCGCCTGCCGGGCGTGCGGCACGGCTTCTTCACCCGCCAGGGCGGGGTCTCGAGCGGCGTCTACGAGAGCCTGAACGTCGGGGTGGGCTCCAGGGACGATCCGGAGGCCGTGCGCCGGAACCGGGCGCGGGCCGCGGCGGCCCTGGGCGCCCCGCCAGAGCGGCTGCTCACCTGCTACCAGATCCATTCGGCCGTCGCCGTGGTCGCCGAGGGGCCGTGGTCCGAGCGTCCCGAAGCCGACGCGGTCGCCAGCCGCGCGCCCGGCCTGATGCCGGGCGCCCTCTCGGCCGACTGCGCGCCGGTGCTGATGGTCGATCCCGAGGCGCGGGTGATCGCCGCCGCCCACGCCGGCTGGAAGGGCGCGCTCGGCGGGATCGTCCAGGCTGCGGTGGAGGCGATGACCGCGCTGGGCGCCGAACCGCGCCGGTTCGTCGCCGCCGTGGGGCCCTGCATCGGGCCGGCCTCCTACGAAGTCGGGCTGGAGTTCCTGGAGACCTTCTCGCGCGACGCCGCCGGCTCGGGGGGATTCTTCTCGCCGGGCCGGGCGCCGGACAAGCGCCAGTTCGACCTGCCCGCCTTCGTGCTGGACCGGCTGGCGGCCTCGGGCGTGGGTGAAGCGGAATGGATCGGCCGCGACACCTATGCCGAGCAGGACCTGTTCTTTTCCAACCGCCGGGCGGTGCACCGGGGCGAAAGCGACTACGGTCGGCTGCTCTCGGCCATCATGCTGGAGCCATGATGTGGCCTTCAGGCACTTGCAGGCGCGGCCTCGGCTGTTAGAAGCCCCGAGCGACAGCAGGGGCCCCGGATGAAGCTGATCGCCGGCAATTCCAATCTGAAGCTGGCGGAGGCGATCGGCGATCACCTCGACGTGCCTCTGACCCGCGCCCAGGTGCGGCGCTTCTCCGACAACGAAGTGTTCGTGGTGATCGAGGAGAACGTCCGCGGCGAGGACGTCTTCGTCATCCAGTCGACCTCCTATCCGGCCAACGACAACCTGATGGAGCTGTTGATCTGCATCGACGCGCTGACGCGCGCGTCGGCCAAGCGGATCACCGCGGTGATGCCCTACTTCGGCTATGCCCGTCAGGACCGCAAGGTCGGCGGCCGCACCCCGATCTCGGCCAAGCTGGTGGCCAACCTGATCACCCGCGCCGGCGCCAACCGGGTGCTGACCATGGATCTGCATTCCGGCCAGATCCAGGGCTTCTTCGACATCCCCACCGACAACCTGCTCTCGACGCCGGTGCTGGCCCAGGACATCCGCGAGAACTTCCCCAAGTCGCGCGACCTGATGATCGTCTCGCCGGACGTCGGCGGGGTGGTGCGCGCCCGCGCCCTGGCCAGCCGCCTGCAGGCCGACCTCGCCATCGTCGACAAGCGCCGCTCGGGCCCCGGCGTCAGCGAGGTGATGAACATCATCGGCGACGTGAAGGGCCGCCGCTGCATCCTGTTCGACGACATCATCGACGGCGGGGGCACCATCTGCAACGCCGCCGCCGCCCTGATGGACCAGGGCGCCGCGGAGGTCTCGGCCTACGTCAGCCACGGGGTGCTGTCGGGCGGCGCGGTCGAACGGGTCGAGGCCTCGGCGCTGAAGGAGCTGGTGGTCACCGACTCCATCGACGGCCCCGACATCGTCCGCCAGAGCCCCAAGGTCCGCTACGTCTCGGTGGCCTCCCTGATCGGCGAAGCCATCCGCCGCATCGCCAACGAGGAATCGGTCTCCAAGCTGTTCGACTGAGAGCCGCGGCGATCGAATCCGTGGAATTCGGGCGACGACTCGCGGCCAAACCGCGCACGCCTTCGCCCGCCGCGCCCTGGCGCCGCGTCTTCGCCCGCTTCGGTAACGATGTTGGCGCCTTTGTCTCGCTGCATTGGCGGACTAATATGCGAAGCAGCCAGTATTTCCGGGGGTCCGCTTTCATGAACCGCGACAAGGCTCCGGCATGGGGCTCAAGCTTTGCTGTAATGGCCGGCGCGCTGATCTTGGCCCTGGCCGCCGCCGGCCCCGCCGCCGCCTTCTCCTTCGGCCACAAGAAGCCGCCGCCCCCGCCGCCCCCGCCCCCGCCGCCGGTGGAAGCCGCGCTGCCGGTGGGGCCGCCGGTGCTGGCCGACTACGTGGTCCGCCAGGCCAGCGCCTACGCCACCTACATGCGCCGCGCCTCGGCGATCAGCTCGTCCTTCGCCGACGGCCCCTCGGTGGGCGCGGCCCTGCGCGTAGGAGCCCATTCCGAGCAGCACCAGCTGCAGCAGGGCGTGGTGGCCTACGCCGCCATCGTGGCCCTGCAGGACCCGACCTTCGTGGCCGCCGTGCGATCGTTCGCCAGACACGCCTCCACGCGCGACCAGCTGATCGGCTACATCCTGGCCGACCCCAGCTATGTGATGACCCTGAACGGCCATGACACCGCCGCCGGGCTGATCGTGGCCACCCTGAACGGCCAAGCGTCCCAGCTCACCTCCGCCGGCGACAAGGTCAAGCAGATGTCCCTCGACATCCAGCTCAAGGCCGCCTGGTCCAAGAAGCCGGTGCCCAATCCCGACCAGCGGCTGATGGACGTCAAGCAGCTATCGGTCGATCCGCTGACCGGCGACGACGACCTGCGCGCGCAGCTGCAGCAGGCCGAGACCGGCTCGGCGCCCATGCCCGTCTCCGGCTCGCCGGTGGCGCCCCCCTACAGCCAGGCGGTGACCCGCGGCATGGCCCTGGCCGCCCTGGCCATCCTGGGCAAGGCCGGCGAGGGCAACATGGACTACGTCATGCCGCTGCTGGTGAACGACAACGACGGCTACTGCTTCAACATGTCCAAGCTGAACCTCTACCAGTGCCTGTCGGTGGCGCGGCCCTACTACGAGGACATCTACTGCCTGGGGCTGCACGCCCTGGACGACACCGGCGCCTGCGTCGCCAGCGAGATCGGCCATCCGCAGCCCGAGGCGCCGGCCGCGCCGGTGGTGGCCTCCGCGGCCCCGGTCAGCCTGTCCGCGACGACGGCGTCGACGGAGGACGGCCCGATCCCGGTCAGCTCCAGCCGGCAGTGATCGGACGCTCCGGCGGGCCGCGGCCGGCCGGTTGCGCGGTGGGATCGATGCGTGTATCTAGCCCCACCCTTCGGGATGGTTGGATGTACGCCGCGCGGCTGTGCGCGGCGGTTTCGTTTTGAGGCAAGGCGATGGCCGAAATCGTTCTCAACGTTGAACTGCGCGAAGGCGCCGGAACCGGCAGCGCGCGCGCGGTGCGCCGCCAGCACAAGGTGCCGGGCGTGCTCTACGGCGGCCCGCAGGGACCGGTGCCCCTGGTCGTGCGCGCCAACGACTTCCGCAAGGCGCTCTACACCGGCAAGCTGCTGGGCCACCTGGTGACCCTGAAGTACGGCGACGAGACCCAGCCGGTCATCGCCAAGGACGTCCAGTTCCATCCGGTCACCGACGAGCCGATCCACTTCGACCTCTACCGGGTGGACGAGCATCAGCCGATCCGCATCTCGGTGCCGCTGCACTTCAGCCACCAGGACGCCTCGCCGGGCATCAAGCGCGGCGGCACGCTCAACATTGTCGAGCACGCCATCGAGGTCCGCGCCCCGGCCAACGCCATCCCCGAGGAGCTGGTCGCCGACCTGACCGGCCTGGAGATCGGCGACACCATCCGCATCGGCTCGCTGACCATGCCCAAGGGCGTGCAGCCGACCCACGACGCCGAGTTCGTGCTGGCCACCATCACCGGCGCCTCGTCGCTGGAGGTCGAGACGGCCGAAGGCGGCGAAGAGGGCGAAGCGGCCGAAGCGGCCGAGCAGGAATAACCGCTTCCAGCCGCCTCAGCCGATCCAGCCATGCTGATCCTGGCCGGTCTCGGAAATCCAGGCTCCAAGTACGAGCTGAACCGCCACAACCTGGGCTTCATGGCCGTCGACGCCATCGCCGACCGCTACGGCTTCGGCGCCGAGCGCGCCCGCTTCCTCGGCATCACCCGCCAGGGCGTGATCGAGACCCCCGAAGGGCCGGTCAACGTGCTGGTGCTGAAGCCCCAGACCTTCATGAACGAGAGCGGCCAGTCGGTCGCCCAGACCATGAACTTCTTCAAGGTGAAGCCCAAGGACGTGGTGGTCTTCCACGACGAGCTGGACCTGGCGCCCGGCCGCTTCCGCATGAAGACCGGCGGCGGCGCGGCGGGGCATAACGGCCTGCGCTCGGTGGCCGACTGGATCACCCCCGACTTCCGCCGGGCCCGGATGGGCATCGGACATCCCGGCGACAAGGACCGGGTGCTGAGCTATGTGCTGGCCAACTTCGGCAGCGACGAGTTGGACGCGATGAAGGCGCTATGCCAGGCCTGCGCCGAGGCCGCGCCGCTTCTGGTCGACGGCCAGGACGAGCGCTACCAGGCCGAGGTGCTGCGCCTGGCGCCGGCCGAGAAGGCCGATCCGCGCCAGGGCGGCAAGGGCGAGCCGGCGTGAACCTGCTGTTCGCCTTCGGCCTGCCGGGCCTGGTGCTGATCGGGGCCTTCCTGATCTGGATGTGCATCCATGTGGTGCGCTCGGGCGGGCAGATCTTCTGGATCTGGATCATCCTGGTGGTGTTCCCGCCCATCGGCGCCCTGGTCTATTTCTTCGCCGTCGTCCTGCCCGAGCTGATCCGGGGCCCAACCGCCCGCAAGGTCGGCCGCGCCGCGCGCGAGACCCTGGATCCCACCCGCAGCTACCGCGACGCCAAGGCCGCCTACGAGCTGGCCCCCACGGTGCACAACCAGATGCGCCTGGCCGCCGCGGCCGCCGAGCTCGGCCGTCATGACGAGGCCGAGGCGCTCTACGCCCAGGCCGCCCACGGGGTGCACGCCGACGATCCGGCCCTGCTGCTCGGCCGCGCCAAGGCCCTGGTCGAGCTGAACCGCCCGGCCGAGGCGCTGGAGCTGCTGCAGCGGCTGAGCGCCGACGGCAAGGAAGGCCAGACGCCACAGGCCGTGCTCACCTTCGCCCGCGCCTACGAGGGGCTGGGGCGCATGGACGAAGCCGCCCGGTCCTACGACTGGGCCGCCCCGCGCCTGCCCGGGCTGGAAGGCATCGCCCGCCAGGCCGCCTTCCTGGCCCGCGCGGGCCGCAAGGCCGAGGCCGCGGAGACGCTGGCCGAGATCGACCGGCGCCTGGAGCGCGCCAATCCGCATTTCCAGAAGGAAGGCCGCGTCTGGCGCGACTTCGCCGCCGACGCCATCGCCCGCGGCTGAGGCCGGAAGCCAAGGCGCGTCCGCCGGTTCAGGCCGTCAATACCCATCCGCTCGTCCCGGCGGAGGCCCTAGGGGATTCACACATCTCTTGAGCTGCGGCCTGCGGCGAAGGCGTGGAAGTAGTTGAGACCATGCTTGAAGGTGATGGGGCCTGGCGGTCTTGAGGACGCATAGCCATCCCAACCGCCGAGCTTGGCGATGA
Organism: Caulobacteraceae bacterium; assembly: GCA_025450315.1. Classification (GTDB taxonomy): domain Bacteria; phylum Pseudomonadota; class Alphaproteobacteria; order Caulobacterales; family Caulobacteraceae; genus JANWHQ01. Next base: position 18,122 of record JANWHQ010000083.1, read on the forward strand.
TCCATGCGGCCCAGGCGGATGTGTGCACACCCTAGGGCGACGGCCGGGACGAGCGGATTGGGAAGATCCCCGCCGCCACTGCGCGCAGGTGAAGTCAGCGCCGCCGTCCGGGCGCTGCGCCCGATCCCCCCGCGCCTACAGCAACAGGTCCGCCAGTTCGTCCTGGTGGTCGCGGATGTAGGCGGGGAAACGGCCGTCCAGCTCGCAGCGCTCCCACCCGGGCTCCAGCTCGCCCCGCCGCAGCCGGGCGAGCAGGGCGTCGAAATGCTCCTGCTGCAGGCCGGCGTGCTCCTGGTGCGCGGCGTTCCTGAGCTTGTAGGCCAGGCCCTCGCTGTCGCCCACCGAGGTGAAGTGCCAGCCCGAGCTGGCCAGCCGCGGGGACTTCTTGTCGCCCCTGACCGCGATCCGCGCATAGCCGAGGCCGAGGCTGGGCAGGTAGCCGGCCCGCCAGACCGATCCGGCTTCCCGCTGCTCGTCCTCGCCCAGCGCCTCGCGGTAGTTGAGGAAATAGCGCGCCCGCTCCACCGCCAGCCGGGCGTACTCGCCCGAAAAGCCCTCCACCGCCCGGCGCGAGGCGATCTCGTCGGTGTCGGAGATGATCACCAGGTCGTCTTCGGCGCAGCGGCCGTCCAGGCCCAGAAGACCCGTCTCCCGCTGGTAGAGCTCGCGCGACCAGGGGCGCCGCACGTGGTCGGGGAAGGCGTCCACCACCAGGTGGGTGATCCTGTGCTCGAAGGCGGCGAAGCGGCTGCGGTTCTCCTGGAACACCAGCGGCTTGGGCGCGCCGGCGTGGGTCAGGCGGGCCTCGACCAGCACGAAGTGGTCGACCCAGTCGGCCATCTCGTGGAGCTTGATCTCCAGCATCCTGAGCTCGTCGTGGAACAGGAAGACGTCGAAGATCCTGCGCGGTCCCGCCCGGCGGGCCAGCCTGAGCGGATGGCGGGCCAGGAAGTCCTGGCCGACCGCGCGGGCCAGGGCGGCGCGCACGGCGCCTTCCTTGGGATACTCCAGGCTGATCTGCCCGAGCGCCAGGATCGCGGACTTCAGCTTGCCGGCCCGCGCCCAGGCCAGGGCGCCGGAGATGCGCAGCAGCCGCCGCGAGGTGCGCCACGCCGGCGGCTCGGCCAGGTCGCCATCTTGGGTCAGCACCTCGCAGATCAGCTTCAGGTCCGCGCGGCCGTCGAGCTTGGGATAGAGCCGCTCCCTGGCCCGGAACAGGCTGACGCCGTCGTCCGGCGCGGTCAGCGACAGCACCGTGTCCAGCGCGGCGTGGAAGTCGGGATAGGCCTTCTTCTCCAGCTGGCCGCCGGCGACGAAGGCGCGCAGCGCCTCGCCCGCCGCCTCCGCCGCCCCCGCCATCAGATATTCGCAGATCAGCCGGCGGGACGCTTCCCAGCCTCCGGACGCCTCCGCCGCCGTCCGCGCCTCGATCAGCTCGGCGATGACGGGCGCCAGCGCCTTGGCCTCGGACTTGAGGCCGGCGTCCATCTCCACCGCCCGGCCGATGGCGAGCCATGCCGCCTCGGGCCGGCCCAGGGCCAGCAGCGCCCGGCCGAGCCACATCTGGCCGTAGCCCTCGCCCAGCATGCCGAATCCAGGCTCCTGCAGCACCTCGATGGCCTCGCGGGGCCGGCCGCCCTGGAGCAGGACCCTCACCAGGCGCTGGGCTGTCTTGAGGCTGAGGTCCTCGTTCATGGCGGCGACGCGGGCGAGCTCGGCGAAGGCGCCGGGCCGCCTCGCGTCCCAGGCGGCCTTCACCGCGGCGTTGAAGGCCTTGGGCTGGTCCCAATAGAGCCGCGCCAGATCGTCCAGGGCATGGGGAACGGCGTTCAGGCAGTCGCGCTTGAACGCCAGCACGAACCGGTCGAGGTCCGAAAGCGTCCGCGGCGGCGGCGTTGGCGTGCTCGACAAGACCCCGGTCCCCTAGCGCCGGGCGCCGGGCGCGACGAGGGCGCCGGTCACAGCAGCATGTCCTCGAACTCGCCCCGGTGGGCCCGCAGATAGGCGGGGAACCGCTCGTCGAGCTCGCACCGCTCCCAGCCGGGCTCCAGGCGCCCGGCGCGAAGCTCGGTCAGCACGCTGGCCACAGCGTCCTCGGAGACCCCGGCGTGCTCCTGGTGGGAGGTGTTGTTCAGCTTCTCGACGATGCCGGGCGCATCGGCCACGGAGGTGAAGTGCCAGCCGGCCGGCGACAGCCGCCGCAGCTTCTTGTCGGCCCTCACCGTCTCGCGCGCGTTGCTGAGGCCGATCGAGCGCAGGTAGCCGGCGCGCCAGACCGACGGATATTCCCGGAGTTGGTCCGGCGGCAGGTCCTGGCGGTAGTTCAGGAAATAGCGCATCCGCTCCATGCCCATGGGCGCGAACTCGCCGTCGAAGTCCCGCACGGCCTCGCGCGAGATCACCTCATCGGAATCGGAGATGATCACCAGGTCGTCCGCGCGCACCCGCCCGTCGAGGCCGACCACGCCCATGTCGCGCTGGTGGTACTCGCGCGCCCAGGGGTGGCGCACCCAATCGGGGAATTCGTCGACCACGACGTGCACGATCTTGTCCGAAAAGGCGGCGAACTGATCGCGGTTCTGCTCGAACACCAGGGGCTTGGGCGCCCCGGTGAAGGTCTGGCGCGCCTCCACCAGGACGAAGGCGTCGACCCAACCCGCCATCTCCTGGAGCTTCAGCTTGAGGATGCGCAACTCGTTGTTGAACAGGAAGACGTCGAACACCTTCCGGCCGCCGCCCTCGGGGCCGTAGCGGAGCGGATGGGTCTTCAGCACCTCCTGCCCCACGATCCGGGCCAGGGAGGGCCGCAGGTAGGCGAGCTTGTGCTGGGCCAGGGTCAGGGCGCCCAGGATGGTGATGGCCGTGCGGGTCCGGCCCGCGCCGGCCAGCGCCAGGGCCGCGGAGGGGCCGAGCGGACCCAGGGCCCAGGCCTCGGGGATCGGCGGCGGCTCGCCCGGGCTCGGTTCGAACAGGGCGCAGATCGCGGCCAGGGTCTGGTGGTGCTTCTGGTAGATCGGCTGGCGCCCCAGGGCGCGGAACAGGTTGTATCCGGACGCCGGGCGGCAGAGCGACAGCACGATGTCCAGGGCGTGGTGGAAGTCCGGCTGGTCGTCCGCGGTCAGGGGCCGGCCGTGGACCAAAAAGCTCATGATCGTGCGCAGGGCGGGCTCGGCGGCCCCGATCCGCATCCACAGCCTGAACAGCGCCCGCGTCTCGGCCCATCCGCCCGAAGCGGCCGCCGCCTCGGCCGCGCCGATCTCGGCCAGCATCGCCCCCAGCGCCACGGCTTCGTGCTTGAGGCCCGGATCGAGCTCCAGGGCCTGGCTCCTGGCCGCGGCCGCGGCAAGCGTGCGACCCAGGCCCAGCTCGACGCGGGCCAGCTCCAGCAGGCCGTCGCCATATTGCGTCAGCCGGTAGCGCCGGTCGGTCAGCACCTCCGCCGCCTCGCGGAAACGGAAGCTCGCCAGCTGGCGGTGGGCCAGGCGGCGCGCGGTCTTGACCGAGAGCACCTCGTTCAGGGCCCGGACCCGGGTCAGGCTGATGTAGGGCTCGGGCCGGCCGCTGCTCCAGGCCGCGTCCTGGGCCCGGTAGAAGGCTTCCCGATCGTCCCAATAGAGCTGGGCGTAGTGGTCGAGCCCGTGTGGAGCGGCGCGCGCGATGTCGCGCCGGAAGGCCAGCAGGAAGCGATCCAGCTGAGACATCTGCTACGGAGACTCCGGGAACGGGCGGTCCTTCGCGCCGCGGCTAGGGCCTAACAGCGGCCCCGGTGGGCGGCAAGCGCGGGGGCTGGGGCGACGCATCCGGTTTGCCCATCCGGGCGGCCTCGGTCATAAGCGGCGCCAACCCCGCGCCATCCCCAAGCCCGCCTTATCCCGAGGACCTCGTGGCCCTGAAAGTCGCCATCGTCGGCCTGCCCAACGTGGGCAAGTCCACCCTGTTCAACGCCCTGACCCAGACCGCCCAGGCCCAGGCGGCGAACTATCCGTTCTGCACCATCGAGCCGAACGTCGGCGACGTGGCCGTGCCCGAGCCCCGGCTCGACCGCCTGGCCGAGATCGCCAAGTCCAAGGAGATCATCCCGGCGCGGATCAACTTCGTGGACGTCGCGGGCCTGGTGCGCGGCGCCTCCAAGGGCGAGGGCCTGGGCAACCAGTTCCTGGCCAACATCCGCGACACCGACGCCATCGCCATGGTCTCCCGCTGCTTCGTGGACACCGACGTCACCCACGTCGAAGGCCGCATCGATCCGCTTGGCGACCTGGAGATCATCGAGACCGAGCTGATGCTGGCCGACCTCGAGAGCCTGGAGAAGCGCAAGGACAGCCTGGAGAAGCGCGCCCGCGGCGGCGACAAGGACTCGGCCAACACCCTGAGACTGGTGAACCTCGCCCTGGAGCAGCTGAACGCCGGCCGCTCGGCGCGCATGGCCGAGGTGTCCAAGGACGACGAGAAGGCCTGGAGGATGCTGCAGCTCCTGACCTCCAAGCCGGCGCTCTACGTCTGCAACGTCGACGAAGGCGCCGCCGGCGAGGGCAACGCGCTTTCCGCCAAGGTCGCCGAGCGGGCGGCCAAGGACGGGGCCAAGGCGGTGGTGATCTCCGCCAAGATCGAGTCCGAGATCGCCTTGCTGCAAGCCGATGAGCGCGCCGAGTTCCTGGAGGCGATCGGCCTCGAGGAACCGGGCTTGAACCGGCTGATCCACGACGCCTACGCGCTTCTGGGCCTGCAGACCTATTTCACCGCCGGCCCCAAGGAATCGCGGGCCTGGACCATCCCGGTGGGGGCCACCGCGCCCCAGGCGGCGGGCGTGATCCACACCGACTTCGAGAAGGGCTTCATCCGCGCCGAGACCATCGCCTACGACGACTACGTCCGCCTGAACGGCGAGGCGGGCGCCCGCGACGCCGGCAAGATGCGGCTGGAAGGCAAGGACTACGTCGTCAAGGACGGCGACGTCATGCACTTCCGCTTCAACGCCTGAACGGACGCACCCTGCGGCCGGCGCCCGCAAGGACGCCCCACGCCCGCCGTGAAGCCGACGTTCGGAGGGTCGCCGGAGCGTGGAAACCGACCTACCTCCCCCGCGAAGCGGCGGGAGGGGGACCGCCCGCCACGGATCGATCATCACCGTTCGGTCTGCGCCCGAGCGCGGACAGCGATGTCTAGCTCGACTTCCCCGGCATTCCGCCGCGCTCGGGCGCCTCGCCGGGATCGGTCCGGCTGGCGTGGTCCAGCGCCGCGATGGCGTCCGCATCCAGGCGCAGCTCCGCCCCGGCGGCAAGCTCGTTCAGCTGGGCCAGGCTGGTGGCGCTGGCGATCGGCATGCAGCCCTTGGCGCGCAGCCAGGCCAGGGAGAGCTGGGCCGGCGTGGCGCCGGTCCGGGCGGCCAGGGCGTCGAGCGCATCCAGGATCCGCAGGCCACGCGGCGTCAGCATCTCGGCGACGCGATAGGCGCGCTGGCTGCCTTCCAGATCGGCCTTGGAGCGGTACTTGCCGGTGAGGAAGCCGGCCCCCAGCCCGTAGAAGGGGATCACGCCCAGGCCTTCGGCGCGGACCAGGTCCTGCAGCGGCCCCTCGAACTGGTCGCGATCGTGCAGGTTGTACCAGGGCTGCAGGGTCTGGTAGCGGGGCAGGCCCCCGTCGCTGGCCAGCCGCAGCGCCTCGGCCAGGCGCGGGGCGGTGTAGTTCGAGGCGCCGATGGCGCGCACCTTGCCGGCCTTGATCAGCTCGCCGAAGGCCGCCAGCGTCTCCTCCAGCGGCGTGTCGGGATCGTCGATGTGCGACTGGTAGAGGTCGATGCGGTCGGTCCCGAGCCGCGCCAGTGAGCGCTCCACCGCCTCGCTCATGTAGCCGCGGGAGAGGCCCTTGCCCTGGCCGGGCATGGCCATGCCAAGCTTGGTGGCGACCACCACCTTCTCGCGGCGTGACGACCGTTCTTTGGCGCCGCCCTGGGCCAGCCAGCGGCCGATCACCGTTTCGGACTCCCCGCCCGAATGCCCCGGGACCCAGAAGGAATAGACGTCGGCGGTATCGATCAGGTTGAAGCCCAGGTCGACGAAGGCGTCGAGCAGCCTGAAGCTGGTGGCTTCGTCGGCCGTCCATCCGAACACATTGCCGCCCAGCGCCCAGGGCGCGACCTTCAGCCCCGAGCGGCCCAGTTCCTGTCGTTGCATGCGATCCTCGATCCTGCCCGTACGGCTTTGGCGATCAGCGCTTTTCGCACAGGGGGCCTGTCGTGTACGAGCCATGAGAGGCATCGAATGGAGGAGCGCCACGCCATGGGCGAGATGATCAGGCTGAAGAGCAAGTCCGACGGCTTCGAGTTCGACGCCTATCACGCCAAACCCGGCGACGCCCGCCGGGGCGGGCTGATCGTGGTGCAGGAGATCTTCGGCGTCACCTCGGGGATCAAGCAGATCGCCGACTCCTTCGCCGAGGACGGCTACGAGGTGATCGCGCCCTCGATGTTCGACCGCTCCGAGCGGGGCCTGGACGTGGCCATCCCCGAGGCCGACTTCGGCAAGCTGATCGGCTACGCCGGCGCCTCGTTCCCGCACGTGCCGGGCGACATCCAGGCCTGCATCGACGCCCTGAAGCCGCCGGTGTTCATCGTGGGCTTCTGCTATGGCGGCTCGGTGGCCTGGCTGGCCTCGGCCCGCTGCGAGGGCCTGGCCGCCGCCTCGGGCTTCTACGGCGGCAATATCGCCACCCAGCTCGTGGACGAGACGCCCAGGTGCCCGGTGATCCTGCACTTCGGCAAGAAGGACCAGCACATCCCGCCCGAGCACTGGGCCAAGATCGAGGCCGCCCATCCGGACGTGCCGATCTACCTCTATGACGCCGACCACGGCTTCTTCTCGCCCGACCGGCCGCCGTCGATCCACGATCCGGACTCCGCGCGGCTGGCGCGGCTGCGGACGCTGCAGCTGTTCCACCAGGCCTCGGGCGTGAAGGCCGAAGCCTAGGCCCGCGCCACCAGGTCGGCCACCGCCGCTTCCAGCCGGTCCAGCGGGACCGTCCAGCCGGCCCGGCGCACGGCGGGCGCGCCGCGCAGATAGCCGAACGGGGCCCCGGCGGCGCCCAGCCAGAGGGCGACCTCGTCCAGGAAGGCCTCCGCCCCGCGCGGCATGAGCACCAGGGCCTTGGGCGGCGAGGCCGCGTGCACGACGTTCAGGAAGGCCGAGCCATAGGGCCCGGCGATGCAGGAGGCGCGGCCGAACAGGTCGCGGACCTCGTCGAATCGCAGCTGCTCGGGATGGACGGTCCGGAAGCCGTGCCGCTCGAACAGGGCGCGCGCCTCCGCCTCGTTGGCCAGCCGGCGCCCCTCGATCCTCTCGCGGGACAGGTAGAGGCGCTCGCGCGGACCGGCCGCGGGCCTGGCCAGACGCTGGCGGTAGACGCCCAGCAGGTCGGCCATCGGCTCCCACCGGCGCGGCAGCGGCCAGGAGGGGACATAGAGGCGCGGGAACAGGGAGACGCCCGCCGGGTCGTGGAACAGGATCCGGTCGCGCCGGACGCCCAGGGCCTCCAGCAGGTCGAGCCAGGGCTGGGGCAGACCGCGGCGCACCACCACCGGCAGGTCGAGCCCCGCCGCCTCGGCGATCGCCAGCCTGGGCGGGAAGTTCAGCATGAAGTCGCCGAAGCTGTTGTCCGTGGGCCCGGCCAGCAGCAGGGCCGGGGTGTCGAACACCCGAAGCGGGCAGAGCCCGTCCTGGAACGCCTCCGGATCGAACCGCAAGCCGTCGGCCGTCTGGGTCAGCCCGGCCTTGGCGAGGTCGCCCGGCGGCGCCAGCGCCTGGATCAGCTCCCCGTCCCGGTTCAGCGCCACGCCCCGGCCCACCAGGGTCGCGGTCTCCACGGCGATCAGCCGCTTGGGCGCGGTCCGATGCTCGAAGCGGGTGCGCTCCGGCGCGCCGCCGCCGAGGTCCAGCACCTGGTCCACGACGAAGGGGCGCCCGCCCTCGTCCAGGGTCAGGACCGCATCGCGCCGGCCCGTGGCCCCGGCCAGGGACGCGACCGGCTCCAGGCTGTCGGAGTCCGGGCGGACCGCCAGCGGCTCGCGCGGATCGAACACCAGGCCGCGCCGGCCGAGCCGGCGGTGCATCAGCCCGTCGATCAGGGGCTTGGTGCGCGGCGAGAAGACCGTCCAGGCCCGCCGGAGGTCGGCCAGGGCCTGGGTCCGGCCCGACGCCTCCAGCGCGCCGCGCCACCCGAGCCAGGCGGGGATGTAGGCGGGGCAGGCGCGGGTCAGCTTGGCGAAGGCGCGAGCCGCCGTCTCCGGATCGCCCTGGGCCAGGGCTTCCATGGCCTGGCGCTGGGTCCGCTTGCGCTCGGGGCAGACGCCCTGGGCGGCGTCGTCCGACAGGCCCCTGATGGCCTGGCGGTGGAACTCCAGCATCTCGGCGGCCGGATGCTTGCCCCACGCGATCACCCGCGCGATCCACGTTGCGGCGCGGTCGAACTCGCCGATCTCCAGCAGCAGCTGGCATCCCTCGCGGACGATCGCCTTGCGCTTGCCGCCGGCGGCGAGGCCGGCTTCCATCACCCGGATCGCCTCCGACGGGCGGCCCTGGCCGATGCGCAGCCGGGCCAGGCGCAGCGTCGCCTTCTCGTGGGCCGGATCGATCGCCAGGGCTTCGCCGAGCGCCGCCTCGGCCTCGGCGGCGCGATGCAGCCGCACCAGGATCTCGCCCTTGAGGTCGAGCAGCTCGGCCTTCAGCGGCCAGGCGCGGACGGCCGCCTCGCAGGCGTCCAGGGCGCCCTGCGGGTCGGCGCGGGCGGCCCGCCAGACCAGCGAGCGCCACTCGCGCGGCGATCTCTCGGGCGGATCGTCCGCCCGGTAAGCCAACGCCATGCCCTAGATCCCCAAGAGGAGGAAACTCGTCCTGCAGCCACTATGGTTCACGGTGATAACCGATTGCAACCGCGCAATGTTGGCAACACGGCTGCAATGCTCTTTACGCCGACGGCCGCCTGGTCCGCACCTGTACGCCGGCGTTAGCGCTTCTGCAGGTCACAGGTGGTCGAGCCGATCACGATGCTGGGGCCGTCGCTCAGCTTGGCCGGGTGGCGGGCCAGCGGCCCGTTCTCGAAGACGATCTGGCGGGTCTGCGGATTCTCGTGGAAGCGGAAGGTCTGGCCGCCCGTCCGATAGGTGTTCGGCCCGGTGATCACCACGTCCATGAAGGTGTATTCCAGATGGCCGTCGTTCAGGGTGTAGCAGGCGTATTTCCCCGGACGCAGCTTGTCGTCGGTCTCGGCGCTGCCCCCCGCGGCGTGCAGCATCCAGAACAGGTAGTAGTTGTCGCCGCCGCCATCGAGCTGGACGTGGCATAGGGTGCCCTGATTGATGCTGAGCACCGTGCCGGTCTTGTTGGAGCTGTCGGTCACCCGTCGGCCGCGGGTGCATTCCGCCGGGGACTTGAAGGTGGCCGCATGGGCGGCCGGCGCAGCCACGGCCCAGCCGGCGAGCCCCGCCAGGGCGAGGAAACCCAGTCTTGTCATTTGTCCGATTCCCAGATGTTGGACGGCGCCTCGGCCGTCAATTCCCGCCGTTGGTCGACACCAGCCGCAGCACGACGGTCAGATTGCCGCCCCCTTGGGCGATGACATTGCCCCCGCCCTGGGCGATCACGTTGCCGCCGCCCTGGGCTATCGTGTTGGCCACCTGATAGGCGCGGCCGTTGTAGACCACCCTGCGCCCGGGCGCGGGCCCGACGCCGCGTGGAAATCCCAGGCTGGTGGAATCCACCCGGAAGTCCGAGGCGGAGGGGGCCAGCTGCAGGCCGCCGTAGCCGCCCGAGGGCTGGCTCGTGTAGGCCGGGGCCGGCCTGGGATAGGAGTGGGTGCCCCAGTAGTAGCCGACAGCGCCCAACAGGTCGTTGTAGCTCGACCAGTGGCCGTTCTTGTACAGATAGATGTCGCACTCCGGCGCGCCGCTCGACGCGGGCGGACGGCCCAGCACCCGGGTCACGGCCTGGGTGACCCAGGGATCACTGCACGCCCCCGCCTGGGCGGCCCCGGCCTCCAGGCCGCAAGCGGCGCCGGCGGCCAACATGATCGTCCGTATACGAACCAGACTCGATGACATCCCCTCTCTCCCCAACCTCATCTCGTGCGGCCAGCCGGCCGGCGCCCGATTCCCAGCACAGCAAATTTGTGTCCACGGCGCAACAATCGGAGCGGGAAACCATTCGGTCATGGTCGGATATGACCGGGCCGGGGGGGCGGTCGGCCGTCAGACGGCTGAAGGTCTCGGCGAGCGCCAGGACCGACGGGGCCTGTTTCAGCCGCAGGCGGACCGGGCGATCCCGTCCTGCACGGCCTTGGCGCCGGCCAGGTCGAAGCTGGCCGACTGGCCGCCGTGGGCGTCGGGGACGCGGACCTGCAGACGCTTGGCGGCGGCGAACTCCCGCAGCCACTCCTTGGCCTCCGAGCCCGCCAGGCCGACCGACCCCGAGCTCGCCAGCATGGACGAGCTGCGCGACGCGCCGTCCAGGCTCCAGGCCACCGCGACGAAATGCTGGTTGGGCTTCAGCGGGATGGCGTCCGGCCAGGCGATGGTGGCGTAGAGGCCGCCCGGGCCGCAGCTGACGCTCAGCACGGGCTTGGCCGGCTTGCCGTCGGCGCCCTTGACCGCCTCGCTGGACGATACCCGCGCCCCGAAGCCCGCGCCCTGCCCGCCCGAGACCTCCCAGGCGAAAGCCGGGGCCGCCGCGGCCATCGCCGCCGCCAGGACCAGCGCTTCAGACATCCTCGCCATGCCCGAGCTTCCCAGGATGGGCCGGCCGCCGCAAGCGGCGCCGCTGGCCCTCACTGCGCCGCGGGCTCCAGGTCGGCCGCCTTCAGGCCGTCGCGCGCGGCGGCAGGGTGATGCGGACCAACAGGCCCCCGTCCTCCGGTTCCAGCGCTTCGATCCGGCCGCCGTGGGCGATCAGGGCGCGGCGGGCGATGGCCAAGCCCAGCCCGACGCCGGAGGGCTCGTCGCCGCCCTTGACGAAGGGGTCGAACATGCTGGCGCGCAGCGACGGCGCCGCGCCCGGGCCGTGGTCG
>JANWHQ010000084.1 GCA_025450315.1 Caulobacteraceae bacterium
TGCCGGGCACCGTGTCAGAGCCGAAGGCGCGGCGATGGCCGGCCACCGACGAGGCCATGCACAGGCGCGAATTGGTGTCGATGTTGGCCGAGCCGATGAAACCCTTCATCAGCTTGTTGGCGGCGTAGTAGTCCTCGGTCAGCAGCTGGCCCGAGACGTAGAAGGCCACCGAGTCCGGGCCGTGGCGGGCGATGGTCTCGCCCAGGCGACGGGCGACGAAGGCGGTGGCTTCGGGCCAGCCCACCGCCCGGGCGCCGATCATCGGCTCCAGCAGCCGCCCCTCCAGGCCCACGGTCGACCCCAGCGCCACGCCCTTGGAGCACAGCCTGCCGAAGTTGGCCGGGTGGGCCAGGTCGCCGGCGACCGACAGGCTGCGCCCCATCCCCGCCGCGGCCGAGACCCCGCATCCCACGCCGCAGTAGGGGCAGGTGGTCCGCACGCCTGGCGGGGCCGCGCCGTCCGCCATCTCAGTCGCTCAGCGCCACGAACACCCGGCCGGCCTTGATCAGCACCGGCGCGCGAGGCGTGCACCCCTTGCCGGCGTCCGCGCCCAGGGGCTGGCCGGTCCTCAGATCGATCATCCAGCTGTGCAGAGGGCAGGCCACGGCGTGGCCCGAGACCATGCCCTGGCTGAGCGGGCCCTTCCTGTGCGGGCATTCGTCCCGGAGGGCGAAGATCAGGTCGTCGCCCGTGCGGAAGACCGCGACGTCGCCGTTCGGGGTCGCGACCCGCCGCGCGCCGCGCAGGGGGATGTCCTGGATGTCCCCGACCTCGGTCCAGTAGGGGTCGGAGGTGATGGGAAGGGCAAGGGTCATTCGGCGGCCATGGCGAGCGGGTTGGACAGGGGATTGAACTCGGCGGCGTCGCCGCCCGCGGCGCGCTCGGCCCAGGGATCGACCTGGGCGAAGCCCTGGGAAAAGACGAAGCGATCGTTCAGCGCCTGGCGCTCGCCCAGGTCCTCGACGCGCGCGCGGATCGCCTCCAGGCCCACCCGCGCCATCCACTTGTAGATCCGCTCCAGGTACCAGGCGTCCTCGCGGTAGAACTGCAGGATGGCGACGATGATCTCGAGCGCCTCGTCCTGGCTGGCGGCCTTGGTCAGAAGCTCCGCGCCCTTGATGTGCAGGCCGGCCGCGCCGCCGATGTGGATCTCGTAGCCGGAGTCCACGCAGACCACGCCGATGTCCTTGCAGGTCGCCTCGGCGCAATTGCGAGGGCAGCCGGACACCGCCATCTTGACCTTGGCCGGGGTCCAGGAGCCCCAGGTGAACCGTTCGATCCGCACCCCGAGGCCGGTGGAGTCCTGGGTCCCGAAGCGGCACCAGTCCGAGCCGACGCAGGTCTTCACCGTGCGCAGCGCCTTGCCGTAGGCGTGGCCCGACACCAGCCCGGCCTGGCCGAGGTCGGCCCAGACCGCCGGCAGGTCCTCCTTCCTGACCCCCAGGAGATCGATGCGCTGGCCGCCGGTGACCTTGATGGTGGGGATGGCGAACTTCTCGGCCGCGTCGGCGATGGCCCTGAGCTCGCGCGGATTGGTCAGGCCGCCCCACATGCGCGGCACCACCGAGAATGTGCCGTCCTTCTGGATGTTGGCGTGGGCCCGCTCGTTGATGAACCGGGACTGCTTGTCGTCGACGTATTCGCCGGGCCAGGCGCAGAGCAGATAGTAGTTGAGCGCCGGCCGGCAGCTGGAGCAGCCGTCGGGGGTCGACCACTCCAGCGCCTGCATCACCTGGGGAATGGTCTTCAGCGCCTCCTCCAGGATGCGCCGCCGGACGATGCCGTGAGGATGCGAGGTGCAGGGGCAGACCGGCCTGGGGCCGGCGGCGGCCTTGAAGTCGTCACCCAGCGTCAGGGCCAGCAGCTGCTCGACCAGCGGCGTGCACGAGCCGCACGAGGCCGAGGCCTTGGTGTGGGCCCGCACCGAGTCCAGGGTGGTGAGGCCGAGCCTGCCGATGGCGCCGGTGATGGCGCCCTTGCAGACCCCGTTGCAGCCGCAGATCTCCGCCGTGTCGGCCAGCGCCGCCACGGCCGACCTAGGGTCCTGGCCGGCCAGGCCCTCCGTGACCTGGCGCCCGAAGATCAGGGTCTCGCGGATCGGCGAGACGTCCTCGCCCCGCCGGATCAGGTCGAAGTACCAGGCGCCGTCGGCGGCATCACCGAACAGCACCGCGCCGGCCAGCCGCCCCCCTTCGATGACCAGCCGCTTGTAGACGCCGCGGGAGGCGTCGCGGAACACCACGTCCTCGCACCCCTCCCCGCCCGAGAACTTGCCGGCCGAGAACACGTCCACGCCCGAGACCTTCAGCCGCGTCGACAAGAGCGAGCCTTGGTAGGCGGCCTCCTCGGCGCCGGTCAGCACCTCGGCCAGGGTGCGGCACATCTCGAAGATCGGCGCCACCAGGCCGTAGGCGATCCCGCGGTGCTCGGCGCATTCGCCGATGGCGAAGATGTCCGGATCGGAGCTCGCCATGCGGTCGTCGACCACCACGCCGCGACCGATCCGGAGGCCCGCCGCCTTGGCCAGGGCGACGTTGGGCCGGATGCCGACGGCCATGACCAGCAGCTCGCAGGCCAACACCCGACCGTCCGACAGTTTCAGCCCCGCCACCTTGCCGTCGGCGCCCAGGATCTCCTGGGACGAGGCCGAGAGCACGGTCTCCACCCCGCGCTCGGTCAGCGCCTGCTGCAGCAAGGAGCCCGCCGAGGCGTCGAGCTGGCGCTCCATCAGCACGTCCATCAGGTGCACGACGGTGGCGGCCATGCCGCGGCGGACCAGGCCGTAGGCCGCTTCCAGGCCCAGGAGCCCGCCCCCGATCACCACCGCCCGGCCGCCCGCGTCGGCGGCGGCGACCATGGCCTGGACGTCGTCGAGGTCGCGGAAGGTCACCACGCCCTTCAGATCGCCCCCCGGCAGCGGCAGCCGCACCGGGTCCGAGCCGGTGGCCAGGATCAGCTTGTCGTAGGGAAGCTGGAGCCCGCCCTCGGCCTCGACGAGCTTGCGCAGCCGGTCGACGCCGGTGACCGCCCGCCCGGCGTGCAGGGCGATGGCGTTGTCGCGGTACCAAGCCTCGTCGTTGAGGACGATGTCCTCGAAGGCCTTCTCGCCGGCCAGCACCGGCGAGAGCATGATGCGGTTGTAGTTGACCCTGGGCTCGGCCCCGAACACCGCGATCTCGTAGCGATCCGGATCGCGGGCCAGCACCTCCTCGATGGCGCGGCAGCCGGCCATGCCGTTGCCGACGACGACCAGTCTTTCCTTGAGCATGGCCATGACCCTCAGACCCGCGCCGTCGCGGCGGCCGCGTCGGCGAAGCCGGAGCGCCAGCGCCGCCGCACGCCCACCAGGCCGACCAGGGCCAGCACCGCCAGGGCGGCGAAGGTGAGCAGGCCTGCCTGGTAGTCGCCGGTCATCTGCTTGGAGAAGCCGAGGCTGGAGGCCAGGTAGAAGCCCCCGACCCCGCCGGCCATGCCGATCAGGCCGGTCATCACCCCGATCTCGCGGCCGAACCTTTGGGGCGCCAGCTGGAACACCGCGCCATTGCCGAGGCCCAGAGCCAGCATGCCGACCACGAAGACGCCCAGCGCCAGCGCCACCGGGTGCAGTCCGAAGCTGGCCACCACGAGGGCCGCGGCCGCCACGGCGTAGACCGCGGTCAGCACCTTCGAGCCGCCGAAGCGGTCGGCCAGGGCCCCACCGATGGGCCGCACCATCGATCCGGCGAAGACGCAGGCGGCGGTGAACAGGCCGGCGGCCACCGGCGAGAGGCCATACTGGGCGTTGAAATAGACAGGCAGCGACGAGGACAGGCCCACGAAGCCGCCGAAGGTCACCGAGTAGAAGCCCATCAGCGCCCAGGCGTCGGACCGGCGCAGCACGTCGAAGTATTCCGCCCAGCGCTTGGGAGCCGGCTGGCGGGGACTGTCCTTGGCGAGGGCCAGGTAGACCAGGAAGGCCACCGTCAGCGGCACGGCCGCCAGGCCGATCACGTTGTTCCAGCCGATGGCGACCGCCAGGGCCGGGGCGAACAGCGAGGCCAGCACCGTGCCGGAGTTGCCCGCGCCGGCGATGCCCAGCGCCATGCCCTGGTGCTCGGGCGGATACCAGCGCGAGGCCAAGGGCAAGGCCACCGCGAAGGAGGCGCCGGCCATGCCCAGCACCACGCCCAGCATCAGCGCCTGGCCGAAGCTGTGGACGCCGACCAGCCAGGCCAGCGCCAGGCCGGCCAGCACGAAGACCTGGGCGATGATCCCGGCGCGGCGCGGCCTCAGGTGATCGACCAGCACGCCCATCACCACCCGCAGCGCGGCCCCCGCCAGCGCCGGCAGGGCCACCATCAGGCCCTTCTGGGCGGCGTTCAGGTGCAGGTCGGCGGCGATCTGGACCGCCAGCGGCCCCAGCAGCACCCAGACCATGAAGCTGAGGTCGAAATACAGGAAGGCCGCGAACAGGGTGGGCGCATGGCCCGCTTTCATGAACGCCTTCAACGACATGCCCATCCCCAAAACGAAAAAGGCGCCCGGCGGAGGAGCTCTCCGCACGGACGCCTTTGTCCTGATCCTGAAACCGGCGGCTTCGCCGGGCGGCCTCTCGGCCCGCGAGACCCCGTTGCCTCGCGACAGGGGCAGATTGGCGGACCGCCTGGAGACTTCGAAGCGAAAGACGAGCTGCGGCCCGCCTTTCGGCCGGTCGCCTCACAATTGGGCGATGGACCGCGCCCGTTCGCGCTGCATTGCACAATGGACGTGCAGACCCGGGCTCACAGCCTGAACTCCAGCCCCACCCAGACCTTGGTCCGACTCGCCGGCCCGCGCGCGGGGCCCTGGTAGTCGGCAAGCTCCACCAGTCCGGTCAGATGCGGGGCCAGCTGCGCCGTCGCCATGGCGTCCCACTCGCGGCCGAGACTGCTCCCGTCGGTATCGGCCTTGAAGACGTCGTAGCGGATGAAGAGCTCGGGGTGGGACAGGGCCGGAAGCTTGAGGGCCGGCTTGAAGTCCAGCGACAGGCTGGCGTCGCGCACCCCCTTGGCGGGGGTGGTCAGGAACACGTCGGCCCAGCCCTGGAAGGCATGGAGGGTGGCCAGCGGCGTGGCGAAACCATGCACCCCGTCGCCGCCCAGCACCTCGTAGTCCGCCTTGACCGACCAGGGGCCGGCCGAGCCGGCGAGCTGGCCATGCCAGTAGTTCAGCCCGAACCGGCCGGGATTGTTCCGGTAGGGCTGCTGGCGGGCGTAGGTGGCGGCGTAGGTGAGCTTCACCGGCGCCAGCTGCACCTGGCCCGACGCCGTGGCCCCGTAGGTCTGGGTCGAATTGGCCGGCGACTGGCGGAAATCGAAGGCGTAGCCGAAGCCCTCCAGCTTCAGGGCCGGGGCGGCGGCGAAGCGGACGTTCAGGGCATGGCTGTCGGAGCTCCAGTCCTGCGCCTGGGCGAAGGGCCGGTCGATGTGTTCCAGATAGATGTAGGTGAGGCTGAAACGCCCCAGCGCGCCGTCGACGCGGGCCGCGTCGAAGGTCTGCTCGTCCTGGCGCCAGTTGACCGTGCCGATGAAGCGCTGGTCGTCGAGGTTGATGCGCTGGCGCCCCACCGTGGCCGAGAGGTCCCGGACCGGCGTCCACTGCAGCTCGGCGACATGAAGCTCGGTGGTGGGCGGATCGCCGACCACCGGATAGGCGGTCTTGCCGTTGAGGGTGGAATTGTAGCGCTGGCCGTCCAGATCGACGACGTTCTCCATCTCGACCTGGGCCACGAGCCTGCGCCAGGCGGCCGTGCGCCAGCCCAGCTGGGTGCGCAAGGTGAAGGCCTCCGCCTCGCGGAAGAGGCCGTTCTGGTCGACCTGTTCGTAGCGCGGCCTGAGATCGAGGATCGGCCTGCCGCCTTCGATCGCCTGCAACAGCGACGGTTGGACAGGATCGGCCAAGGCCGCGCCCGCGGGCGCCGCCGCCACGACAGCGGCCGCGACGGCCGCCGAAACGCATCGGTTCCTCGTCATCTTTCCCTCTTCCCGGCGCGGGAACGAAAAAAGGCCCGGGGGGCGCCAGCCCGCCGGACCTCGTTGTCCTGAGTGAAGCCGGCGCCATCGCCGGCGGGCCTCTCGGCCATCGCGAGACGCCGTTGCCTCGCGAGCGGCTCAGGCTGACCGGCGCGGCCGGGCCAGGCCAAGGCCTTCCCGGGACGAGGGGGGCTGGATCCGCCGCGCGCCCATATTTTGTGCGCTGCAGCGCGATCATGGACCGATCCCGCTCAAGGCGCAGGCGGTCCCGGCCGGCGCGAGGGGGCGCTCAGGGTGCGGCGGACGCCGGCTCGCGGCGGATGCGGAAGCCGCCGAGATAGGCGTCGATATCCACCGAATCGAAGGGGTGTTCGTCGAACATCCGGTCGGCCGGCATGGCGATCGGGCCCAGCGACGCCGCCAGGCTCCAGGGTCCGGCGTGGGCCCCTTCCACCTTCGAGTCCTCCAACGGCGCCGACACGCCCACGGCCTCGGCGGCCAGGCGGTAGAGATCGGGCCGGTAGACCTGGGCGGCGATCATGGCGGCGTCGACGCCGGGCCCGATCTGGCCCCAGCGCCGCATCTGAGCCAGGAACCAGGCCGCCTGGCTCCGCCAGGGGAAGTTGGCCGCCGCCGCGTGGAAGACGATGGCGTCCGGCGAGTCCACCAGGGCGCGCCGCAGCAGCTGGGCCGGCTCGCCGACATAATCCGGCCGGGCCAGCAGCTCGGCCAGGGCCCCGCGGTTCTCGCGCATGTCGGCCCAGGCCGCGGCCTTGATCAGGGCGCGCAGCAGCGCCTGCAGGGCCTCGGGCTCGCGCTCGGCGAAGGCCCGGCTGACGCCCAGAACCTTGTCCGGTCCCGACGGCCAGATCTGGCGGCCCCGGATGACGATCTGCCCCGCCCCCGACGCTTCGGCGGCCGCGTTCCACGGCGCCCCGACGCAGAAGCCGTCGATCTCCCCCGCCCCCAGCTGGGCGGTCATGCGCGGCGGCGGCGTGATGATCAGGCGAACGTCGCGATCCGGATCGACGCCCGCCTCCGCCAGCCACCAGCGCAGGGCATAGGCATGGATCGAGAAGGGAAACACGGCCGAGAAGACCAGCTGCGGCCGCCCCTCGGCGCGCCTGGCGTCGATCGCCCGCGCCAGCGGCCGCGCCGTGCAAGGGGCCTGCATCATCGCTACCGGATCGGCCTCGCGCATCTCCAGGATCAGCTCGCGCGACAGGGTGATGGCGCTGCCGTTCTGGTTCAGGGCCATGGGGACGATCAGGGCCGAGCGCTCGCCGCCGGCCCCGAGGCTCGAGGCCAGGGGCATGGGCCCCAGCATGTGGGCGCCGTCGAGCAGGCGGGCCTGCACCTTGTCGCGGATGGTGGCCCAGGACGCCTCGCGCGCCAGCTCGACCGTGAGCCCCTCAGCCCGGAACAGGCCCAGGGCGTCGGCCACCGCCAGGGGCGCGCAGTCGGCCAGAGGGATGAAGCCCAGGCGCAGGTGCTCGCCGATCATGGCGCCTTGCCCCGCAGCACCTCGGCATAGGCGATCAGCTCGGCCGCCACCGCGCCGATCGGACGGCCGGAATCCATCGCCAGCTTGCGCAGCAGCCGGTAGGCCGCCTCCTCCTCGAGGCCCCGCTCCTTCATCAGCAGCCCCTTGGCCTTGTCGACGGTCTTGCGCGAGGCGAGGTCGTCCTTGGCCTTCTGCAGGTCGGCCCTGAGCTCCTGCATCAGCTGGAAGCGGCGCATGGCCACCTCCAGCACCGGACGCACCCGCCCGGGCGACAGGCCGTCGACCACATAGGCCGCCACCCCCGCCTCCACCGCCCGCTCGGCCAGGCCGGGCGCGGAGCGGTCGACGAACATCACCACCGGCCGGGGGTCGGCGCCGGTGCTGGCGCCGAGGCTCTCCAGGGTGTCGCGGTCGGGACTGTCGCAGGCCACCACGATGACGTCGGGGGCGAAGGCGCCGAGCTCCGGCTCGGCCTCGGCCATGGTCGCCGCCCGCCGCACGACCAGCGGCCGCACATCGGCCAGGCCTTCCGCAACCAGCGCCGCGCGCGCCTCGTCTGGATCGATAATCAGGACGCGCATGGGCACGGCTTCACCGCCAAGGTGGTGGCGGCTCGCGCCCCGCGGATCAACCGCAATGAGCACGGAAAAGGCGGCGGACCTCGCTTTGCCCGATAATTGGGCGGCGGACGGCGAAGGACGACGGCGCCGCCGCGCCAGATCAGGCGTCCGCCTTGGCCTTGCCGGTGATCCGGTCGGTCTCGGCCTTGGTCGACTGCGGGCCGGTGTTGCGGGTGGCCAGGCCCCCCATGGCGCCGCCCTTCACGAAGGGCTCGGGATCGCCCTCCTTCAACTGAAGTCCGAACATCGGGCTCATCCCCGGATGCCGGCCCAGGCCGCCATAGAGGTCGAAGCCGCGGTCGACCCAGTCGCGCAGGGGATCGTCGTCGGTCAGCGGCGGGGTGGCGGCCACCGAGGCGCACCACAGGAACACCGACAGGGCCCGGTAGTCGGCGTAATTCGGCTGATCGCCGCCCAGCCACTTGCGGTCCTTGAGGATCTGGCGGAACGGCTCCAGCGTCGGCGGCACCTGGGCCAGCTTGGCTCTGCCCTCCTTGGACACCTCTTCCAGCTTGCGCCCGCCCAGCATCCGCTCGCGGCTTTCGGTGACGTACTGGTGGTCCTGCGGCAGCGAGCGGTCGCGATAGTCGACGATGAAGGCCTGGAACCAGGGCCCGATGGCGGTGCGCCACAGCCACTGTTCGACGAACTCGGTCAGCGGCTTGATGCCAGGATCGCCGATCAGGGTCGGACGGTCGGGATACTTGCGGTCGAGGTATTCGGCGATCAGCCAGCTATCCAGCACGAACTCGCCGTCGTCGACGATCACCGGCAGGCGCTCCGAGCGGCCGCCCGTGCGCTCCAGGATGCCGGTGAAGCCGCCCGCCACGATGTCGAGGTCGAAGCCCTTGTGCTTGAGGGCGTATTTGGTCGCCCAGACGAAGGGGCTGATGGTGCAGCCGGACGCCAGCTGCAGGTCGTAGAGCGTGATGGTGTTGTTCTTGGCCACGGGGTGTCCTCCTGCAGCCGTCCTGTTACAGCGTTGACTCAGTCAATGCACGCCCTTTCCAGCCCCTGTTCCGCCACGCGCAACCCGGCCCGCGCCCAGCCGTCGCAGGGGCGATCTGACACGCTGCGCCCGCGCGCCGCCAGCATCATCCTGCGGGCATGAGAGACGTTGCGTCCTATCGGGCCAAGGCCCACGAGCTGCGCGCCCGCGCCGAGGCTTCGACCACCGCGGCGGAAGCGTCCAACTACCTCGAGCTCGCCGCGGCCTGGGAGCAGCTGGCCAGGCAGGCCGAGGCCCACCTCGCCCCCGAGCCCAGGGCCCTGGAGAGCTGACGCGCGGCGCCGGCCGCCATAAGCCCTTTCCTCGGTCCGGCCACGGCGGGTAGAACCGCGGCATCAGGCGAGGAAACCACCGTGCGGCTCCACCCCACCGGCAAGTTCGACAACTCCGCAAAGGCCAGCAACCTCATCGAGGTGAAGCCGCTGGCCGCGGCCATGGGCGCCGAGATCTGCGGCGTCGACGTGCCCGCCATGTCCGACGAGCAGTTCTCCGAGGTCCGCGACGCCCTCTTCCGGCACAAGATGATCTACTTCCGGGGCCAGAAGCTGACCCACGCCGACCACGAGGCCTTCAGCCTGAAGTTCGGACCCTTCGCCGAGGACGCCTATACCTCGGGCGTGCCCGGCCACCGCAACGTGCACCCGCTGATCAAGGAGGCGGACGACAGGTCCAAGCACGTGTTCGGCGAAGGCTGGCACACCGACTCGCCCTTCCTGCCCCAGCCGCCCTCGATCACCATCCTGCGCTCGGTCCAGATCCCGCCCTACGGCGGCGACACCATCTGGTGCAATTCCGCCCTGGCCTACGACCTGCTCAGCGACACCTACAAGCGCATGATCGCGCCCCTGAAGGTGCACTTCTCCATGCGCGACGTGCTGAAGTCGGTGCAGGAGAACTCCGAGACCCGCGACAACCCCATGGGCCGGCTGGCGTCCATCCGCGGCGCCTCGGAGCTGTCGGAAGACCTGCAGCGCAAGGTCCAAGGCAGCTTCCATCCGCTGGTGCGCACCCATCCGGCCACCGGCGAGAAGGCGCTCTACATCGACGCCTCCTACGCCATCGGCATCGAGGGCATGACCGACGAGGAGGCCCGGCCGATCCTGGACTTCCTGGCCGAGCATCTGGTGCAGCACGCCTTCACCTGCCGCCTGCGCTGGGAGCCCGACATGCTGGTGGCCTGGGACAACCGCCTGGCCGTGCACCAGGCCTTCAACGACTACCAGGGCTTCCGCCGCGAGATGTACCGCACCACCGTGGTGGGCGAGACGCCGGTCTGAGGCTGGGCGGCGGGTTGGTCAGCGGGCCCGGAGCGGGCTTTGCGAACGCCGCCGAACCGCTGAATCGAGGCCCCGCCCGCGCGGGTGGATCACGCGGTCGCCCCAGCGACCCCGGAACGGCGGATCACCGAGACGATGGTCCCGGGATTTCCCGCAGACACCGTGACCGTCGCTTCCAGCTGCCTGGCCAGAGCCTCGACGATGCTGGTGCCCAAACCGGCCTTCGCGGGAACCCGTCCCTTTGGCATTCCCGCGCCGTTGTCGCTGACCGAGAGGCTCCAGTCCGAGCGATCGGACTTGTAGCTGACGATGATCGCGCCCCCACGCCCTTCTGGGAACGCATGTTTCAGGGCGTTGATCACCAGCTCGGTGACGATCAGGCCCAGGCTGACGGAGACGTCCGCCGTGGCCACGCCATCGTCGGCTTCGACCGCCAGCGTCAGCCTCTCGTGGTCGCTGATCATCGAAGCGCCGATGCTATCGCACAGCTCGGCGAAATAGGTCCGCAGCCTCACCTCGGCGACCTGGGTCGCGGCGAGCTGCCTCTGAAGGGCGGCGACCGACATGACCCGGTTGTGCGCGTCGAACAGATAACCCTTGATCTCCGGCGACGGCACGGTGCGTGCGCTTTGCATCAGAACGCTGGCGATGATCTGCAAGCTGTTGGCGATCCGGTGCTGGAGCTCCTGGAACAGGATCGCCTTCTCATGCAGCAGATCGTCCTTGAGACGCGCCGCCAGGCGCGCCTCGGTGACGTCGGATACGGCGAGCATGAGCCGGACGTTGGCCGTGTCGGCGTAGTCGAGCCGATGAGCGGTGATCACCAGGCGACGCTGACCGCGTCCTGGCCGGTTGAGATCCATTTCATAGGCGTCCACCTTCGCAGCGCCCGAGAGGGTCGCGCGAAGCAACGACCGCAGCTGGGGCACGTCCCATTCGCCATCGCCCAGCGCAAACATGGACCCCCCGGGGATCGCGCTCGGCTCGAGCTGGAAAATGCGGGAGAAGGATGCGCTGGCCGCCAGGATGGTCAGATCGCCATCGAGCAGGATGATCGGCGCGTCGGAGGATGCGATGAGAGCCGACGCCAAGCTGTTTGCAACAGCTGAGGCTGCGGATTGGTTGTCTTCCATCTTGGTGTCCACCCCTCGGAGGCTCGCGAGTCGTGAGTCTGTCCGAGAGAAACGTCTGCGCGAGCCCGCCCAGCCGGATCGGCGAAAGCGAGATGGCTTGTCACCCTAACACAGAAGCCAGTTGGGGGTGGCGCCCGATCACTAAATTCCTGGCGATCTACTTTGCCGGTAACGCAATCGCATTCGAAAAACTCTGTTCCACGGCAGGATCAGGAAATGGTCCAATGAATATCTGTCTGACCGCCATGGCGCGCCAGTGCGCCGCCATTCTGAGAAATTCCAACGAGACCGACTCATCTATAGCGATGGCGGCATTCGCCGCGCAGCCGGACGCTCGTAGATTACATTCTTTGGCGTTCATCAATATGCGACCTGGGAAATGAGGAAGCGCATGGGCTGGATTGCGGTTCCCTACATCCATTTGAGCGTCACGACTATCGTTCACTTCGGCGCCGAGGCGTCCCGACCCTTTCAAACCCGCGGATCGTTTTGCTGAGGATTGATGCGGTCAGGCCTGGACCATCCCGAGTCCGACATGATGGTCAGGCGCGCGACCCGACCGGCGCGGTCCCGATCCGCCCGAATCGACGGAGGCCGGACCTCCCGAACGGAGGCGAGAGCCGCCCCTGTCGAAATTGGCCGTGACCGTCGGCAACCCGACGCACCCGTCGACGTTCCCCTACCCGGGGGCCGATCATGTCCGAGTTGAGCCAGAAGCCCGTCATCCTGATCGTGGATGACGAACCGTTGATCGTCGAACTGCTTCGCAGCGCCCTGGACGAAGCGGGCTTCTCCTCGCTCCAGGCCTCCGACGCCGATGAAGCCTTCGCGGTGCTGGAGACGGAGAACGCCGAGTTCGCCGGCGTCGTGACCGACATAAACCTGGGATCGGCGAGGGATGGATGGGACGTCGCCCGACGGGCGCGCGAACTCAACCCCGCGGTCGCCATCGTCTATTGCAGCGGCGGAAGCCCTCACGAATGGTCCGTCAAGGGCGTTCCGCAGAGCGTGGTGCTGACCAAGCCGTTCGCCGCCGCCCAGGTCGTGGTCGCCCTCTCCAATCAGATCAACGGCCCCGGCCCGGCCGCATGAGGCGGGCGACGGGCCGGCGACGCGGCTAGATCGCCCTGGCGATCATGGCGATGCCGATCGCGGCGGGCAGCAGCATCAGCTGGGCCAGCACCGTGCCGGCCACCCGGCTGGCCGAGAGCCAGACCACCGCCCGGCGGAAGCTGGCCTCCGAGGTGCGGCCGTCCATGACGTCGTCGGTCATCACCGACAGATGCGGATCGATGAACACGAACAGCATGATGGTCGCCACCCCGTTCACCACCGACGACAGGCTCACCGCGGTGACGCGGAACTTCGGGTCCAGGCAGCCGGCGTAGAGCGCGGCGAAGACGCCCACCGTCAGCAGCGCCTGGGCGCCGACGTTCAGCCCGATCACCGACCAGGGGACGCTGACCTCCCTGGCCAGGCCGGCCACATGCCGCGGCGACGGGACCGTCACCGCATCGCGCAGGTAGCGCAGCCCGCCGCGGGCGAAGCCATGCAGGATCAGCTTGGGCATCGAGCGGTGGGTCTGGAAGTGCAGCACCGCGCGGCTGAAGATGCGCTGGAAGGTCGGCACCGCCAGCGCTCCGATCGCCGCCGCCGCCGTCGCCGACAGCAGCAGCCAGCGGAAGTCGCCCAGCAGATGGGCCGCGTGGCCGGCCGCCAGGCTGGTTTCGATGCGCTTGCCGAGGAACGGACCCTGGAAGGAGTTGGACGCCCGCGAAATCAGGATCAGCACGTTGAACAGGGCGAAGGAGACCGCGATCCGGCGCGTGCGCACGCCAGCGATCCGCGCCGCATAGGCCAGGGCGCCGATCAGGTGGATCACGAAGGTCAGGGCGCAGAGCGCGGCGAGTTGCAGGTCCATCACGTCCCTCCGGCCCGAGCATAGCCGAAGCTTCGGGGCGGGCCATGCCGTCGCCCAACGTGCGACCGCCAGGGTTTCGGAATCCTGGCCGGTCCGGGCCGTATGCCCGGCTGGAGCGCGGGGTCGGCGACCGCCGCACGCCGGGACCGCATCCGCGGCTCGCGGATATCCAGGAAGAGGCCCCGGTGCAGAGACCGGGGCGCAGGGCCCGTGGATCAGAAGGCGGTCTTGAAGCGGTAGCCGATCATGTAGTCGTTCTGCGGACCCAGGCCGAACTGGTCGGTGTTGACGCCCGCGCGCATGAACACCGAGGCCTCCGTCCGGTCGTTGTCGAACATGCGGCCGTAGAACATCTCGGCGGCGAAGGGCGTCTTGGCGTTGGCGGCGCTGGCGCTCTCGACCACCTGGCCGATTTCGCCGGTGTCGCGGTTCACCACCGCGAAGTCGCTGAACTGCACCTGGCCGGCCACCACCTGCATGGGCTTGGACAGGGTCAGGCGGACCCGGTCGGAGGCGCTGAACAGCCCGGCCTTGGTCACCGCGATCTCGGCGGCGGTCGAGGTCAGTCCGCCCGGCGAGGTCGTCAGGGTCTGCAGGCCGGCGGCGGAGGTGTTGGCCACCGTGGCCGAGCCCGACAGCATCAGGCCATGGGACAGGTTGACGTCGAGGCCGAAGCTGGCGGCCCGGGTGCTGGAGCCGTTGTTCAGGTCGCCGGAGAGCGACTGGACGCCGAGCAGTCCGGAGTTCTCATGCAGATTGCTCAGCGAGGCGTGCAACACCACGTGCCTGCCGGCCGCATAGTCGAGGCCGACGTTCTCGGCGTTGGCGGCATAGATCTGGCCGGGCAGGTTGGTGGCGCCGGCCCAGCCGAGCGCGCCCAGGAGCTGCGCGTCGCGGATGCTGCGCCGGTCGGTGGCGCCGAAGCTGACGGTCAGGTTCTTGAACGGCGAGTAGCGCCAGTTGGCGTAGGCGCCGCCCGAGGCCAGGCCGAGCAGCGGATTGGCGCCGCCGCGGCCGATCTGGAAGTCCGCATCCC
The DNA here is from genome assembly GCA_025450315.1 of Caulobacteraceae bacterium. Taxonomy (GTDB): domain Bacteria; phylum Pseudomonadota; class Alphaproteobacteria; order Caulobacterales; family Caulobacteraceae; genus JANWHQ01. The sequence continues at coordinate 14,491 of JANWHQ010000084.1, forward strand.
CGGTCAGGCCCGGCTGGCCGCTCAGGGCCGCCGCGCCGTCGCCGAAGCCGAACTGCATGGTCTGCTTCTGGCCGATCAAGGCGAAGTCCATGGCCATCGGCAGGGTGTGCTGGCTGAAGCCGTAGGTCGGCTGGACGGCCGACATCCGCACCCGCAGCTGGGAGTCGCCGAGCTGGCCCATGGGCTGGCTGGAGGCCACGAAACCGGCCGTGACCGCATCGCCCACGCCGCCCGAGGAGAACTGGGCGCCGCCGGCGACCCAGGACTTGAGCGGGCCGGTCAGGTAGCTCTGGAACATCTGCTGGCCCGCCAGGGTCGCCACGTTCTGGCCGACCAGGGTCGAGGCCAGCGGGACCTCGAAGTCGCGATAGGTGTTGCCGATCTTCTCCAGGGCCGTGAAGTAGAGCTTGGACGAGTTCCAGGACGCCTGGTTGCCGCTCTGGACGGTGGAGATCACCTGGCTCACCGGCACGGGCGTAGGCATGCCGAGCAGGCCGGACTTCAGGTAGATCAGGTTGCGCCAGTTCAGAGGCGCCTGCGAGGCGGCGATGTTCAGCTCGCCCCAGCCGTAGACCGGATCCGGTCCCGAGCCGCTGTAGCCGGCCGAGTGGATCGGCGTGGCCGACTGCAGGATGATCGAAGCCGTCTCGTTCGGATAGTTGGCGAGCCACGGCCAGCGGGCTTCCAGCAGGCCGATGGCGCCGGTCACCAGGGGCGCGGCCAGCGAGGTGCCGGTCTGCCGCGAGACGCCGCCCGAGCCGTCGGAGACCAGGATCAGCTCGCCGGGCGCCACCAGGAAGTGGTTCTTCAGGGGATCGCAGGCGCCCGAGGCGGTGTCGTTCAGGCAGGCGTCGCCCGGGGTGTTGGAGAAGTTCGAGATGGTCCCGTCCAGGCCCACCGAACCCACCACCAGCAGGGTCGGATTGTTGGCGAAGTTCCAGGCGATGTCGGCGGGCTGGGCCACGCCGTCGTTGCCCGCGGCCACCACCAGCAGCGAGTACTTGGCGCTGCCCGAGGCCAGGGCGGCGTTCCAGCCCGGACTCAGGGTCCAGCCGGGCTCGCCCAGCGAGGCGTTGATCACGCCGAGGTTGGTGCCGGCCGGGGCGATCTTGTTGGTCGCGCCGCCCAAGGTGACGGCCAGGGAATCGGCGATCGGGACCTGTTGCAGGATCGGCGTCAGGGCCCCCAGCAGGTCTTTCACCGGCCCCTTGCTCTTCTTGAAGTAGCCCTGGGTCAGGACGTCGATGCCCTTGCCGACGTCGGTCCAGTTGGTCGTGCCGGTGTCGTCGTAGGGATCGTAGACGCTGATGGTGGCGTCGCCGGTGGGCAGCACGCCCATGACGTTGGAGCCGTCGATCGAGCTCATGATCAGGCTGCCGACGGCCGCGCCGTGGCCGTCGCCGAACTGGCTGGAGCCGTACTGCAGCACCGTTCCCTTGGCGACCTTCTGGTTGTTGGTGACGGTGAAGTCGAGCATGCCGATGCTGACCGGCTTGTCGCCGCCGCCGCCGAGGTCGCCCTCGGTCTGGGCCAGGGCCGGCGTCCAGCCCGTGGCGCCCATCCACCAGTCGACGTGACCGGCGTTGGTGAGGCTCATCAGCCCGTCGTACCAGTCCAGGAGCATCATCGCCTGGCCGTTGGAATCGAGGTTGGCCAGCGACGAGGGATTGGACGGATCGATGCCGTACTTGGCGAAGATCGGGTCCGAGAAGCCCTTGTCGAAGTTATCCTTGGTCGCCTTCTTGACCGCCTTGCCCCAGAAGCTCGAGGAGTCGCTGTCGAGACCCTGCAGCAGCTGGGCGACGTTGGCGAAATCGCTTTGGCTTTGGGCGCTGCCCCAGGCGCTCAGGATCTGGTCGAACTTGGCGCCCTCGGAGGTCCAGAAGGCCCCGACCTGGGAGCCGTCGTATTTGCCCTTCGAGTCCGTATAGCCGGGCAGGGAGCCCCAGAAGCTCTTGTCCACGGTGGCGGCGAAGGGCTGCAGGCCGCCCCAGAACGCGCTCGTGTCGCCCCAGAACGGGCGAATGTTCCCGTAGAAGGGCCTGAGGTTGCCGTAGAACGGACGGATGTTGCCGTAGAACGGACGGATGTCGCCGTAGAACGGCCGGATGTTGCCGTAATAGGGGGTGACCGTCCCGGAAGCCTGTTGCGCCTGGGCGGCGCCCGCCATCGCGGCGAGCGACACCGTCGCCACGGCCACAAGCTTCCATGCGTCCTTTGCGGACCGATAAGCCATCTGATTCTGCCCCGCCCGAAATCCTAGTCGGCAGGCGAACAGATAACGTCGCAATGCTACCAAGTTTCAAACGAACGGAGTAAATGCGTCGTTAGGCATAGACTCTTCTGGATTAGACAATCGATTATTCTTTCTAGGCACGCGTCCATTCTTCGGAAGCGCCGGTTCGACTGCGTTAGTCTGCCGCAGCTCCCAGCAACGCGGCCGGGGCCGCCGGACCGTCCTTCCGGCGCCGCATGAGTCCCCCGCCGCCCTCGCCGCCGTTTTGCTCGCCAAGCTTTGCCGCCTTGGCCGCCTCGGGTTAGGGTTGGCCAGGTTGCCGTGGGGCGGGCGTGAACAGGACATCCTTGACTTGCGGCCGCCTCGCCGTGCGGCCGCCGAACGGCTGACCGGCCCCGCCCGAGACCCGTGCGCAGAGCCGCGTTGATCCTGGCCATGGTGCTCGGCCTTGTCCTGGCCGGCGCGACCGCGCTCGCCCAGACCCCGCCGCCCTTCACCGCGACCATCGAGCGGAACGGCAAGGCCCAGACCGTCTCGGTCGTCGAGGCCGCCTCGCTGCTGATGCGGGCCGGCAAGCTGGACGACGCCAGGAAGGTCCTGCTGGCGCTGGAGAAAGCCAGGCCCGACGACAGCGAGGTCCTGTTCCTGCTGGGCCTGATCGCGGTCCAGCAGAAGGACTACGACGCCGCCATTCGCCTTTTCCGCCGCATCCTGGTGCGCGAGCCCGGCGTGGCGCGGGTCCGCCTGGAGCTGGCCAGGGCCTTCTTCCTGAACAAGGACTGGGACAACGCCGAGCGCCAGTTCCGCTTCGCTCGCAGCTCGGACCTGCCGGCCGGCGCGATCGCCAACATCGACCAGTACCTGTTCGCCATCCGCCGCCTGAGGCGCTGGTCGGTGAACGCACAGGTCGCGGTGGCGCCGGACACCAACCTGAACGCCGGGCCCGACATCACCGAACTGCAGATCTTCGGCCTGCCCTTCCAGTTGTCGGACCAGACCCGCAGGAAGAGCGGCGTGGGCGCCGCGCTCGACCTCGGCGGCGAATGGGACCAGCCCCTCGGCCAGCGGACCCGGCTCGACCTCGGCGCCGCGTTCCACGGCCTCGTCTATCCCGACAGCGAATTCGACGACCTGTCGCTTTCGGCCTTCGCCGGCCCCGCCTTCCTGGCCCGCAAGTGGGAGATCGGCCCGCGGCTGACCGCCTTCCGCCGCTGGTACGGCCGCAGCGTCTACAACCAGGGCCTGGGCGGGGTGCTGCAGGGGACCTATTACGTCACGCCCCGCTTCGGCGTGGGCGCCTCGGTCGGCGCGCAGACCGTCAGCTTCCCCCAGCTGACCCAGCAGAACGGCGTCGCGGTGTCGGGGGGGCTGAACGCCTATTTCACGCCCAACCCCTTCACCCTGCTCTCGGCCAACGCCGCCCTCAGCCGCCAGAACGCCGAGATCCCCGCCTATGCCTACACCGCCGGCCAGGTCGCGCTGGGCTATTCGCGCGACCTCAGGGGCGGGCTCTCGATCAGCCTGACGCCCAGCCTCACTCTCACCCGCTACGACGCCCCCCTCGCCGCTTTCGGGGTCAGCCGCCGCGACGCCCAGTGGACCCTCGAGATCGCCGCCCTGGACCGGCGCATCGACTGGTACGGCTTCACCCCCCGCGTCAGCTACGCCTTCACCCACGACGCCAGCAACGTGGCGCTCTACAGCTTCGACCGCAGCCGCTTCGAGTTCGGGGTGACGCGGGTGTTCTGAGGGGCGCCGGACTGCTGACGGACCTGACGAGCGATGCAGAAGCGGGCTAAGCTCCTCTCGGCCGTCATCCAGAACGGACGGGAGGGGAAACATGACCACCAAATGGGCCCGCGCAGCCGCGGCCGCCGCCTTGCTGACCAGCCTCGTCTCCAATTCGGTGCAGGCCCGGGTTCCCGATCCGGTCTACCAGCAGCTGAAAAAGATGGGCCACGTCGTGGACGTCTCCTGCACGGCCAAGCTCTACCGGCCGATGATGCCGGCCAACGACTACGACACCTGGTGGCCGCCCGGCGCGCCCGCGCCCATACCGTCCAAGGCCAAGCTCTATCCGGGCGTGACCATCGTGCGCGACGCCAGGTTCGGGCCCAACCCCAAGGACCTGGTGGACATCTTCTATGGCGACAAGGGCGCCAGGCGCCGGCCGGTGTTCATCTACGTGCCCGGCGGCGCCGGCAACAAGATCGAGCAGCAGGTGCGCGAGGCCAACGCCTTCTACGACAACATCGGCCGCTGGGGCGTGAAGAACGGCTTCGTGGTGGTCACCGTCCAGCGCCATCCCGGGCCCAATTGGGACGACGGCGGGCGCGACATCGCCAGCGCGGTCGACTGGGTCAAGGCCCACATCGGCAAGTACCACGGCGACGGCGCGCGCATGGTGATGGCCTCGCACTCGGCCGGCACCCTGCCGACCGGCGTCTACGTCGGCCATCCCGAGCGCTGGCCCCACGGCGTGCAGATCAAGGGGATGATCTACATGTCGGGCGCGCCGATCCCGACGGCGCTGGGCGACCAGACCATGTTCGCCGGCAACAGCCCCTCCCCCAACCAGCCGCCGCCGGGCGCGACCTGCGGCGCCGATCCGAACCAGGGCAATGCGCACGGCCACATCTCGGGGCCCAGCGGCGCGCCGGAGACCGCGCCGCCCTTCCGCGGCCCCGGCGGCTTCCGCCCGCCGCAGCTCACCGACGCGCAGAAGGCCGAACGGGACAACCTGCCGGGCTTCCTGAAGACCCACGTGAAGATCATGATCATGCGCGCCGAGCTCGATCCCGGGGTCACCGGCGGCATGACGGCCCTGGACCGCGCGGTGCACGACAAGCTCTGCGCCGCCGACGGCCCCAAGGCCAAGGACGGCCAGGGCCATTGCCCGATCCTGGTCTACAACCGGCGCCACAGCCACGTGTCGGAAGTCTTCGCCTTTGACAGCCCCGACACCAGCGTCTCCGATCCCATCCTGAAGTTCGCCCGGCGGGTGACGGCGGTGGGACCGAAGCGGCGCGCCAAGGCGGGGTGAGGCGAAGGGCGCGCTCCGGCCTGGGTCCGCCTCGGAGTTCGTTCAGAGGCCCCCGGCGCCTTCCGCGGCCAGGGCGCCGGAGGTGACTTCCTGCACCTCGGCGGTGATCTGCTCCTGGCGCAGCAGCCGTTCCTGACCGGAAAGCTCGTCCAGCTTCTGATCGATGTTGAGCCGCGCCGAGGCCATGGTCTCCAGCCGCGCCGCGTTCTCGCTGGCGAAGCTCTCGAGCGCCGCCAGCGCGAGTTCCGCGAACACATACTCTCCCACCAGCTGCTCGATCAGCCGGGCCGGCGGCAGATTGGTCAGGGGCGGAGGTCCGGAACGGGGCGCCCGGAAGGCGTCCAGGTCCAGGGGCAGGATCGGCTTGCGGACGATGGTCGCCACGCCGCCGCCCGCAAGCCTGGCGAAGACGATCTCGGCGCGCGCGAAGCGTTCCTCGACGAAGCCGGTGTAGAGCGCGTCCGCCACCCGCCGGGCGGTCGCGCCGACGCCGGCAGCCTGGCTCGCCATGGGGGTCGACCAATCCACCCGACGTCCCCGCTCCTGCGCCAATGCGAGACCTCGCGAGCCTGCGACGAACAGCTTGCTCCCGTCCTCGGCCGGGACCGCGTCCAGGACGCGCTGGGTGAAGGCGCCGGCAAAGCCGTGCTCGGCGGTGAAGACCACGGCGGCGCCCGGGCTGGCGGCCGCCGGCGCGCTGGTCACGCCGTCCGGCTCCAAGAGTTCGACGGCCCGCGCCAGGCCGCCGGAGATGACCTTGGCGTAGGCTCGGTAACCGTCGAGCGCGTTGCGCGCCTGCTGGGTGTGGGCGGCGGCTATGCCGCGCATGGCGCCGACCACCACCCTGAGCTTCCGGATGCTGGCGATCCGCGCCTGGGCCTCGCCGAGGGCGCTCATGGCTTGGCCTTCGCCGGAGGCGGCTTGAGCGTCTCGACCAGGGCGGCCATGGCCTCCGACAGCTGGGTCCGCCCGGGCTGGTCGAGCTGGCGCTGGGCCTCGAGGCGCTCCATGACGCCCTTGCAGTGCAGATCGAGCCATTCCGGAAGCTGGCGCTTGAAGTCGTCCATCCGGTCGACCGGCAGCGCGTCGAGCAGGCCGTCGTGCAGCGCCAGGAACTCGGCCGCCTCGTGGGCCAGCGACAGGGGCGCGAACCGCGGCTGGGTGAGGATGGCCCGAATCCGCCGGCCATGGTCGATCTGGGCCTGGGTGCGTGGATCGAGCGTGGTCGAGAAGCGCGTGAACAGCTCGACCTCGAGGAACTGCGCGTAGTCGAGCCGCAGGTTCTCCGCGAGGTCCTTCAGGATCGGGGCCTGGGCCTTGCCGCCGACCCGGCTGACGCTGAGACCGATATCCACCGCGGGTTTCTGGCCCTCGTCGAAGAGCTTGGAGCTGAGCACGATCTGGCCGTCGGTGATGGAGATCAGGTTGGTGGGGATGTAGGCGCTGAGGTTGCCGGCCTCGGTCTGGGCGATGGGCAGGGCCGTCAGCGACCCGCCGCCCAACTGGGGCGAAAGCTTGGCCGCCCGCTCCAGGAGCCGGGCCTGGATGTGGAAGACGTCGCCCGGATAGGCCTCGCGTCCCGACGGCTGGCGCATGAGCAGCGAGAGCTCGCGGTGGGTGGCGGCATGCTTGGTCAGATCGTCGACCACGATCAGGACATGGCCGCCCTGGTCGCGGAAGTATTCGGCCATGGAGAAGCCGGCATAGGGCGCGAGCCACTGCAGACCCGGCGCCGTCGCCGGCCCCGCGACGACGAAGATGCAGCGTGCGGGGTCGCCATATTTCGTCACCCCGTCGATGACCTGGCGCACCGAAGAGGACTTCTGGCCGACGGCGACGTAGATACAGATCACGTCCGTGCCGCGCTGGTTGATGATCGCGTCGGTGGCGATGGCGGTCTTGCCGGTCTCGCGGTCGCCGATGATCAGCTCGCGCTGGCCGCGTCCGAGCGCGAGCAGGGCGTCGATCAGCTTGGTTCCCGTCTGCATCGGCTGGGTCACCAGATCGCGCTCGACGATGCCCGGCGCCGCGCGTTCGACGGGGTCGTGGCGGCTCGCGGCGATCGGCCCGCCGTCGTCTAGGGGCCGGCCGAGCGGGTCCACCACCCGGCCCAGCAGCGCCTCGCCCACGGGCGTGCTGACGATGGTCCCCAGGCCACGGACCTGTTCGCCCGCCTCGACGCGGCCCATGTCGAGCAGCACGCAGCCGACCAGATCTTCGTCGAGGGCGTGGGCGAAACCCGTCGCTCCCCCTTCGAAAGCCATGAGCGAACTCAGCGGCAAGTCCGGCAGGCCGCGGACGAAGGCGATCCCGTCGCCGGCTTTTTCGACAATGCCGATCTGCTCGGGGCGCGGCGCCAGCGAAGCCTTGTCGACGCGGGCCTCGGCGGCCGCCAGCCAGCGATCAAGCGACTTTCGTAGCGTGGGCGTCATCGATCAGCTCGGCTTGGATCCGCTTCAGATCTTCCGACCATGAGCGGCGCAGGATGGTGAACGGGAAGCGGACCTCGACGCCCGCGATCAGCGTCTTGTCGACCCGGAACTTCGCCGTCGCGGGCGCGCCCAACGCCGCGCTCAGGCTCTTGCCGAACCGCGTGGCGGCGGGCTTGGCCAGCGGCGCGGCGGTGACGACCTCCAGCGTCTCCCCATCCGTCGCCGCGCGCTCGGCGATGCGCTTCCGGGTTTCGGCGGGCAGCGACCTGACGTCGTCGCAGACGAGATCGAGCAGCCCCTCCTGGACCGCGGCCGCGGGCGCTTCCTGCAGCAGGCGCCGAACGATCGAGACGGCCAGCCGCGCCGCGTCGCGACCCATGGTCCTGACGGCCCCGGCGCGCTCGCGATCGAAGGCTTTCCCTGCCTCCAATCTGAGGGCTTCGGCTTCCGCGCGAGCCTTGGCGAGGACGGCCTTTGCCTCGGCGTCGGCCGCATCGCGGGCGGCCTTCATGGCGGCGTCGCGCTCCTGGACGATCGCCGCCCGTTGGCTCTCCAGGCTCTGCTTCAGGTCTTCGGCGGCCTTCTTCTCCGCCAGGGCGTCGGCGATCAGCGTGTCGGTCTGGGCCTTTCGGGCCGCGATGATCGCGAGCACCGGCTTGTAGAGGAACCGGTGCAGCAGCCAGACCAGCACCAGGAAGTTGGCGAGCTGCAGGACCAGGGTCCAGGGATCGAAGTGCATCAGTGCACGAACGGATTGGCGAACAGGACCAGCAGCGCCACCACCAGGGCGTAGATGGCCATGGTCTCGATCATCGCCAGGCCCACGAACAGGGTCCGGGAAATGACGTTCGCCGCGTCCGGCTGCCGGGCGATGGCGTCCATCGCGGCGGCGACCGCCCGCCCCTCGGCGAGGGCCGGACCGATGGCGCCCATGCCGACGGCGAAGGCCGCGGCCAGGATGCTGACGAGCGGGAGGTAGTTCATCGCGGGCTCCTCGATTTGGGTCGGATCTGTCCCACCGCCCCGCCGATGAAGACCATCGCCAGGACGGTGAAGATGTAGGCCTGGATCAGGCCGGTGAGCAGTTCGAGCGCCATGAACGGGATCGGCACGAGCAGGCCGACCAGCGAGAGCACGATGCCGATGACGAAGACCCCGCTCATGATGTTGCCGAACAGGCGGACCATCAGCGAGAAGGTCCGGGTGATCTCCGACAACAGGTTCAGGGGAAGCATGATCCAGGTCGGCCTGGCAAAGTCGGCGAGATAGCCGCCGAGCCCCCGCGTCCGGACGCCGAACCAGTGGACCGCGAAGAAGACGATCACCGCCAGGGCCGCGTCGGTCTCGAGGTGGGCCGTCGGCGGCTCGAGCCCCGGGACCAGCGAGAGCAGATTGGCCGAGGCGATGAAGATGAACAGGGTCGCCAGGAAGGGCAGATAGGGCTCGGGATCGGCCTGCAGCGTCTCACGGATCTGGCCCTGCACCGAGGCGACCAGCAGTTCCACGGCGGCCTGGCCCCGCCCCGGGTCCAGCCGCAGCCTTCGCGTCCCCAGCGCGCTGGCCAGCGTCAGCGCCGCGATCAGGCCCCAGGTCACGACCACCGGCTCGCTGATCGGGACCGGCCCGACATGGAACAGCACCTGGGCGGTGAGCGGGGAGGCGATCAAGGCGTCCTCCCCAGCATCCGCACGACGAGGGGCCGCGCCAGCACCAGGCCCCCCGCCACGGCGAACAGGGGACCTGCGCCCTGAAAGGCGGACCACACCAGGACGCCGGCGATGACCGCCAGACGCGCGACGTGCAGGCCGATCGGCCGCCACAAGCCGCCGCGCACATAGAGGTCGGTGTTGAGCTTCAGCGACGCCATGCTCGCCCCGCCGAGGATCAGGCCCGCCAGGCCGAAGGCCGCCAGCCGTCCGATTTCGCCCGCGATCATCCCTCGTCCTCCTGCTGGATCCTCTGGATGCGCCGCCAGGCCATCCAGCATCCCAGCGCCACGCCCGCCACCAGCAGCGCGCCGGTCCAGAAGATGCCCGCCGCGAAGCGATGGTCGAGCCACCGGCCCAGGAACAGGCCCGCGACGGCGGGCGTGACCACCAACCATCCAAGGGCGCCGATCATCGCCAGGTTCTTGGCGAGCGAGCGCTCCCCGTGGGCCTGCCAGAACGCCCGCCGCGCGGCGCGGGCCGCGACGGAGCGGGCCAGTTCGATGTCGTCGTCCGACGATGGCCCGGTCGGCGAAGCGCTCATGCCCGGTCGCCTCCGCCGCTGGAGGACTGCGGGCGCAGGTAGCCGATGATCTGGCGGATGGCCTGCACCCTGAACTGTTCGGCGTGGGCCCGCGCCTGGCGTTCCTCCTCCGCCTCGGCCGTGAGCCTGCCGCGCACCACCGCCTCGAGGGACGGCAGGTCGTCGCCGAGAATCGCCTCGCGGGTGGCGATGGCCACGTCCTCGCCGCCGCTCACCGTGAGCAGGCCGCCCCGCACGGCGCAGTAGCCCTGCCGGCCATCCGCCCGCCGCCAGCCCACGATGGAGACCGCCAGCGCGGTCACGAAGTCCGCATGGCGGGGCAGGATCCCGAATTCGCCGCTCTCATCCTCGGCGCGGACGGCGGCGACGTCCGGGTAATCGGCGACGAGGGCGCTCGGGGTGGCGATCAGCAGCTTCATGCCGCCGCCGCCACAGGCTTCGCCGTCGCCTTCGCCTCGCGGGCTTCCGCCTCGTCCAGATCCCCGACCATGTAGAGCGAGCTCTCCGCCCACTTGTCCGCCGCGCCGTCCAGGATCGCGCGGCATCCCTCGATGGTCTTGGCGATCGGAACGGTGCGGCCCGGCTGGCCGGTGAACGCCTCGGTGACCCGGAAGGGTTGGGTCAGGAACCGCTGCAGGCGGCGGGCGCGCGTGACCGCGCCCCGGTCCGCCGGGCTCAGCTCGTCCATGCCCAGCAGCGCGATGATGTCCTGCAGGTCGCGGTAGCGGGCGATGGTCGCGCGCACCTCTTCGGCGAGCCTGTAATGGGCCTCGCCCACGACGTTGGGATCCAGCAGCACCGAACCGGACCTCAGCGGATCGATGGCCGGATACATGGCCTGGGCCGCCATTGCGCGGGACAGAACCACCGAGCCGTCGAAATGGTTGAACAGGGCCGTCACGGCCGGATCGGTGAAATCGTCGGCGGGGACATAGACCGCCTGGATGGCGGAGACGGCGGCGCCCGGGACGGAGGCGATGCGCTCCTCCAGGTCGGCGACCTCGGTCGCCAGCGTCGGCTGGTAGCCCACGCGTGACGGCAGCCGCCCCAACAGGCCGGAGATCTCGCCGCCGGCCTGGACGAAGCGGAAGACGTTGTCCATCAAGAGCAGCACGTCGCGCTTCTTCTCGTCGCGGAAGTACTCGGCGATGGTGAGGGCGCTGAGGCCGACGCGCCAGCGCGCGCCGGGCGGCTCGTTCATCTGGCCGTAGACCAGCACGGTGCGATCGAGGATGCCGGATCGCCGCATCTCGAGCAGCATCTCGTGCCCCTCGCGGGAGCGCTCTCCGACGCCGGCGAAGACCGAGAAGCGGCTCTAGGTCTCGACCATGGTGCGGATCAGCTCGGTCACCAGAACCGTCTTGCCGACGCCCGCGCCGCCGAAGAGCCCGGCCTTGCCGCCCCGGGCCAGCGGCGCCAGCAGGTCGATCACCTTGATGCCGGTTTCGAGCAGGGTGCGCGCGCCGCTCTGCTGGGCCAGGGCCGGCGGCGGGCGGTGGATCGGCCAGCGCGGGGTCTCAGGCGCAATGGGCGGCCCGCCGTCGCGCGGGACCCCCAGAACATCCACCAGCCGCCCGAGCATGGCCTCGCCGACAGGCACGGAGATGGGCCCGCCCGTCGCCAGGACCGGGGCGCCGCGGCGGAGGCCCTCGGTGCTCTGCATGGCCACGGACCGGACGGTCCGCTCGTCGAGGTGGGCCTGAACCTCGGCCACCAGGGCCACGTCCCCGCCGACCTCCAGGGCCTCGTTGATCGCGGGCAGCGCGCCTCCGTCGAAGCGGACGTCGAGCACCGATCCGCGCACCGAAACCACGAATCCCTTCGGACGGGCGTCTGCAGCCAGCGCCATCCCTCGATCTCCAGCGAACGTTACGCGTCGCGTCACGGCCACGACGGAAATCGCCGCAGTCAACTGGATCGCTTGTACGCCATTGCGGACACGCGGTGTTTGAGACAGCTCAATCCGCGCCTGCGGCCGGCGTTGGACATGCGCGCGGCGCCCACTTTTCCCCGCCGCCCCGCCCCCGCCGGCCGCTACTCCGGATACCCCTGCGCCGCGTCGTTGGGCCAGCGGAAGTTGGTGAAGGTCAGCGTCACGCTGAAGTCGAGCGCCCGGGCCTGGTGCCACCAGCCGAGCGGCACGAACAGCGCCTCGCCCGGGTCCAGGGTCACCTCGTAGGCGTGCACCCCGCCGAGGTCCGGGAAGCGGGCCGCGTCGAAGGTCTCCAGGTCCTGCACCTCGCTGAAGACGTGCCGGTGGTTGTAGATCCGGCCGGCGTAGGCCGCCGGCACCAGGATCAGCCGTTTGCGGCCCACCACCTGGACGATCAGGTTGTTGGTCAGGTCGTGATGCAGCGGCGTCCAGGCGCCGGCCGGGCCGATCCACATCATGCCGTCCGGATGGCCGCCCTCGCGGACGAGGATCTCCTCGATGGGCCGGATGTCCCGGGCCAGGGGCGCCAGCGCCTCGGCGTTGCGGGCGGAATTGTAGGCGGTCAGATAGGCGTCGTTGCCGGGCGAAGAGGCGATGGAGTCGATGAAGGCGTCGAACGGCAGGGTGCGCCGGTGGGCGTCCTTGTTGCGCTCGAACAGGGGATCGCCATCGCGCCCGCCCTGGTACTCGACCGGAACCGGCCCCACCGTCTGCTTCAGGTAGTCGGGCGTCCACCGGGCCAGCGCCGGCCAGTCGGAGACCTGTTCGGTCAGCACCACGGGGCGGCCCGGGGCGTAGAAGTCGTCGAGGAAGGTCTCGGCGTCCACGCGCTCCTGGCGCGGGATGCCGGCGGCCGCCGGCGACAGCTGGCGCTGGCGCTCCAGGGCCTCCATCAGCCACTGGCGCTTGCGCAGGGCGAGGCGGATCTGCTCGTCGGCCGGGGCCTCCGTCGCCCGGGCCGGCGTGTCGGCGATCAGCGGACAGGCGGCGGCCCTGGCGAGGGCCTCGGCCTGGGGGCCGGGTGTGGCGCTGGCGTCGAAGGGTCTCAGCCGGATCTTGGTCTGGTGGCGGGACGAGATCCGCTCCCCGGCGGAATCCTCGCCTCGGTAGTAGTGCTTCTGCCACTTGTCGGCGGGGGCGACGTTGGTCGCCGTCTTCATCTTCTCGTGGAAGGCGTCGCGGCTGCGGCTCCAGGCCATGAACCGCTGCTCAAGCACCACGTCGTCCGGCAGCGGCTGCAGCCGGGGCTCGAAGGCCTCCAGGACGCCGCGCTGCACCGGGAACAGGAAGCAGAAGGGCTCGCCCGCCTCGAAGCGGATCACCTGGCCGGGCCGGGTGAAGCGCCAGTTCATGGTGAAGGTGTAGGGCGACCAGTCGGTCTCGATGACGCCGGTCAGGGGGGCGATGCCGTCCTTGCCCTGGTTGGGCGGCCCCGAGACCCAGAGGTTCCAGGACTCCGGCGTGCGGAAGATGCCCTCCACGTGGAAGGTCAAGACCCCCTGGCCGAACAGGGCCACCGGCGCGTGGGCGGGGTCGGCGCCCGGGTCCAGACGGATCACCACCTGGTCGGCGGCGGTCCCGCCCTTCCAGCTGGCCTCGAAGCCGCAGGGCGAGAGCAGCTCCCAGCCGTGGGCGTTGGCGATGTTCAGCGGCAGGCAGCGATAGGCGAAGGCCTCCGGCGTCGCGTCCATCCAGGCCCGGTTGGCCGAGGCCGGGCGCAACAGCGGCCGCCAGGCCGGGTGCAGGAAGCAAATCAGGTCCATCGGCCGATGCTGGTCGCTCGGCTCGCCCATGTCGAGCATCCGCCGCGCCACCGCCCCGACGCCCCGACGCCCCGACGCCCCTTCGGCGGGCGCATTCATCCGGGGGCGGAACGCAAGCGGCGCTGTTGGGTTGTTGTGAAGGTCCGCAATCCCAACGCCCGAGGCCGCCATGCTCGAACAGTTCATCCCGCTCTACTGCGTCCTGTTCGGCGGCTCGCTCGCCGCCGCCGCGGCGGCCATCTGCCTGTCGCTCAGGTTGAACGCCCAGGCCGTGCGGGTGCGCAGGACGCCGCCCGTCCAAGCGGACTGAGCCGGCTCAGCCCTTGTCGCGCATCAGCCGGCCCTGTTCGCGCTTCCAGTCGCGCTCGGCGATGGTGGCGCGCTTGTCGTGGGCCTTCTTGCCGGTGGCCAGCGCCAGCTCCAGCTTCACCCGGCCCTTGTCGTTGAAATAGAGCCTGAGCGGCGCCAGCGTGCGGCCGTCGCGCTGCACGGCGCCGATCAGCTTGTCGATCTCCTTGCGGTGAAGCAGCAGCTTCCGCGGCCGCTTGGGCTCGTGGTTGAAGCGGTTGGCGGGGCCGTATTCGGGGATGTTGGCGTTGATCAGCACGATCTCGCGCCCCTCCACCGCCGCGTAGGATTCGGCGATGTTGGCCCGGCCGACCCGCAGCGACTTCACCTCCGTGCCGGTCAGCGCCAGGCCAGCCTCGATGGTGTTCTCGATGAAGTAGTCGAACCTGGCCCGCCGGTTCTCGGCGATGAGCTTGCCGGTCATGACCCGTTGACGCCGGCGGCCCGGAGCGCCTCCAGAACCTGGGCGCGGGCCGTCTCCGAGCAGGGCGCCAGCGGCAGGCGCACGTCCTCGCGGCAGAGGCCGAGCTGGGCCAGGGCGAACTTGGTCGGCGCGGGCGAGGCGTCGGCGAACAGCGCCTTGTGCAGCCAGATCAGCTTGTCCTGCCAGTCCAGCGCGGTCTTGAAGTCGCCGGCCAGGCAGGCGTCGATCATCGCCGACATGCCCTCCGGCGCGACGTTCACGGTCACCGAGATGCAGCCGTGGCCGCCGTGGGCCATGTAGCCCAGGGCCGAAGCGTCCTCGCCCGACAGCAGGACGAAGTCCTCGCCGCAGGTGCGGCGCATGACGCTGGGCCGCGACAGGTCGGAGGTGGCGTCCTTGATGCCGACGATGTTCGGCAGCCTGGCCAGGCGCGCGACCGTCTCGTTGGAGATGTCCACGCTGGTGCGGGCGGGCACGTTGTAGAGCACCACCGGCAGGTCGACCGCGTCGTTGATCGCCGCGAAGTGCCGGTAGAGGCCCTCCTGGCTGGGGCGGTTGTAGTAGGGCGTCACCACCAGGGCCGCGTCGGCGCCGACCTCCTTGGCGTGGCGGACCAGGCCGATGGCCTCCTCGGTGGCGTTGGAGCCGGCGCCCGCGATCACCGGCACGCGGCCGGCGGCGGTCTGCACGCAAAGCTCCACCACCCGGCGATGCTCGTCATGGGTCAGGGTCGCGGTCTCGCCGGTGGTGCCCACCGGGACCAGCGCCCGCACGCCGCCCTTGATCTGCCGTTCGATCAGGCCACGGAAGGCCGCCTCGTCGATGGCGCCATCCTTGAATGGCGTGACGAGCGCCGGAATAGCGCCCTGGAAGCGGGGTCGAGCCATGCGTGCAACAAGCCGTGATCAGTCGCCGCAGGGTGTTGCGGCCTTGGGTGTAGCGGACAATATGGCCCACGGCGGCCGGCTCGCAACTGCCCGGCCGGACAGCGGTGGCCCGCCCGGGGAGAGTGGTGTGAAGTCCTTAGTGCGCAAGGCGTCCCTGGCGGGGGCATGTCTGATCCTCGTCGGCGTCGCCGACGCCCAGGTCAGGCCACCCTCCTCGAGCGACGCGCAGGCCCAATACCAGACCCCCTCGCTCGGCTACACGCCCTCGCCGTCGGCGGACGACATGGCCACCTTGCGCGAGGCGCTGCGCGCGGCCCAGCAGGGCGATGTCGGCCGCGCCGATTCGCTGCGCGGGGGCCTTTCGGACCCGATCGCCCGCAAGCTGGTCCTCTGGGTGATGGCCGACAAGGCCGGCGAGCGGATGCCTTTCGCCGAACTCGACCAGGCCCGGCGCGACCTCTGGGGCTGGCCTCGGGCCAACCGGCGCCAGGCCGCCGCCGAGCAGCAGCTGGAAGCCCAGTCCCTGCCGCCCCAGTCGGTGATCGCCTGGTTCAACGGCGAGCAGCCCCAGACCGCCGAGGGCGCCATGGCCCTGGCCGCCGCCGACCGCGCGCTCGGCAAGACCCAGGACGCCAAGGCGCTGATCCGGCATTTCTGGCGCGACGAGCCGTTCGAGGCCGAGCCGCAGCGGCAGATGCTGGCCCGCTTCGGCGACCTGCTCACCGTCGACGACCACGTCCGCCGGGCCGACATGCTGCTCTACGGCCAGCAGGGCCCCGCCGCCCGCGACATGCTGGCCTTGCTGCCGCCCGACCAGCAGACCCTGGCCCGGGCGCGGATGGCCTTCCGCCAGGGCGACGCCGGAACGGGCCAGTCGCTGCTGCAGAGCCTGCCGCCCAGCCTGCAGGCCGATCCGGGCGTCGCCTTCGAGCGGGCCAGGTGGCTGCTGCGCCAGAAGGACGGCGTGCTGGCGCTGTCCCTCGCGCCCAACCTGACCAAGTCGCCGCCCGGCGAGGAGGCCGGCGCCGCCCTCTGGAGCGTACGCAAGGGGCTAATCGGGGCGGCGCTGCAGACCCGCAACTACCAGCTGGCCTACCAGGCGGCCGCCGACAACGGCCTGAGCCCGGGCGTCGACTACACCGAGGCGGAGTTCTACGCGGGCTGGCTGGCGCTGGAGAAGCTGCACGACCCGGCCCTGGCCGATCAGCACTTCGCCCACATCGAGCAGGTGGGGTCCTCGCCCATCACCCAGGCCCGCGCCCTGTACTGGCGCGGCCGCGCCGCCGACGCCGGCGGCGACATCATCGGCGCCCGCGACCTCTACGCCCAGGGCGGCAAGTACATCACCACCTTCTATGGCCAGCTGGCGGCCGAGAAGGCCGGGATCACCCAGATCGACCTCGGCCGCGACCCGACCCCCGCCGCCGCCGACCGCGCCCGCTTCGAAGGCCGCGAGACCGTTCGCGCCGCCCGCATCCTGGCCCAGCTCGGCGAACGGGAACTGCTCCGCTCGATGGTGCTGCACACCGCCGAGAGCCTGCCGAACGCCGAGGAATACGTCCTGCTGGTCGACCTGGCCAAAGCCTACGGCGAGCAGGACCTCAGCATGCGGGTGGTGCGCGCCGCCGCACAGCGCGGCTACATCCTGCCCGAGCGCGGCTATCCGGTGCTGGCCGCCCCGATCGAGGGCGGCGCGGAGCTCGCCTTCTCCCTGGCCATCGCGCGCCAGGAGAGCAACTTCGACCCCTCGGCCCACAATCCCAGCGGCGCGCGCGGCATGATGCAGCTGATGCCCAGCACGGCGGCCATTCTGGCGCGCCGGGCCGGCATGCCCTATTCGGCCGAGCGGCTCTACGACGCCGAGTACAATGTGCGGCTGGGCTCGACCTATCTGCAGAAGATGGTGGACGAGAACGGCGGCTCGTACGTGATGGCGGCGGCCTCCTACAACGCCGGGCCCAACCACATGCCCGACTGGACGGCCACCTGCGGCGACCCGCGCACCTCCTCGGGCGACCCGTTGGACTTCATCGAGTGCATCCCGTTCTCCGAGACGCGCAACTACGCCATGCGGGCGAGGGAGACCATGGAGGTCTACCGCGCCCGGCGGACCGGCGGGCGCGCGCCCCTGACCCTGGCCGAGGACCTCAAGCGCGGCGGCTATACCCCCGGCCCCGGCGCCTACGTCGCCGCGAACACCGCCTCCACCACCGGCGGCCAGACCGCCCTGGCCGAGTCCAGCGCCCCGGCGTCGGACCTCGCTCGCTAGCCGATCGCCCGTGCGTAGACCTCGGCGTCGACGTTGCCGCCCGAGGCGATGACCACGGCCGTCCGCCCTTCGAGCTCGGCCCTGCCCGACAGCACCGCCGCCAGGGCCGCCGCGCCGCCGGGCTCCAGCACGATCTTCAGGTGTCGGAAGGCGAAGGCCATGGCGGACAGCGCCTCCTCGTCGGTCACCGCATAGCCGCCCGCGAGCCGCGGCCCGTTGACGGCGAAGGTCAGCTCGCCCGGCTGGGGCGCCAGCAGCGCGTCGCAGAGGCTGGGCCCGGCGGGCTCCAGGGCGATGCGCCGGCCCGCCTCCAGGCTCCGGCGATGGTCGTCGTAGCCGGCCGGCTCGGCGGTATAGAGCCGCGTCTCGGGCGACAGCGCTTCGAACACCAGCCCGATCCCCGCCATCAGCCCGCCGCCCGAGGCCGGGCAGATCAGCACATTGGCCCTGGCGCCGGCCTCCTCGAGCTGGGCCGCCGCTTCCAGCCCCACCGTCCCCTGCCCGGCCATGACATCGAAGTCGTCGTAGGAGGGCACGACCACGGCGGCGCGTTCCTGTCCGATGCGGGCGGCGATCGCCTCGCGGGACTGGGTGAAACGGTCGTAGAGCACGATCTCGGCGCCATAGCCCCGGGTGGCCTCGACCTTCATCCGAGGCGCGTCGGACGGCATCACGATCACCGCCGGGACCCCCAGCATCTGCGCCGACGCCGCCACGCCCTGGGCATGGTTGCCGGAGGAAAAGGCCACGACGCCCCGCGGCCGCTCGGCCTCGGTGAGCCGCACCAGCCGGTTGTAGGCGCCCCGGATCTTGAACGAGCCGGTGCGCTGCAGGCACTCGGCCTTGACGAACACCTTGCCGCCCGCCGCCGCGTCGAGCGCATCGCTGCGCAGCAGGGGGGTCCTGACCGCCACGCCCTGGAGCTTCCGGGCGGCGTCCTCGACATCGGCGAAGCTCGGCAGGTTCACGCGGCCTCTCCCCTGCGCCGGGCGGCCAGCACCAGCCCCGCGGGCGCCTCGATCAGCTGGCCCTCCAGAGCGAATACCTCGCCCAGCACCCTCTCAGAAAGCGCCTGGCGCGGCGGCCCGTCGGCGGCCACCCGGCCCCGGTCCAGCACCACCAGCCGGTCGCAGGCCCGCGCCGCGAGGCCGAGGTCGTGCAGCGTGAGCACCACCGCCGCCCCGGCGGCCGACTCGGCGCGCATCAGCTCCAGCGCCATCAGCTGGGCGTCCGGGTCGAGCCCCGCGGTCAGCTCGTCAGCCAGGATCAGAGGCGCGCGGGCGGCCAGCAGCCGCGCCAGCAGCACCCGCGCCCGCTCGCCGCCCGACATGTCGAAGACGCCGCGCCCGGCCAGATGCGCCAGGCCGACCTTGGCCAGGGCCTCGGCCGCCAGCTGCCCGGCCCTCGCGGGAGGCTGGGTCATCGCCCCCAGGCCGGCGGCGGTGAGGGCGGTGATGTTCCACGCCAACCGGCGTTCCTGGGGCAGATAGGCGGCCCGGAGGGCCAGGGCGGCCGGCGACAGCCGTCCCGCCGCCTCGCCACCCAGCAGGGCCTCGCCGCCCGCCAGCGCCTGCAGCCCGAGGGCGGCGCGGATCAGGGTGGTCTTGCCGGCGCCGTTGGGCCCGACGATCCCGACCAGCTCGCCGGCCTCCACGCCGAGGTTCACGCGGTCCAGCACCAGCCGACCGCCCAGCCGGACGCTGACCTCCTTCAGCTCCAGCGGCGCGGTCATGCCCGCCAGCTCCGCGACGCCCGCCAGGCGATCAGGGCGAACAGCGGCGCCCCGAACAGCGCGGTCAGCACGCCCAGCTTCAGCTCCACCTCCGATGGGATCAACCGCCCGATCAGGTCGGCCAGCACCAGCAGCAAGGCGCCCGCCAGGGCCGAGGGCGGCAGGATGCGTCCGGGCTCGGCGCCCGCGCCGGCGCGCACCAGGTGCGGAGCGGCCAAACCGACGAAGCCGATGATCCCGGCCATGGCCACCGAGGCGCCGGTCAGCAGGGCCGCGCCCGCCACCGCCGCGGCCCGCAGCCGCGCCATCGGCAGCCCCAGGGTGGCGGCGGTCTCATCGCCCAGGGTCAGGGCGGTCAGGCCGCGCGCGGCGTAGGCGCAGAGCCCCGCGCCCAGGGCCATGGGCGGCAGGGCCCAGGCGAGATCGCTCCAGCTGCGGTCCTCCACCGAGCCCATCAGCCAGGACAGCACCTCGGCGGTCGCCACCGGCGAGGGCGAGAGGTTGAACACCAGCGCGGTCAGCGCGCCGCCGACGGCCGAGATCGCCACGCCCAGGAGGATCAGCGTCTCCGGCTCGCGCAGCCGCGCCGCCAGGACCGAGAGGGCCGCGCCCGCGGCCAGGGCCCCGATCAGCGCCGCGCCCTCGACCGCGCCGGCCGCGGCGGCCAGCCCCATGGCCAGGGCCGCCGCCGCGCCCAGGCCCGAGAAGGCCGAGACCCCCAGCACCGCCGGATCGGCCAGCGGGTTGCGCAGCAGCCCCTGCATCACCGCGCCGGAAAGGCCGAGCGCCGCGCCGACCAGGGCCGCCGCCGCCGTCCGGGGCGCGCGGATGGTCCAGAGGATCTCCCCAGGCGCCGAGCCCGGATGCCGGAAGGCCTCGGCGTATTGCCCCAGGGACAGCGGAACCTCGCCGATGACGCAGGCCACGGCGCAGGCCACGAGGAGGGCGAGGACCAGCCCCAGGAACAGGCGGCCGGCCCGGCTCATCGGCGCGCCCTCGCGGCGGCGGCCAGGTCGCGGACCCCATCGGCGGCGAACCAGGCCGGGCAGCCCAGGATCGCGCCGGGCAAGGCGGCGATCACCCGCCCGCGCAGGGCGGTCTTCAGCGCCGGATGGCCGGCCAGCGACCAGTGCTGGGCCCGTGTGGAGGCGGGGTCGAAGAAGCCCAGCACCACCGCGTCCGGCGGATGCAGCAGCAGCCCCTCCAGCGGGACCGGGGCGAACCCCGGCGAGGCGGCGGCGTCGCTCAGGCCCGCGGCCCGGAGCATCGCCCCGACCAGGGTGCCA
>JANWHQ010000085.1 GCA_025450315.1 Caulobacteraceae bacterium
CGCCGGACGCAACGCCCCGGCTTTCTTTGTTCCGATCATTGAGGCGCCAGGCCCCGGCAAGGCAGACGCCGCCGCGACGTCGGAGCTTCGCGGCGGCGCCCGTTCAGGATCAGCGGCCGGGAACGTCGGGCGGCGGCCGGTCCCACGAGGGCGACTTGCCGTCGGCGCTGTAGGCCCCGGGCGGCGGCGGCGTGCCGCGGCCGGCGTTCTCGGGCATGGTGGCCGGATCGAAGTCGAACTGGTGGGCGAAGCGCGAGTTGCCGTCCGGCTCCTTGCCGGTGAGCTTGCCTTCGGCGATCTGCTTCTGCTTGGCCTGCGAGGCCTTGATGTAGTTGCCCACCTGCACGTCGCCTTCGAAGCAGGCGTATTCGAAGAACTTGTACTTGTCGTTGCGCGACCAATCGAGCCGGGCGGTCCAGGGGGCGGTGAACACCTTCGGATCGTCATAGGTGATCTCGTAGGTGATGGTATCGGGGCCGATCATGGTCAGCCGCTCGGTCGTGTGGGCCTGGTCGCTGGTCGGGATGGTGTTGAACGGCGGCACGTTGGCGGTGGCCATGTTCAGCGGCGAGGCGGCCCGCTTGGAGAGGTCGTAGGTCACCGCGTCGCCGGACTTGATGTTGGTGGTCTCGATGACCAGCGTCTTGCCTTCCCAGTGGGCGCGGCTGTTGCCCATCCAGGCCTCGACCGGGTGGGGCCAGTGGGGGGCGTTGTCGATCGGGATCACCCGGGTGCCCAGCATCTCCAGCATGATCACGATGTAGCCGGGCGACTGGAAGATGCGGATGCCGTTGTTGTAGCGGAACGGGAACATCGAGGCCGGGAAGCCGCGCGAATAGCAGTTGTCCCAGCTGTCGAAGTCGGCCGGCGAGTTGAAGTACTGGCCCGGCACCCAGCTCGAACGGCCGTGCGCCCACAGGTCATGGCCCCAGGGCGTCAGGGGCGGCAGCTGGCCGTTGTTGCTGACCAGCATCGAGGTGCGGTGGGCGAAGGGATCGGTCTGCATCCACTCGACCATGCCCTTGGTGCCGCCCGCATAGGTGCTCTTGGCGTTGCCGTTGGCATCGGTCCCCGTGGAGAACGACGCGTCGGACCGCTTGGCCGCGGCCATCCGCTTGGCGAACTCCTCGTTGGTCACCCAGTTGCGGCTGCCGAACTGCAGGGGGCGCTCGAACAGGATGTGGGCGCTGGCGATATTATCGATCGGCCAGGTGCCGGTGAAATCCCAGTCGCCCCAGGGGGTCTTCTTGGGCGTGTAGGCGGTCGACGGCGCCGGCAGCGAATTGAGGTCCTTGGGCGGGATCTGCTGCGCGACCGCGCCAGTCCCGCCTGCGAACATCGCGACCGCCGCGACCGCGACGGCCGCCATGGCGCTACGAGATAAGAGACTGCGACGCCCCATTGGACCTGTTCCCTTCCCAGTGTGTTGACTGAGTCATTGTCTATGGCCTTTTCCGCGCTCAGGCCAGAGGCTGCGAGCAGCGAGGTGGCGCAAGCTCGGCCGCGGCGGCGGACCGCCGGCCTCAGTCCATCGGCTCGGGCATCAGATAGGGGACCGCGTCCTCGACGGTCTCGATGCGCCAGATGGCGCCGCCGCGGATCTTGAAGGCGGCGATGAAGGCCAGGGAGAAGGGGTATCTGGCCGGCGCGGGCCGGGCGCGGCCGTCGGCGCCGGCGTAGCTCTCGGCCCTGTCCGGATAGTCGATGAAGCCGGTGGCGACCACCACCCCCTTGGCCTGGTCGATCACGGGGGCGCCGCGCAGGCGCACCTTGCCCACCGCCTTGAACACCCCGGCCCGGATCTGGGCCTCGCAGCCGGCCACCCCGCCGGTGGCGTTCGGGCCGGCGTCGGTGGTGAGCACCCCGTTGTCGCGGCGCGCGCAGCCCGGCGCGAAGCGGGCGCGCGGCCTGCCGTCGTCGGGCTGGAGGCTGGCGAAATAGCCGTCCACCAGGGAGGCGAGCCGCCCGCGCGAAAGCCGCCGGGCCTTGGGCTCGGCCTCGGCGAAGGACGGGTCGTGGGCGTTGGCCGCCGGGTCGCCGTACTCGGGCGGGCCGCCCCGGCGGCGGGCGACGGTCTCGACGTCGGCGATCCTGCCGCCCGAGACCTTCATGCGCAGGGCCAGGAAACCCGGCTGGCCGTGCTCCTCGACCGATCCGATCCAGGCGACCTGTCCGGTCTCGGGGTCGGCCGCCTCGATGGCGGGCTGCGACCTCGCGGTGATCGAGCCCCAGAGGGCGTCGCCGATCATCATCGGCACGCCGTTCTCCGAATAGCGCACCCGCCCGGCCCAGGGCGGGGCGTCCGGCGTGTGGGCGACCATGGCGTCCAGATAGCGGTGCGCCGCGTCCAGCAAACAGGCCTGGGCGCAGGACGGGGCCTTGGCCAGGGCGGGGCCGGCGGCGGCCAGGGCGATCAGGGCCACGAGCAGCGGCCGGGGGCGAGGAGGCGTCATCGGTCTGCTCGCTGTCCGGCCTCGGGCGCGGCCCAGGGGTTGTGCATGAAGTAGGGGACGTAGGTGAAGATCGCCTCGATCCGCCAGATCTTGCCGTCGCGGATCTTGAAGGCCTCCATCAGGCTGATCGAGTTGGGCCACTTCAGCGCGGTCTTCATCGTGCGGCCGTCGGTGGTCTTGTAGCTGTCGAAGGTGTTGGCGTGGTCGAAGAAGCCCGAGGCCAGCACCACCCCGCGTTCCTCGTCGATCAAGGGATAGCGCCGGTCGCGCACCCGCTTGTTGATCCGGTAGATGCCGAGCCGGAACTGGGCCTCGCAGCCCTGGGCGATGTTGGCCGCGCCCGTCCCGGCGCCGCCGCCGGCGGTGGTGGAGATGCCGTTCTCGGTGCGCCCGCAGTCCGGATCGAAGGGCGCGAACACGGTGCCGTCGTTCAGCTCGACGGTGTCGAAATAGCTGTCGGCCACGGCCCGCAGCCGCTCGCGCGGCTTGCGCTCGTCCGGCGGCAGCACCTCGGCGAAGGCCGGGTCGTGGGTGTATCTGTCCGGCGGGCCGAAGGGCGCCGGCAGGCCCGTCTGGCGGTCGACCACGGTCTCGACCTCACAGATCCGGCCGTCCTCGACCCTGAGGCGCATGGCGTAATA
Organism: Caulobacteraceae bacterium; assembly: GCA_025450315.1. Lineage (GTDB taxonomy): Bacteria > Pseudomonadota > Alphaproteobacteria > Caulobacterales > Caulobacteraceae > JANWHQ01. Next base: position 3,095 of record JANWHQ010000085.1, read on the forward strand.
GGCCGGCTGGCCGTGCTCGTAGACGAGGCCGAACCAGGCGGCCTGGCCGGTCTGGGGATCGGCGAGCTCCAGGCCCTTGTCGGAGGCGCCGCTGACCGTGCCCCAGAGCCCCTCGCCGATGGGCATGACCACGTCGTTCTCGGTGAACACCACGCCCCGCGCCAGGGGCGCCCGCCTGGGATCCTTGTGGACCAGGGCGTCCATGTAGCGGTGCAGGTCGCCGATCAGGCAGGCGCGGTCGCAGGTGATGGCGGCGTAGGCGCTGCGGTGGCCGGGCGCCTGGGCCATGGCGGGCGAAGCGAGGAGCGCCATGGCGACAGCTCCCAGCAATCGCGCAACATGCGTTGGTCCAGACATTGCCACCCCCCATGAACCGCTCGCCCCGGCGAAGGCCGTGACCCGGGACAAGTCGACTCGTCGCTTGACGAAATTACACTGTCCTCGACCACGGCGTCCTCACGGAGCTGCCGCCGCCGATCTCCTGGGCCCCGGCCTTCGCCGGGGTGGGCGGATTTCCCAACTGGCTAGAAGGTCCGCCGCACCGTCACGTACCACTCGCGCGGCATGCCGGGCTGGGCCTCGGTGTAAGAGGAGGCGAACTTGTTCAGGTAGAACAGCTTGTCGGTCATGTTGGTGACCTCCAGCGAGGTGCTCCACTTGCCGTCGGCCGAGCGGAAGGTGAGCCGCCCGTTGAGCAGGGTGTAGTTCTGGTTCTTGGTGAGCGCGTTGCAGTTCAGCGTCGCGTTCAGGCCGTTGCAGTAGCCCGGCGTGTGGTTGACATCGATCCTGGGCGTCAGCGTGCCGCCGAGGATGAAGGGCAGCTCGTACTGGGCGCCGATGCTCCACTTCAGGTCGCCGATGCCGGGGGCGCTGGCGCCGATGATGACGGCGGTGGTGGGCTCGGTGATCTTGGTGAACTCGAACTTGAGGTAGCTGGCCGAGCCGTCGATGGTCATGTGCTCGATCGGATGGATCTCGGTCTCCAACTCGACGCCCTTGATCGTGGCGTCGCCGACGTTCTGGTACTCGCCGCACAGGGTGGTGCCGAACGGCGGGGCCAGCTCGTTGCCGCTGGTGTCGAGGCAGACGGCCGCCGGGGCCTGGTAGTTGCTGTACTCGTTGTAGAAGCCCGACACGTTCAGCCGCACGCGCCGGTCGAGCCAGTAGCTCTTGAAGCCGACCTCGTAGGCGTTGAGCGTCTCCGGGCCGAACGGGGTGACCTGGGCGGCGATGTAGGGACGGGGCGAGACGCCGCCGCCTTTGAAACCGGTGGCGAAGGAGGCGTAGGTCATCAGGTCCGGGGTCCACTGGTACTGGATGTCCGCGCGGTAGTCCCAGTGGCCGCCGTCATAGGTGCCGGTGACGCCGTTCAGGCCGCCCAGCGGGGGGAAGGGCGTGGTCCCGTCGAGGTTGAGGCGGGCGAAGGTGTAGGACTTGCGCTCGTGGGTGTAGCGGACGCCGCCGGCCAAGGTCAGCTTGTCGGTGGCCTTCCATTCCAGGTTGCCGAAGCCGGCCTCGGTGTTGGTGACGGTCGGATCGTCCTGCAGGAAGTCGAAGGTCGGCTTCGACAACGTGCCGTAGATCCCGGCCAGGAACGGATCGTCCTCGCGGCTCTGATAGACCGTGCGCTCGTGGAAGTAGATGCCGCCGACCGTGTAGAACAGCGCGTTGTTCATCAAGGCGCCGTGCAGCCGGTCCTCCTCGCTGAACTGATCGTGGGTGAAGTTGGCCTGCTCCATCACCTGGATGACCGGGGCGCCGCCGTTGTCGTCGGTGGAGACGGCGTCGTAGTGCCGGTAGGCGGTGATCGAGGTCAGCTGGACCTGGTCTGAGAGGTTGTACTGCAGGTTGCCGGCGAAGCCGTAGGAGTAGATCCCGTCCTGCGGCTTGGGGGCCCAGCCGCCGTTCGGCTTGCCGGGCGTGCCGCCCGGGTCGGCGGCCTGGTAGGTGACCCCCGGATCCAGGAAGTTGGCGTAGGTGACGTAGGGGTTGTTGATCACCGTGTCGCCGCGGTTCGGGCCATAGGCCACGAAGCGGTTGTCGTAGGGCGCGCCGTAATAGGCCAGCGACGCCCCGGGGATGATCTCGGCGGCGTTGAGCAGGGTGTCGGCCTGGGTCTCGGACTTGTCGTCGGTCCAGTCGCCGGTGAGGTTGATCTCCAGCTTGTCGCTGGCGGCCCAGCGGAGCGACAGCTTGGCCGCGTCCATGTCCTGGTTGCCTTCGTCGCCGATCTTGCAGTCGGGGCCGGAGTTGCCGTGCGGGATGGCGCCGGAGATCACATAGGGATCGTTCGGGTGCACGCAGGCGTAGTCGAGGCGGGTGACGTAGCCGTCGTGGTGGCGCGACACGCCGGAGATGCGCACCCACAGCTTGTCGGGCACGACCGTGAAGTCGGCGCTGCCGCGCACGTCGATGCGGTGCAGGCTGCCCAGCGAGCCTTCGAGGAAGCCGCCGTCGGAACCGTCCGGCTTCTTGGAGTAGAGCTTGATCGCCCCGCCCACCGCGTTCATGCCCGACAAGGTGCCCTGCGGGCCGCGCAGGATCTCGACCCGGTCCAGGTCCAGAAGGTCGAAGATCGAGCCGGTGACCGTGCCGAAGTTGACGTCGTCCACATAGATGCCGACGCCCGGGTCCAGCGCCGGGTCCTGGTCGGACTGGCCGACGCCGCGGATGTAGGCCTTCATCGAGTTGCCGCCGCCGGCCGGGTTGGGCTCGAGCTGCACGTTGGGCGCCTCGGCCGCCACGTCGGTGATCTTGGTCTGGCCGCGCGCGTCGAGCATGGCCGAGTTGACCGCCGTGATGGCGATGGGGGTCTGCTGCAGGTTCTGCTGGCGGAACTGGGCGGTGACCACCACCTCCGAGACGCTGGAGCCGGTGTCCTTGTCCTTGGTCGTCTGCGCCTGGGCCTGGGACGCGCCCAGGGCCGCCGCCGCGGTCAGGGCGATGGCGGAGGCGCCGATGACGCCGCGCCGCCCGGATTTCCGGAACATCCCCATGTGTGTCTTCTCCCCTTCAAGATGCTGGATCGGCCGCGACGTCCCGCGCCCGTGCGCGGCCCAGCGCCGGCCGCCTGAGGCCGAGCCGCCCCGCGCGGCCTCGCCGCGCGCCGTCCGTTCGATGTGTGGAAGCCGTTGGCGGCGCCCTGGACCGGTCTTGGCCGAATTCCGGTCAGGGGTCCCCTCGCCCTCCGCGTCCCCCAATTGCGTCCTCGCGGCCCATCCCGCGATGGACTCGCCCAGTCGTAAGGAGCAAGCTTCCCGATGATCAGGGAGGCTGATCCGTTCAGGTATCAGCCATTCCACCGGCCCCTATCGATGTCTGGGATTGTTAGGCCAGACCTCGGGCGGGCGCCTTGATCGAACTAGAGCAATGAATTGCCGCAGATGGAAACGCCAGTCTTGCCCCAAGTGCCGTCGTTGCTTGATCTGAGCGGCATCGACGAAGATCGGCGCGCCGACGTCTGGGAGCTGGTCGCAACCTCGGTGTTTCCGGGACTCTCGATCGACGACATGCCCGCCAGGGTGCCGGTGGGGCAGATCCGCTCCATCCCCATGGGCGGCGGCTCGCTGTGGTCGGTGCTCTCGGCGCCGCTGCAGATCAACTACGCGCCCGCCAACGGCGGCGACGACGCCCACGCCAGCATCTCCCTGATGATGCAGCTGTTCGGCTCGATGGAGGTCAGCCAGAACCACCGCGGCTGCGTCATGGGCGCGGGCGACCTGTGCATCATCGACGAGCGCTTCCCCTTCCACCTGCACGGCCAGGTCTCCAACGAGATCGTGTTCCTGCGCATGCCGCGCCGCACGGTGCTGGGCCGCCATCCCTATCTGGAGAACGGCACCGCTCATCTTCTGGCGTTCGACGATCCGGGGACCATGCTGCTCCGGGACACCCTGGTGCGCACCCTGCAGGCCGCGCCCGACCTGCGCGAGGAGCAGCGCGGCGCGGTGCTGGCGGCCATGGTCCAGATGCTGGGCGCGGCGACGCCGTCGCACGCCACGCGGCTCGACGACCTCTCCTGGCGCGTGCGCGCGGCCCAGGCCTATATCGAGACCAACCTCGGCGACTGCGACCTGACCGCCGAGCAGGTGGCCCACAGCCAGGGCATCAGCCGCCGGCGGCTGGACCAGATCATGCGCAGCGAGCTCGGGATCTCGGTCACCGCCCGGATCTGGAACCGGCGCCTGGAGCAGGCGGCCGCCGATCTGGTCGATCCCCAGCGGCGCGGCCTGACCGTGTTCCAGATCGCCTTCGGCGTCGGCTTCGAGGACGCGGCCCATTTCTCGAGAGCCTTCAAGACCCGCTTCGGCGCCTCCCCCCGCGACTGGCGCGCCCTGAACGGCGGCGCCGGGCATTAGCGGCTAGGCCGGGACCCAGCAGCCGTGGACGGCGCCTCTGAGCCTGAGAGGCAGCTGGATCAGCGCGATGGGGCCGTCGGCCATGCGGCCGGCGCGGAAGACGCCGACGTCGGACAGGTTCCGGGCGTGGCGCTCGATCACCGACAGCACATAGCCGTCGAGCTCGCCGGGGCCCTCCGGCGCGAACTGGGGTTCCTGGAAGGCGTCGTCGTCCGCGCCATACCAGGCGTCCACCTCGCCGGTGGCCATGTCGACGCGCCCCACCAGGTTGAAGCCGCCGCCCACGGGCCCCGACATGCGCATGGCGCGGGCGGGGTCGACCATGCCCATCCAGGCCTGGCGGTAGGGCCGGCCGATGCGCCGGTCGTCGACGCGGGGCACGTCGCCGGGCACCCGGCTGACCAGCCGCTCGTCGATGCGCTCGTCGTTGCGCGCCAGGTCCAGCGTCCAGCGCGAGGGGAAGGCCGAGGCCTTGGCCGGGTCGTAGGGGGCGCCGGAGACGTCGGGGATGAAGGGGAAGCTGTTCATCTCCGAGACGCACAGGTCCAGGGTGATGCGCTCGCCCTCGTTGAAGGCGTTGATCACGTGGAAGAACTGCCCGCCCGGACGCTTGAACCAGCGCAGGCCCGCCACCCCCGTCTTGCGCGGGATCACCCCGATCCAGGCGTCCTGGGAGATGTCGCTCATCCAGTGCGGGCCGCCCGCCTTCATCCGCTCCAGATCGGTGATGGTCGGGAAGATCGGGAAGACCACGAAGTCTTCGGTGATGGCGAAGTCGTGGACCATGCCGGGATAGGGGGCTTCGAACCACGCCTCGCTGACCAGCCGGCCCTGGGCGTCCGCCACGCAAAAGGACATGTCACGGCTGGCGTCGCCTGAGGCTTCGTAGCCGTAGAACAGGAGCTCGCCGGTGACCGGGTCGACCTTGGGATGGGCCGAGACCGTGCAGGTCTTCAGCCGGCCGTCCCAGTCGTAGCGGCCCCGGGTCTCCAGCGTCTCGGGATCGATCTCGTAGGGGAGGCTGTCCTCCTTGGAGGCCAGCAGGCGCCCGGCGTGCCAGATGGGCGAGGTGTTGGCCACGGTGCGGTCCAGGCCCTGGACGCTGGCGTCGTCGGTGAAGCGGTTGCGGTAGGCCCCGAACAGCGCCCGGCGCGCCTTGCGCTCGGCCAGGAACCGCTCGGTGCGGACATAGCGGCTCTTGTAGTCGACGTGGCCGTCCTCGAAGCGGAACATCGAGATCATGCCGTCGCCGGAGATGAACACGTCGTCGCCCAGCCTGGGCGGGAACTGGGGGTCGGGCGTCATCCGGTACCAGGCGCCGTTCAGCCCCGGGGGCAGCTCGCCTTCGACCACCAGGTCGTAGATGTCCGCCTCGACGCGCGAGGGGCCGTTGTAGCCCGCGAAGGCCGGGGTGTTCGGGAAAGGCTTGGTCACCAGGCGGCTCCGGTCGGATCAGTGGCTGTCGTCGTCGCCGCCGCCCTTGCCCCAGTCCTCGTTGGCGCGGGCGATCAGATAGGCATGGATGGCGTCGGCGTCGTCCGCGGTGAGGATATCGGCGAAGCTGGCCATGCCTTTGTCCTTGCGCAAACCGCCCAGCACGATGTCCTTGAACTGCGCATGGGTCTGCCTGGTCATCCGGCGCAGGTCCTTGACCCCGCCCACCGCCTGCTGGCCGTGGCAGAGGGCGCAGGTGCGGGCGTAGAGCACCGCGCCCTTCTGGACCTGGGCCTCGCTGGCCCTGAGCGGCGGCGGCTCGGGCAGCTCCTCCTCGGGCTTCAGCGCCGGCAGCGTGGCCTTGGCGTCCAGCCGGAAGACCAGCAGCCGCGCCGGCGCGCGGGGCAGCTCCTTGCCGGCGCTGCGCTCGATCTGGGCGGCGCCCCCGCCCCAGCCGGCGTTGACGGCGATGTACTGCACCCCGTCCAGCAGGTAGGTGATCGGCCCGGCCACGGGCGCGCTCTGGGTCGGGAACTCCCACAGCGGCTTGCCGTCCGAGGCGCGGAAGATGGCCAGGGTCTGGCGGGTGGTGCCCTCCACCACCAGGTCGCCCGAGACCAGCACGCCGCCGTTGCCGTGGCGCGGCAGGCGAACCTGCCAGGCCAGCTTCTGGGCCACCGGGTCCCAGGCGGTCAGCCAGGCCTTCTCCTTCTTGTCGCCCTCCTTCTGCAGGGCGATGCGCTTCTTCAGCGCCTCCCCGGTGTAGCCGCCCCAGCCGGAATTGGAGCGGAAGGGCTGAGGCTTGAAGTCCGGGTCGCGGGCGTAGACCACCCACTGCTCGTAGCTCGGGAAATAGGCCAGCCTGGTCCGGGGGCTGAAGGCCATCGGGAACCAGTTGTGGCCGCCGCCGGGGCCGGGGGTGACCAGCACCGGGTCGAGGTCGTAGCGCGCCGCGGGATTGAAGATCGGCCGGCCGGTCTTGGGATCGATGCCCTTGGCCCAGGTCACTGGCACATAGTTGTTGGCCGAGATCAGCTGGCCGGTCTTGCGGTCCAGCACGTAGAAGAAGCCGTCCTTGGGCGCGTGCATCAGCACCTGGCGCACCCGGCCGCCGATCTTCAGGTCGGCCTGCACCAGGGTCTGGTTGCAGTCGTAGTCCCACTCCTCGCTGGGCACCTCCTGGTAGTGCCAGACATAGCGGCCGGTCTCGGCGTTCACCGCCACCACCGAGCAGAGGAACAGGTTGTCGCCGCCGCCGGGGCTTCGGTAGGCGGCCACCAGCGGCGTGCCGTTGCCGGTGCCGAAATAGACCAGCTTCAGCTTGGGATCGTAGGCGATGGAATCCCAGGGCGCCCCGCCGCCGTTGACCGCCCACCAATCGCCCTTCCAGGTCTTGGCGGCCATGGCCATGACGCTGTCGGAGGCGGCGTGGTCGGGGCCCTTGGAGGGATCGCCGGGCGTCACGTAGAAGCGCCAGAGCGGCTTGCCGGTGTCGGCGTCGTAGGCGCCCACGAAGCCGCGCGCGCCGAGGTCGGCCCCGCCGTTGCCGATCACCACCTTGCCGTCGAACACCCGCGGGGCGCCGGTGATCGAATAGGGCTGGGACTTGTCGAAGGTCTGGGTGGTCCAGGCCGGCTTGCCGGTGGCGGCGTCCAGCGAGATCAGCCGCCCGTCCAGGGTGGCGAGGATGATGTGGCCCTTCCAGGCCGCGAGGCCGCGGCTGACCGGCTCGCAACAGGCGTAGCGGCCCCATTCGCGCGGCGCCTGCGGGTCGTAGGTCCAGAGCGCCTTGCCGTTGCGCGCGTCGTAGGCGGTGACCACGTCCCAGGCGCTGACGTTGTAGAGCACCCCGTCGATGAACAGGGGCGTGCCCTCGACGCCGCGGTAGGTGTCGAGGTCGGCGTACCAGGCCAGGCCCAGCCGGCCGACGGTCGTCTCGTTGATCTGGTCCAGCGGGCTGAAGCGCTGGGCGTCATAGGTGCGCCCGTCCGACAGCCATTGGCCCGCCGGGGGCGCGCGCAGGCGCGCGCTGTCGACCGCCGCGGGCCGCGAGTCCTTCTGCGCCAAGGCCGCGCCGGCCACGGCCAGCAGGGCGCAGGTGATCAGCCCCAGGGCGGGGATGAGCGGAAATGAAGGACGCCGCCGCTTCACCTCGATCCGGCCTCACGCGGATTGTCCAGCGAGACCTGGCTCGGCGAGGCATAGGCGCCGGCCTGCTGGGTTCCAGGCGTCCACGGCTTGCCGGTGACCGGGTTCGGATAGTGGAAGGGCACGATGTAGTAGGAGGGGTAGGTCAGATAGACCACCGTCGGCGGCAGGTCGGGGGGCTCGCCGAAGCTTTCGGGCCGGGTGTTGGGCGTGGCCGACTTCGCCCAGCCCTCCCACGAGGTGTACATGGTGAAGGGGCCGCGCAGCTTGGAGATCTTCCAGACGCCGTTCTCCTTCCTGTACTCGTTCTCGTAGAGCGGCAGGCCCCAGCCCCCGTTCGACATCACGAAGGCCCGCATCCGCTGCTTGGCGTGCAGCCCGTCCGGATCGACGTCGACGATCGGCTGGAACTGCATGTGGTTGATGATCGAGCCTTCCTTGATCCCGTCCGGGCCGAAGGCCCGGTGCATGTACTCCAGCACGTGGGCCTTGCCGACGAACACCCCGCGGCCGCCGATCTCGAGGGTCGCGTCGTCGGTGAACAGCTCTGACAGCTGGGTCCACTGGGCCTTGTCGACGAAATAGCCGTAGGTGCGCTGGACGATCTCGATCTGGTTGGCGTCCTCCAGCCGGGTGATGCGCTTGTCCAGGGCGTCGAGCCTGGCGGCTAAGTCGGCGGAATCAGCGGTGGGGCCGGCAGCGGGGGCGGCCACCGCGGCCCCGCCCGATCCGGCCGCAAGGCCGGCAAGTATGACCGCAGAGATCGCGCAGGAGGCGCGGAGGACGCGCAGAGACATCGCCCCTCCGCGATCCCTGCGCCGTCTCTGCGTACTCCGCGGTTCCACTTGCAGGCGGCTCTGCCGCCGCGAGGAGGGGAATTCCATGAGGCCCATCACTTCCTCCCCAGGACGGTGTCGGCCGGCTCGGGGATGTCGAGCGGCTGGCCGGTGACCGGATGCGGATAGTCGAACGGCGGGATGTAGACGCCGGGGAAGGCGCGATAGACCTCCGTCGGCGGACGGTCGGGCGGCAGGACGGCGCTCGGTCCCTGCATCGGGATCGCCGACTTGGTCCAGCCGGCGTCGTAGTCGGTGAAGCCGGTGACGTAGAAGTGCAGCCGGGAGATCTTCCAGACGCCGCCTTCCTTCACATACTCGTTCTCGTAGGTCCCCTCGCCCCACCGGCCGTTCTGGCCCGCCCGGCCGAGCTGGACCATGCCTCGCCAGCGCGCCTTGGCCGTCCTGCCGTCGGGCGCCACGTGGATGACGCCCTGCAGCTGCATGTAGTTGTTCAGCTTGCCGGGCTCGGGGCCTTCCTTGCCGAACAGCAGCAGCGCCTTCTGGATGTGGGCCTTGCCGACGTAGACGCCCCGCTGGCCGTACTCGAAGGTCCCGGTCTGGGCGAACAGGTCGGCCACATCGCGCCACAACGACTTGTCGAAATAGTAGCCGTAGGCGGCCTGCAGGTTCTCGACCTGGTCCTTGTCCTCGAGCAGCTCCACCCGATGGGCGTAGGCGGCCAGCCGCGGATCGGCCGGGACGGGCGCCTTGGGCGGCGCCGGCTGTCCGGTGACCGGGTTCCGGTAGTGGAACGGCGGGACCTGGACCTCAGGGAACGGACGGTAGGCCTCGGTCGGCGGCCTGTCGGGCGGGAAGGCCTTGGCCACGTCGGTGCGCCAGTCGGCCGGCGCCGGGCCGAGCCGCGCCCAGCCCTTTTCGTAGGGCGCCACGAAGTTGATGTAGAGGTGCAGGGTCTTGATCTTCCAGACCCCGCCGTCCTTGACGTAGCTGTTCTCGTAGATGCCGTCGCCCCAGGCGGCGTCCTTCTGGAAATGGCCGAGCATGGCCAGGTCGCGCCAGCGGCCCTTGGCGGACAGGCCGTCGGACGCCACGTCGACCTCGGGCTGCAGCTGCAGGTGCTCGTTCAGCTGGCCGTAGACCAGCCCCGGCTGGCCGCCGCCCAGGCGCTGCAGATATTCGCGGATGCGCGCCTTGCCGACATAGACGCCGTCCATGCCGATCTCGACCGAGCCGTCGTCGGCGAACAGGTCGGCGGCTTCGTCCCAGAGCCCCCGGTCGATGTAGTAGCCGAAGGCCCGCTGCAGCTTGCGCACGGCCCTGGCGCCCTCGAGCCGGTCGACCTCGGCCGACAGCCGGGCGATCTCGGCGCCGGTCGCGGCCGCCTCGGGCGGCGGGGCGGCCCGCGCGGCGCCCGAGCCGGCCAAGAGCGCGCCGGCGCAAACCAGCCAGAGACTGGACGTCATTGGTCGCCGCATTGGGCCCTCGCCGGATTTCCCCCGCGCACATTGCACGGCTGCCGACACCGCGCGCAAGCTAGGTCACCGGCGCGGCCGCGTCCTTGTCTCGGCTGGAGCCTCCGATTGACGCGCCTGGAAACGCCCGGGCGCCGAGGTCACGGCAAGGGGATCGCCCGGATCATGAACGGGTTGGGGTCCTGGCCCTTCAGCTTGGGGTCGAACAGGTAGGTGATCTTGCCCTCCAGGCCATAGGCGGTGCGGCCGACCAGGGTGACGCCCGGCGGCGAGACCAGGCCCTGCTTCAGCACCTTGATGTCGGCGCGGTCGCCGTCGATCGTCACCTCGTCGATACGGCCCGAGTTGCCCTCGGCCAGGAGGAAGCGGTCGCCCGAGATCAGCCGGAAACCGTCGGGGCCCGCCACGGGCTGGGACAGCTTCAGGGTGGTCAGGCCGGTCATGGCGCCGTCCGGGCCCCGGTCGACCCGCATGAGCAGGCCCTTGCTGACGATGTTCAGATAGAGCTGGCCGTCGCCCCCGAAGACGATGCCGTCGATGCCCTTCAGCTGGGCGTCGCTGGCGTAGAGGGCCAGGGCCGAGGCCCTGGGCTTCAGGACGAAGATCCGGCCGTTGGGGGTGTCGGTGGCGTAGACCGAGCCGTCCGGGCCAACGGTGATGTCATTGCAGGCCGAGGCGGGCGCGAGGAACGGATAGGCCGCCTTGAAAGCGCCGGTCTTCAGGTCGAAGGCCATCAGCGAGGAGGTCCCCACCGCCGGCGGATTGCGCAGGGTCGAGGGCGCGGAGCAGACCCACAGGGTCTTGGACCTGGCGTCCGGCAATATGCCCAAGAGCGACAGGATGCCGTTCTTGGCGTCCGGGCGGATGAAGGGCTCGGCGGTCGCGGCGCCGGGCGGGGCGCGGAACACGATCCCCTTCATGCTGCCCACATAGATGGTCCCGTCGGGCGCGGCGCCCATGCTCTCGGGATAGACGGCCGTATCGTCGATCCGGATGTCCTGGGCCGCCAGGGCCGGCGCCGTCGTCGCCGCCCAGGCCAGGGCCAGACCGCAAATGCGCTTCAGGCCCGCGCGCTTGGTCATCGTCCACATCTAAAGTCCCCCCTAGGTCATGGCCGGGCGCCCTAGCGCATCAGCTCCAGCGGCTGCGGCAGCTTGGCCAGGAGCTCGCCTGAGAAGGCCGCGTCGATATGGAAGAAGGCCAGGCGGGCGGTCCTGTCGCCGCGGTTCTCCCAGGCGTGGTTGGTCCCGCGCTGGACCACCACCGAGCCCGGCCCCAGCACCGTCTCGCTGTCGTCCAGCAGCAGCACGATCTCGCCCTCGATCACCACCACGTAGTCGAGCGTCCTGGTCCGGTGCATCACCGTGCGGCTCCCGCCCTCGTGCGGCGGATGGATCTCGATGATCCGGAGCAGGTGCCCGGTCGGCGGCATGATGGTGAAGGCCCGCTCGTTGGGCTCGGTCGCCGGCGTGGAGGTCAGCTCGGGGACCGCCTCGGGGGTGCTCCAGATCTCGTGAAAGTCGGCCCCGACGCCGGGGCCCCGCATCGGGTGATGCTGCGGCGGCGGGCCATCTGACAGGAACACCGACTTGCCCTGGGCGTCGTGCCCCGTCACCACCCGCCTGATCCCGGCCGCCATGCCGATCCCTCCGCTTGCTTGCCGGGAAGGATTAGGGCGCCCGGGCCGCGCGGCCCAGCCCTCTAGCTGGCCGCCGGCGCGGCCTTGGCCGTGACGGTGCGGTGGATCTCCTCGGTGAGCTGGTTGTTGACCTCGATCAGCCGGTGCACCTCGTCCTGGATCTTCAGCAGCGCCTCGGCGTCCTTGTAGGTCTGCAGCGCCTGTTTGTCCGAAGCGGCGGCCGACACCTTCTGGCCCACCATGATCACCGACAGCAGCACCAGCTGCAGGAAGGTTTGGGCGATCCAGGCGATCAGCGGCGCCACCCCGCCCGCGATGGCCTGGGGCAGGCTGATCAGGGCGAGGCCGGCGAAGGCATAGGCGCACCACATGGTGCCCACCGCATTGGTGATCACCAGGGCGATCCGGCCGTTGAAGCCCATCTTCTCGTGCTCGTGCTTGGTCAGGTGCGGTCCCGCCGCTTCCCGCTCCTTGATCCGCGGATTGGGGATGTGTTCGACCTTGGTCATGGCGTTGGCTCCGCACGCGATGGGGAAGCCGCGGAAGGCCCCTCTACACGAGCGTCGCGCGGGAAAGGCCGCCGGGGTCGACGGCCATGGCTGCGGCGATGCTACCGGCCGCGCGGCGGCATGCAAGACGGGGATCGGGGCCAATTGCCTCGACGCCCACGCCCGCCGGCGGCGTCATCCCTTCGTCCGCCTCCCCGCCGGCCTCATCGGTCGGTTGGCGCCCCCCGAGGCCGGCGGGGCTGACAAGGGCGCCCTTGGCTCTATAGCATCGCTGCGAAGGTCCCGCTCCAGAGGGGCCGGGTGAGAGGCTTCGCCGATGGACACCTTCGACTATGTGATCGTGGGAGCGGGCTCGGCGGGCTGCGTCCTGGCCAACCGGCTGTCGGCCGATCCCGCCGTCACGGTGGCGCTGATCGAGGCGGGGCCTTCCGACCAGAGCCTCCTGGCCAAGCTGCTGGTCAACATCCCGGCGGGCGTGTTCACCACCATCGGCAGCCCCCGCTACAACTGGCTCTATCAGTACGAGCCCGACCCCACGGTGGGCGGCCAGCCGATCTTCTGTCCGCGGGGCCGGATCCTGGGCGGCTCCAGCGCCATCAACGGCATGATCTACATCCGCGGCCACCGGCGCGACTACGACGGCTGGGCCGCGCAGGGCGCCGACGGCTGGAGCTACCGGGACGTGCTGCCCTACTTCAAGAAGTCGGAGAACCGCGAGGACGGGGCCGACGCCTTCCACGGGACGGGCGGGGAGCTCAACGTCGCCCGCCAGCGCGACCCCCACCCGATCAGCGAGGCCGTGCTGGCCGCCGCCGAAGAGCTGCAGCTCGGCCGCACAACCGACTTCAACGGCGCCGAACAGGACGGCTTCGGCTACTGGGACGTGACCCAGAGGAACGGCGAGCGGCTCTCGAGCGCGCGGGCCTTCCTCCAGCCGGCGGCGGGCCGGCCGAACCTGACCGTCGTCACCGGGGCCCTGACCCGCCGGGTGCTGATCCAGAACGGTCGCGCCACGGGCGTGGAGATCTCCCGCGCCGGTCAGGTCCAGACCATCGGCGCGACCCGCGAGGTGATCGTTGCGGCCGGGGCGATCAACTCGCCCCAGCTCCTGATGCTGTCGGGGATCGGGCCGGCCGAGGAGCTGAAGCGCCACGGCATCGACGTCGTGCTGGACCTGCCCGGCGTCGGCGAGAACCTGCAGGACCACCAGGACGTGCTGATGTGCTGGTCGAGCCCGCACCACACGCTATACGGCCTGTCCTGGCGGGCGCTGCCCTGGATGCTGGCCTCGCCGTTCCAGTACCTGTTCCAACGCAAGGGGCCCTGGACCACCAACACGGTGGAAAGCGGCGGCTTCGTCCGCTCCAGGCCCGGGCTGGAGCAGCCCGACCTGCAGATCATCCTGGGGCCGCAGTACATGAACCAGCGCCACCGGGCGATCCCGCACGGGCACGGCTTCTCGTTCCACATCTCGTTGCTGCAGCCCAGGAGCCGCGGGCGGCTTTGCCTCGCCTCGGCCGACCCGGCGGCCAAACCCAGGCTCCATGGCCATTTCCTCAGCGATCCGGGCGGCGAGGACCTGGAAGGGCTGGTGCGCGGGGTGAAGATCACCCGCCGCCTGGCCCAGGCGCCGGCCATGGACGCCTATCGGGGCGAGGAGACCTTCCCCGGGCCCCGGGTGCAGACCGACGACGAGATCCGCCAGTTCACCCGCGACACCCTTGGCACCACCTTCCACCCGGCCGGCACCTGCAAGATGGGCCGCGACCGCATGGCGGTGGTGGATCCGGAGCTGAGGGTCCGCGGCGTGGCGGGCCTCAGGGTCGTCGACGCCTCGATCATGCCCAACGTGATCAGCGGCAACACCAACGGGCCGGTGATCATGATCGCCGAGAAGGGCGCGGACATGATCCTGGGCCGCCAGGCCCTGGCCGGCGCGGCCTAGCGGGACCGGAGCCATGACCCCATCAGATGTCGCCGGGGCCAAGCGCAAGGTCCTCGTCATCGCGGGCAGCACCCGCCCGACGAGGATCTGCCGGCAGGTCGCCGAGTGGGTGATGGCGCAGGTGCCGGAGGCGCATGCGCACGGCGACGACCATGCCCGCCTGACCCCGGGAGAGATCGACCGGGCGGCTCGCGGAGCGCGAGGCGGATCGGAGCCGGAGGGCGGATTGGCCGCGTCCGGCCGTGCTCCAACAGGGAGGAGTAGACGGAAATGTTCAATCGGCGCTCGTTCGGCTCCTGCATCATGGCGACGGTCGCGCTGGGCGCGCCGGGCCTCGCCCTGTCCGATGGCCGGATATCGGTGGGGTTGGTGTGCAAGACGACAACATCTGGCGAGAACAAGCCGACGTTCTTTCACATCACCCTCGACCTGAACGGCCAAAACCCGAACACTTGGAGCGAAGGCGAGAATGGCTCCACATCGGTCGTTTTCACGACCCACAAGGGCGGCTTCGTCGTATTGCCCGACGGGACCTACTTGCGGGACGCGAATAAGACCAACGTCGCCATCCTCACCGGATTCAACCCCATGAGCGCAACGGACCAGAGCAAGGTCAGCGACGCCCACGCCCTGGAGAGCGGGCTCGACTTCGAATTCACGGTGAATGTGTTCAGTTGACGATCGGTCGGCCGTGCGCCTTCGAGGCGGGACCGGCAGCTGGCGCTAGGTCCTCTTCGCCCACATGGGCGGCACCCGCCCTGCGCATCTCGCGCCCTGCCGAGCCCGCCGATATTCCTCGGGGGGAGCGCTGATCGTGGCGGAGGGATTGATCGTCTCGTTCTAGGAACCCGGATCCGGCTGGGCGCCGCGATCGGTCCGGCGCGGTCGCAGCCGCGCATCCGGCCGCTGGGCGCATCGCGCCGACCCGCAGGGCGATGAAGGCGCCGAGCGAACGTTCCGTCGCCGGCGCCCACTCGTCGTGCGGGGCGGGTCGAAGCCCACCCTGGCCGCACGCGTCAGCGTGGGCGCTTGAGCGGTCCGACCAGCGGACCGCGTCTCGCCAGACCGCTCAGATGGCCTGAAGTTGGGCCGCCGACATCTTGCCGCTCTTCTGGTCGCGTTCGACTTCGAAGTTCAGCTTCTGGCCTTCGTGCAAGGACGCCATGCCGGCGCGCTCGACCGCGGAGATGTGGACGAAGACGTCGTTGCCGCCCGCGTCAGGCTGGATGAAACCAAAGCCCTTTTGGCCGTTGAACCACTTAACGGTGCCGCTTTGCATAATTTTCCCTTTCCGGGAACGAGTTCTCACGCCCGAGATGGGCCTTGAGATCAAATTTTCGGAGAGGGTCGTGGGGCAATTCCGAGACCGAAATCTTTGATTTCTTTCGGACGGCTGCCGAGCCAAAACGAAATTCGATGCGGTGATGATGGGCTTTTCTGGCCCAAGGTTCAAGGAATATTTCGAGAAAATCCGTCCGTGGCGCCGAGGACGTGCTACAAGGGGTTCATGCGGATGATACCAGATCGGGCCGTGCTCACTGTTGTGCGCCACGAAGGCGCCTGGGCGGTGGAGCTTGACGGCGAACTCTTCGGCCAATCCCAGGATCGGGAGGTCGCCAAGGCCGCGGCCAACCGGCGCGCGCGCGAGATGCACAACGCCGGGCGCATGTGCCAGGTGCGCATCAGCGGCGAACCGGGCTTCTTCGCGTCATGAAACCAGAACTCGCTCCTTCGGGCCGTAGATCCCCCGCCGGCCGTCTGCGCGAACAGATCGAACGGGCCGAAGCCAGCGGCCTTCGCCGTAAGCAGATGATGCTCCGGCTCACCCACGCGGACGCCAGCCTGCTGAAGCGCGACCCCGAACTCGCCATGTCGGACATCAGCTTCGCCGACGGCGTCATGCGGTTCCTCGGCGTCAAGGTCGAGGCCGGCGGCGTGACCGTCAGCGAGCTCGTCACGCCTGGCTGAGCTGCGCTGCGCCGCTCAGTGGCGAAGGCTGCGGATGACGGCCCGCAGCAGCACGGCCTGTCGGATGGAGATGCCGCCGGCCTTCAGTTCCGACCGGGCGCCCTCCAGGGCGCGGCCCTGATGCCGTCCCCCCAACGCCCAGGTCTCCAGGCGAACTTCCGACGGTGAGATCCACTGCGAGCGGAAGGACGTCACGAACCGTTCGAAGGCGGTCATGCGGGATCTCCTGCGCGCAGCCCAGTCATGGCGCTAGCCCGCGAGCCAGGCGAGGGCCGCGCGCGTCACGGCCACGATCTGCGAGCACACGGCCAAGAGGACCAGTCCGGCGGGAAGCGCCGCCAGGGGCCCGGTCCAGGTCAGCAGGCCCAAGGCCTGGCCCGACAAGGTCACGCACCCGCCGAGGGCGGCCGCCACCAGGAGCACGGTCCAGACCGAGACGCCCGGCTTGAGGCGGCGGTTGCTGCGGCCCTGCCAGCTGACGAGATCGATGGTCCCGAGCCGGTGTTCCATGGCGCTCAATCGCCTTGGCCCGCGCGCGGGGGCGCCTGCTGGACGGCGAGCGAGGTCACCGTCGCGTCGCGCATCCGCCGCCGCGGTCGGGAGCGCTCGATCGAATGGTAGGCCCGCCGCAGCAGGCGGAAGAGCTCGGCCTGGCCGAGCGGCGCGGCGTCCAGCTCCGCTTCGCCAGCGGCCTGCAGCACCCGGGCGACCAGGATGTCCGCCTCGGCAGGATCGTCGACCAGCGCCAAGGCCGACCTCAGCAGAGCCGCCCTGAGCTGGCCGGCCCCCGGCGGGTCGACGGCGCGGGCGACGCCCTGGGCGGAGGGCCATTGGTGCGGGACTTGTTCGGGCTGGGACACTTGACGACGGCCTAGCTGACGCGAGGGAAGACGAGTCGCGGCCGGTCAGTCATCCTGGAAACCCTCGAAATAATCGAACCACACTGGGCCATGTTACAAATGGGGCCGGGCTCGAAAAATACAATGGCCGTACGCTCATGTATTTATAGCAGAAAATATTGATGCGACCGGCTCAAATCATGCCAGAATATTGGCGTCAGACGCTGGCGCGCGCCATCCAGGGAACCACCCGGGCCGTCGCGGCTTCTCCACCCGTTCATCCCAAGGCATCAGGCCGTGACCGGCTTCGCGCCCGCCAGGGCAGGAGGTTCGACGTGAACGCACCTGCCGAGCTGGCGGATTGCCTTGTGGTGGGGGGCGGCCCCGCCGGCCTCGCCGCGGCGATCTATACGGCGCGCTTTCGCCTGAACACCATCGTGGTCGATTCCGGCGCCAGCCGGGCCGCCCTGATCCCCTGCACCCGCAACCACGCCGGCTTTCCCGGCGGGATCTCCGGCGCCGAGCTCCTGGATCGGATGCGGGCCCAGGCGATCGAATTCGATGCGCAGGTGCGACGCGCGCGGGTCATGGCCATCGCGGGGCGGGCCGGCGACTTCACCGCGCGCCTGGAGGGCGGCGAGGCCTTGCGGGCGCGGGCCGTCATCCTGGCCACCGGCGTTTCCAACCACCGGCCCGAGATCGACGAGGCGCTGCACACCCTGGCCCTGGAGCGGGGCCTGCTGCGCTATTGCCCGGTGTGCGACGGCTTCGAGGTGACCGACCGCAAGGTCGGGGTGATCGGCCAGGGCGCCAGGGCGGTGAAGGAAGCCACCTTCCTGCGCGCCTACACCGATCGGGTCACGGTCATCGCCCCCACCGCGGACCTCGGCCTGGACGCGGCGCAGAGATCCGCCCTGGCGGCCATCGGCGTGACGGCCGTCGCCGGACCCGCGACCGATTTCCGCGTCGAGGGCGCCGGCCTCGGTTTCCAGACGGCGGCCGGGCGGATGACCTTCGACTCCATCTATCCGGCGCTGGGCTCCACGGTGCATTCCGATCTCGCCGCCGGTCTCGGCGCGGATCTGACCCAGGACCAGTGCATCAAGGTGGACTCGCACCAGCGCACCAGCGTTCCGGGCCTCTACGCGGCCGGCGACGTGGTGATCGGGCTGGATCAGATCAGCCATGCGATGGGAGAAGCGGGCGTCGCGGCCACCACCCTGCGCAACGACCTGGCCGCGGCGGCGCCCCAGCTCAGATAGGCCCTGCCGGCCTCTATGACTTGCTCAGCCGGCGGCGGTTGGCGCGAACCTTGCGGCGGTAGTGCGCGATGGTGCGGGCGGAGGCGTGGGGCGCGGTGGCGCCGAGGGCGCCGGTGAGCGCCATGACCTGCAAGGCGGCGGCCGCCTCGACCTTCTCGCTCACCATGCGCTCGGCCTCGGCGCGGGCGCTGGGGCCGCCCCGGGCGATCTTCAGCGCGCGCAGCCCCATGACCGTCGAGGCCTCCAGACCGAGACTCCAGACCTGAAGCCCGATGCCGAACCAGGGGTTGCCGCGTCCGCGTCTCATGTCCTGCCGCCCGCAACGAAATGCCCGCCGTGGGAATCGCCGACAGGGCGACGACCTAAGCCGCAGGTCGTCCGGACGTTCCCGCGCCACCCAACGGAAAGCGGCCCTTCAAGCGGAGCCATTTGACCGGCGACGTGTTCTGCCTGGGCGGAGGCTCCCCATGGTCCAATTCCCCCTGCGGACCGCTCGGCGTTCCCAGTCGAGCCGGTCGCATTTGGGCCACGCCCGCGGGCCTTCGGACGGAGTCCGTTCGGCGGCGCAGTCCCGGGCGATGAGCTGGCCTCACCGGGCATGAGCCTGCTGGACGAGACCACCGCCTGGCGGATCGGGCGGGCGGATCGCGCCGCCCTGCTGATCGACATGGAGGCCTATTTCGACGCGGCCATGGACGCCATGAGCCGG
This sequence comes from Caulobacteraceae bacterium, assembly GCA_025450315.1. Classification (GTDB taxonomy): domain Bacteria; phylum Pseudomonadota; class Alphaproteobacteria; order Caulobacterales; family Caulobacteraceae; genus JANWHQ01. Next base: position 22,178 of record JANWHQ010000085.1, read on the forward strand.
GCCCGGCGTTGCGTGCACCTGCTGAACTGGGCCTTCGAAGCCAACACCCTGTTCCATCCCCAGCCGGGCGGCGGGGGCCCCGACAGCGACCGCATCGGACCCTTCCTGATCGCCCTGGCGAGGGACCCCCGGATCGACGTCCGCGTGCTCTGCTGGAAGTCGGCCATGCCGGTGGCGGCGACCCAGCACTTCTTCCCCTTCGTGGACCGCAAGATCTTCGCCGGGACCCAGGTGAAGTTCGTCCTCGACGGCAAGCTCCCCATCGGCGCCTGCCACCACCAGAAGATGATCGTCATCGACGACGCCATCGCCTTCTGCGGCGGGGGCGATATCGGTCCCGATCGCTGGGACACCCCCGAGCACCTGGACGACAATCCCCGGCGCGAGAAGACGCGGCGCGACAACAAATGCTTCGACAGCCGCCATGAGGTGATGGGCCTGGTCGACGGCGAGGCGGCCCGCAACCTTGGCGAGCTGTTCCGCCAACGCTGGCTGCGGGCCACCGGCGAGGCGATCGATCCCTGTCCGCCGGTGCGCCGGCCGCGCTGGCCGGGCGTCATCCCGCCGGCCTTCTCCGACATCTCGGCTGGGATTTCCCGCACCGAAGCGGCCTGGCGACGCTACCCCCAGGTGCGCGAGAACGAGGCCCTGCACGTCGCCGCCATTCGGGCCGCGAAGCGCTGCATCTACATGGAGAACCAGTACTTCACCTCGCCGCTGATCGCGCGCGAACTGGCCGCCCGCCTCTCCGAGGCCAAGGGGCCCGAGATGATCCTGATCTCCACCGAGCACTCGCCGAGCTACTTCGACCAGATGACCATGGACCGCACCCGACTCGATTTCATCCGGACGCTGACGGCCGCGGACAGGCACGGGCGGCTGCAGGCCTACAGTCCCGTCACCACCCTGGGACGCACCATCATCGTGCACGCCAAGCTGACCATCATCGACGACGTGCTGCTGCGGATCGGGTCGTCCAACATCAACAATCGCTCGCTGGGGTTCGATACCGAGTGCGACCTCAGCCTGGAGGCCGACACGGCCAGGCACCGGGCGGAGATCACCAGGTTGCGCAACAAGCTGCTGGCCCACTGGCTCGGCTGCCCGCAGGAGCCGATGGACGCGGCGATCGCCAGGCACGGCGGGGTCGGCGCCGCGCTGGAGGCCCTGCGCGCCTCGGGATGCTGCCGGCTTCGCCCGCTGAAGCCCGAGCCCCTGAGCCCGGTGGCCGCCTTCGTGTCGGCCTTCCACCTCGGCGACCCGATCGGACCCAGGGATTCCTGGCGGCCCTGGAAGCGCCGGCGCGCGGCGCGCCTCGAAGCCCGCCAGGGGCGGCTCGACGGCGGGGCCTGGGCTGAGCTCGGGAGAACCCGCCCCTCGCGCCGCAACCGGCGCTAGGCGTCTTCCAGCCGGGCCGCCTCGCCGTGCCGGGCGACCAGCCGCACCGGACGACCGCGGATCCACAGCCGATCGACCTCGATCGCGGTCCATCCGGCCGGAAGTACGACCGGTCCTTTCGCCCACGCCCGCGGCTCGGCCGCGCTGGGCTCCAGCCGGGTGAAGCCCAGCAGAAGCCCCGACAGGAAGCCCCCCGTGTTGGCGAAGAAGGGTCCCGCCTGGGGCTGCTCGGGAAACCGGTCCGGCCGATACTCGAGGGTCTGCAGGAACCGCCCCTTGACGAACCGGCCGTAGCCTTCTTCCAGCAGGCGCAGCGACAGCTCGCGGTCCCCGGCCCTGGCCGCCCAAACGCCATAGAGCGCCGAAAGCATCGGCGCGCCGATGTAGGTCTCGGCCTGGGCCAGGTAGAATTCGAGCGTGGCCCGCTCGGCGTCCGGGTCCAGGCGGTAGGCCAGCGGCCATACGCCCATCAGCGGATCGGGGGTCGCGCCCTTTTCCTCGTCCCGTCGATATCCCTCATGCGAGACCACGATCTGGTCGCGCATGGGCAGGAGCAGCGAGCTGGCGATCTCCGCCCACAGGGGATTGAAGGGGCGGCCCAGCCGCTCGGCCAGGACCTTCGCCTCGCGCAGCACGACCACGGCGCTCATGGTGCTGAACGCGGCACGGTCGGCCGTCCGCTGGCGCTCGGCGATCCCCATGGACTTGAGCAGCTCATATCCGCCGCGCGTGCGATGGACCCGGCAGACGATCCAGTCGGCGACCCCGGCCAGGACCGGCCATGCCTTTTCGCCGGCGAACCGGACGTCGTCCCCACAGGCCGCGAAGAGCGCGAAGGCCAGGGCCACGTCCAGCGATACATGGTCCTCGTGCCACGAGGCGGTCCCGGGCATGGGCGCGGCTTCGTCGCCGTGGCCCGGGGCGCTTTCCCAGGGGAATTGCGCGCCGCGGCGGCCCATCAGGTCGGCGTTTCGATAGGCCGCCTCCAGATTGCGGAACCTGTAGTCGAGGATGGCCGCGGCGGCGCCTGGCTGGGAGAAGGTGATGGGGGGGACGCAGAAGGTCTCGATATCCCACATCACGTGGCCATAGTAGTAGTGATAGTCGTGCCAGGTCGCGAGCCCGAAGATCGAGGTCGACGCCGGCGACGACGTGTGCACCGAGCTGTTGAGGTAGAAATAGGCTGCGTCGGCGAGCTGCTGCCAGCGCTCGCCCGCCCCGATCAGCTTGATGCGGCCCTTCCAAAGCTGCTTCCAGGTTTCGCGATTCTCACGGCGCAGGGTTTCGAACCCGTCGTTTCTCGCCATGGCGCAAAGCCGCACCGCCTGGCGGTCCGGCTGGCTGTGCATGACCTCGGGAACCAGGCTCGCCATCTGCCGCAGGCGGTAGCGCCGGCCCGCGACCGCCCTGAAGCCATACTCCGTATACAGCCGATCTCGGATCAACGGCGGCCGGACCGGATCGCAGTCAGTCCCGGACAACTCCGTGGCGTAGGCGATCCCGAGCCTGGAAAGCCCGCCGGCCCCCTCCCACAGGAGCGCGCCGTCGCACGCGGGCGCATCCTCTCCGGGCGTCTCGCGCGTCTGGCGCAGGGCCCGGCCCGGAACGCCGCCGGCATCGACCGCGGCCCGCAGTTTCACGTCGACGGCCCGTTCGACCTCCACCACGGCCTCCTGGCAGACGAGCGTCGGGGCGGTCCGGCTGCAGAAGGTCGTCACCTCCACGCGCGCCAGGGTGCCCTCGACGGCCAGGACGAAGCGGCTGGTCAGCTCTCCGGTCGAGAAGTCGTAGCTCTGCTCCTGGTCGCCGACGCTCTGCAGCGTGTCCGACAGCCAGACCCCGCCCAGCGCCAGGTCCACGGCCACGGGATAGGGCGCCACGGCGGCGGCTTCGATCCGCCGTTCCTCGTCCTCGCCGGTGTAGCCGCTGACCAGCGCCATGCCGGGCGACAGGGCGATCTCCCGCACGCGCAGGCCGATCACGCCATTGGAGACGTAGGCGGGAAGCTCGCGCCGGCCCGCGCCCTTGACTGAGGGGGGACTGAGAGGGCCGTCCATGGCGAGGTCAGCGGCCGGGGCGACCGAGCGAAGAGCTGTTGGATTGCTCGGTCAGCTTGACGCTGCGTTCCCGCTCGAGGGCGAGCCGGTCGCAGTTCGCGGCCATGTCCAGAAGCTGCTGGCGCTGGTCGTCGACGGGCATCTTGGCCGCCAGGGCGCGGCATTCGGCGGCGTGGTGACGATACTCGGAGATCTTCTTCACGTGACAGGGTCCCGGCGCCGGGAATGATGGCCGGCGCCCCGGGTCGAACGTGCCGTCCCGAGGGTTGTTCCGTCCGCCGTTCAAGCCCAGCGGCGACGCGACAGGGCTCGCGGTTCTAGCTCAGCGGAACGATCGGCGCCGGCCGTTCGCCGGCCTGGCCGGCGGCCGCATCGCGCAGCTCGGGGGCCGTGCACTTGAGGTGCAGCACGGGTCTGCCGGCGGATTGGGGGCGCGGCGTGAAAGGTCGTTTGGCTGCGGGCTGAGCCGCGCGCACGGCGCGGCGTTCATCGTATGTGGAAGACATGAGGTTCCGATGCGTGGCGTGTCCGCGGAGGCGCGGACCGATTCCGCCACGCCGCCATAAGGGTTGAACCGGCGCGAAGTTCCAATCGCAGCCGGCGAGGTCGGAACGAAATGCTTAGCGGGGGCTTAGCGCTTCGGTTGGCGCTCCGCGCGCCATCGAACAGGGGAGGCTGACTTGGGCATCATTGCATGGCTCATACTGGGCTTGGTCTCGGGATTCATCGCGAGCAAGATCGTCAATAGGACCGGCGAAGGCCTGGTGCTGGACATCGTCCTGGGCATCGTCGGCGCGTTTGTCGGCGGCTTCATCTTCAACCGCTTCTTCGGCGTGGCCGGCGTCACCGGCCTGAACCTCTACAGCATGGTCGTGGCCGTCATCGGCGCGGTGATCGTGCTGTTGCTCTACCATCTGGTCTTCCGCCGCCGGGTCTAGGCTTTTCGCGTCGCCGCAGAGCGCCCCGAGGGGAGCTGTGCGGCGACTGCGGCCCTGGCGCGCCGGCGGCAGATGAAGATCGCCACCTACAACGTCAACGGCGTGAACGGGCGGCTGCCGGTGCTGCTGCGCTGGCTGCAGGAGGAGCGGCCCGACGTCGTCTGTCTGCAGGAGCTGAAGGCGCCCCAGGACCGGTTTCCGGTCGCGACGATCCAGGCGCTCGGCTACGGCGCCATCTGGCATGGGCAGAAGAGCTGGAACGGCGTGGCGATCCTGGTTCGGGACGGCGAGCCCCACGAGATCCGGCGCGGCCTGCCCGGCGATCCGGACGATCGGCACAGCCGCTACGTCGAAGCGGCGGTGAAGGGCATGGTGATCGCCTGCCTCTACCTGCCCAACGGCAACCCCGCGCCCGGACCCAAGTTCGACTACAAGCTGGCGTGGTTCGAGCGGCTCACGCGCCACGCCGAGAGCCTGCTGGCGCACAAGGTCCCAGTGGTGATCGCCGGCGACTTCAACGTCATGCCGACCGAGCTCGACGTCTATGCCCCCGAGCGGTGGCTGGACGACGCCCTGTTCCGCCCCGAAGTGCGCGAGGCCTATGCGCGGCTGGTCGGCCAGGGCTGGACCGACGCCTTGCGCGAGCGGCATCCGGGCGAGCGCGTCTACACCTTCTGGAAGTACTTCCGGAACGCCTTCGCGCGCGACGCGGGCCTGCGCATCGACCACCTGCTGCTGAGCCCCGACCTCGCTCCGCGGCTGAAGGCGGCCGGCGTCGACCGCCAGGTCCGCGGCTGGGAGAAGACCAGCGACCACGCCCCGGTCTGGATCGAACTGGGCCTCCGCTGATCGCTCCCGTCACGCCGTAGGCGCCAACGGGAACGCCGGCCGCGCGTATGGATTTCGCAGGGCGAACGTCAATTTGGAGTCGCGACGATGGACGCCCGCCTGAGAATGCAGGACCCCCGGCGCCAATATCCGGCGCCGCCGTTTCCCAAGCAGCCCCAGCCCGGCCCGGGCTCGCCGCCGACATGCGGCCGAAGCTCGATCACGGCGAAACCAGCTATCGGGGCTCAGGCAAGCTGGAGGGCCGCAAGGCGCTGGTCACCGGCGGCGAAGGGGTCGTCTAGGCCGCCATGAGCGAGGTCAGGATCGGCACGTCCGGCTGGCTCTACCGGCCCTGGAGGGGGCCCTTCTACCCCGACAAGCTCGCCCAGGCCCGCTGGCTCGAGCACTACGCCAGCCGGTTCGACACGGCCGAGATCAACGGGACCTTCTATCGTCTGCCGACCCAGGCCAGCGTGGCGCGCTGGCGCGAGGCCACGCCCCCGGGATTCTTGTTCTCGTGGAAGGCGTCGCGCTTCATCACCCACATGAAGCGGCTGCGCGACCCCGAGGATTCGCTGCGCCGCATCTTCGCTCCGATGCAGGCCCTGGGTCCCAAGCTGGGGCCGACGCTGTTCCAGCTGCCGCCGCAGATGCCGCCGGATCTGCCGCGCCTGGCGGACTTCCTGGCGCTGTTGCCGGCCGGCCGGCATGTGATGGAGTTCCGCGATCCTGCCTGGTACGCCGGGCCGGTGTTCGATCAGCTGGCCCGGCATCAGGTCGCGCTCTGCATCTCGGACCACCACCATGCGCCAGCGCCGTGGATCGCGACGGCGCCCTTCGCCTACGTCCGCGGCCATGGCCCGGGCGGGCGCTATGCTGGATCCTATTCGCGCGACACCTTGCAGGCCTGGGCCGGGAAGATCGGCGCCTGGCGTTCGCAGGGCCGGGACGTGTTCGTCTATTTCGACAATGACGTCGGTTGCGCCGCGCCGGAGGACGCTCGCCGGCTGATGTCGCTCCTGGGAGCGCAGGGCCCGTGGGAACCGCTCGACGCCTGTGGGATTCCGTCCACGAAGGAGGCGATCCCATGAGCAAGCGTGAACTGATCGAGCCGCACAAGGGCGACAAGCGCTACGTCCGCCGCGACGAGAAGGGCGAATTCGCCAAGCAGGTCGACGTCGGCAAGTCGCTGTCGGCCGACAGCCGCCACGACGCCAAGCGCGACGCCGGTCCGGGCCAGGGCGACCGCGGCGACCACCACCACGAGCGATAGCCGCAGGCACAAGGCCGCCCCCGACTACAGCAGAGCTTAGGTTTGGCCAGGTCCGAGGGCCGTGCTAGGTTCTACCGGAAGTGGCGGGCTGCACCGCGCCGGCCTGGCTCGATCATCTGGAGCACGGGACCTGTCGCGGGCGGCGCCTGGGACCGGGGGGGGTTGTGAAGAAGTCGGTCCTGATCTCGGCAATGGCGCTGCCATGCCTGCTTGCCGCGTGCGCGTCCGATGGGAGTTCGGGCGGCATGACGCCGGCGCCGACCCCCGCTCCAACCCCCGCGCCCACGCCGGCGCCGACCCCGGCTCCCACGCCGGCTCCAACCCCGGCTCCCACGCCCGCTCCAACGCCCGCCCCCACGCCGGCGCCGACGCCCGCACCCACCCCGGCGCCGACGCCGGCCCCAACGCCCACGCCGACGCCGACGGCGCCGGCCCGGTACGAGGCCACGCTCGGATCGCCGGCGTTCCGGTTCAGCCCGGGACCTGCGGGAGGGACGGCGTTCATCGCGGACCTAGCCGCCTTCACCCTGGGCGGCCACCAGGTGTTCACCGACACGGCGACCGAAGCGTCCGGCGCCGTCGTCTCATTGCCGGACTCGTCCTGGGATACGCCGGGCGCCGATCTGATCCATCTGACCATCCCCGGGGCGGGAATCGACGCCGATGTGCGCCTCGACGGGACGGCGGCGACCCTGTCCAACGGGCAGATCCTGACCGTGGTCACGCCCGGCGACCAATATCCCTATGTGGTCACCGGCCGCTGGAATCTCTCCAGCACGTCCGGAGGCCAGCCGAACAACTTCGGCTACTTCGCCTACGGCTATCAGACGCCGGTCGCCGCCATGCCCGCCACGGGCTCGGCGAGCTACGCCGGCGCGGTGCTGAACACCGCCAACTTCGCGCCCGAGGACAACCAGTCCGGCGGCGCCTTCCATTCCACCGGCAACATCTCCTTCACCGTCAACTTCGCCACGGGCGCGGTGACCGGCAGCATCTTCATGGGCGGCTCGGGCATCGATTCGACCGTGACCGGGAACTTCACCGGCGCAGTGGCCAACGCCGGGTTTTCGGGGACCATGGGGGTCGAGTACCTGGGCGCCCCGACCCGCGGGCCGATCACCGCCAGGTTCTATGGCCCCGCCGCAGAGGACGTCGGCGGGACCTTCGATCTCACCGGCACGGATTCCGACAACGCGGTCGCCCGCCTGGTCGGGAGCTTCCAGGCCGCCACCTCGGTCTTTCCGGGATTCACCTCGCCGGCCGTGCAGATCTCCGCGCCGGCGACGCCGACCGTGGGCGCCCCCGCGCCGACCAACGCGGCCACCGGTCTCGAACTCGCCTCGGCGGGAGGGCCGAACTTCTCGACTTCCGGTCCGGTCCCGCCCTCCGGCACGGTGTTCGCCGTCACCCAGACGGCCCTGACCATCCAGTCGGCCGACTGGGCGTCCCCGACCTACGTCACGGCGGACTCCGCCGCCATGGCCTCGGGGGCGACGGTGACCGTGATCGACGGGACACAGAGCGAGGTGAAGATCAGCATTCCGGGCCTGGGCGTCAGCCAGACGGTGGACATCAACTCCTCGCCCGGCGGCGTGGGCTCACCCTATGTTTCGTATGAAGTACCCCTCGGCAACCTGGACTACGTCCTGCTCGGGCGCTGGTCGGTGGGCGAAAACGGCCCCATCCACGTCGGAGAGGCGGTGGGCGGCTATCAGACCCCGCCCGGGTCGATGCCCACCTCGGGCTCCGCCACCTACAGCCTGACCGGCGGCGTCTCGGGCCTGGCGATCGAGCCGGGGACCCAAGGCGGCAGCTCGTACACCCAGGCCAACCTCAAGGGAGACGCCAGCCTGACGGCGAATTTCGCCACCGGCCAGGTCACCGGCTCCTTCACCAACATGGTCGCCACGCCCGTCGGCGCCAGCTCGGGCCAGGCCTGGAACAACGTGAGCGTCACCGCCAGTATCTCTGGAACCGCGATCTCCGGGACGACAGCGACCTCCTCGACTCCGTCGGGCAGCCTGGCCTTCGCCTCGGCGAGCGGGACCCTCAAGGGCGGCTTCTATGGCCCCAGCGCCGACGAGGTGGGCGCGGTCTGGACGCTGTTCGACGGCTCCAAGGCCGCCATCGGCACAGTCGGCGCGCACAAGTAGCCGCCGCCTTTCCCAACCCGTCGCCCGCCGAGCCGCCAAGAATTCCGCGGGGGTGTGGGCATTTCGCCACAATCCTCATGTACGACGACGCCTGGACTGCGGACGCCGTGCCTGCAGCGACCGGAATTGTACGTGCCCCAAATCATCGACGCGACCACGGAGGTCCCGGCCTCCGCGCTTCTGTCCTGCCTTCGCCCCTACCGCACCCCGAACGCCCGGCGGGCTCTCCTGGAGCTGGTCGTCACCGCGGCGCCGCTGATGCTGTTCTGGGCGCTGGCCTGGCTGGCGCTCGAGCACGGCCGCTGGTGGGGCCTGCTGTTCGTCCTCCCCGCCGCCGCCTTCCTGCTGCGCCTGTTCATGATCCAGCACGACTGCGGTCACGGCGCCTTCTTCCCGCACAAGGGGATGAACGACTGGACCGGACGGGTGATCGGGGTGCTGACCCTCACCCCTTACGACCACTGGAAGCGCGCCCACGCGATGCATCACGCCACCTCGGGCGATCTGGACCGGCGCGGTGTCGGCGACGTGGAGATGCTGACGGTCGCCGAATATCAGGCGCTTTCGCCCTGGCGACGGCTCGGCTACCGCCTGTTCCGCCACCCGCTGGTGATGTTCGGGCTGGGTCCCGCCTATGTCTTCCTGCTGCGCCACCGGCTGCCGGTCGGCGAGATGAAGGACGGCTGGCGGGTCTGGCTCAGCCCCATGGCGACCAACCTGGCCATCGCCGGCGCCGCCGTCGCGCTGATCCTGCTTGGAGGCGTGCGGACGTTCCTGGAGATCGAACTGCCCACCAGCCTGATCGCCGGCTCGATCGGCGTCTGGCTGTTCTACGTGCAGCATCAGTTCGAGGGCGTGGCCTGGGCGCGCAGCTCCCGCTGGACCCTGACCGAGGCGGCGCTGCACGGCAGTTCGCACTATCATCTGCCGGGCGCCGCGGGATGGTTCACCGCCAACATCGGCGTGCACCACGTGCACCACCTCTCCAGCCGCATCCCGTTCTATCGCCTGCGTCAGGTGCTGCGGGACCATCCGGAGCTGGACGCCGGGCGGCTGAGCTTCGCCCAGAGCGTGCGCGGCGTCGGCCTGACCCTGTGGGACGAGGCGGGCCAGCGCCTGATCTCGTTCGGCGAGCTGCGCCGGCGCCGGAGCCGGCCCCTGGCGGTGCTGGGCTCCTAGGGACGGCGTCCGCGGGCGGCGCGACCGCGATCGGCCCCGGCGCCTGGCCCATCGGGTAGCCAGCCATGACTGATCGGGGCCCGGACGAGAGCCGGCGCGCCATGTCTCAGGCGATGCTTTGAAGCTCAGCGCGGCCGGCTTCCGATCGGAGGAACGTGGCCGCAACAGCGCCGCACCACGCGTCCGCCGTCTGCGGATTCAGTCCCGCTGCGGACAACAGGAGCCCGGCGGCGGCCAGGGACGACGATAGGGCGTTGAACAGGCCCTGGGAGGCTATCGGCTCGAAGCACATCGCCGCGTCGCCCACGGCGATCCATCCATCTCCAGCGGCTTGCGACCTGATGCAGGCTGACGCGTCGACACCCTGTATGCGGCCGTCCGACCGGACCCCCTTGCGGCTGATGCTCCAAGTCTGGGCCCGGCCGCCGGGTCCCCTGATGTGGTAACGCCAGCTGGAATCGGCGTCTCGATATTCCAGCCAGCAGGGCGCGTCGTCGGCAACGCCTTGCGCCGGCGGGGTCTTGCTGTCCCGGATGAGCTCCGCGACCAATCGATCACGGAACGCCGTGCGTGTTCCCATGCGCCGGCCGATCGCGGCGTTCCGCCCCGTCGCGTCGATGAGAATCCCGTCGATCGGCAACAGGCCGTCGGCTCCGCGCCTCGACCGGACACGAAGCGCATCGCCCTCCGCGGCCGTGCCGGTGACCCGCAGCGGCAGGAACTCGACGCCGGCCGCCAGGGCGGCCGCGCGAAGACATCCATCGAACCGGGTGCGATCGACGACGTGACCCTGCCCGGCAGGATGGCGAAGGAAGTCCTCATGCTCGATCCGACTCTGCGGCCGACGGATCCCAAGGCAAGGCCTGGCGATCGCCCTGTCGTGCAGCAGGGGCTCGAGCCCCAGCGCCGCCATTGTCGACTGGGCCGCCGGCGCCAACAGCTCCAGACGGCTGGCGCCCTGGTTCGGCTCGCCCGCCGCGACGACGACGCGCCGCCCCTTCAGCGCCAAGAGGCGCGCGACGGTGAGTCCGGCTGGCCCTGCGCCGGCCACGAGATAGGCCGGCGCGCCGGGCGGCGTCATCAGATCTGGCCCTGGCGAAAGGCCCGTTTGGGCCTGGGTGGGGGCGTCGTGGTCGAGGGGCGCAGCTGGACTGCTTCGGTCTCTCGGAACAGCGCCTCCACATCCTCCGTAAGCTGATATTTCTTCTCGGCCGTGACGTCGTAGAGCTTGTGGTCGGCGACCCGGCCTTGTTCGACCCGCGGATGGGGGATCGGCAACGATGCCGGCGCGTCCTCGACAGGCAGCACCATTCCCAGCTGGGCCCACTCCTTGATCATGATCGAGAGCCGGTCGAAGTAGTCGATGCCGCGGATCTCGCGCAGCCAGTCGACCCGATGCATCAGGTGCTTGAGCGTCTGCCGCTCGCCGGCCGGCCCGGCGCCGGAGACGGCCGCCGCGCGCAAATAGTTGCCCTCCGCCAGGACCTGGTCGGGTGCGCGAGGGCCCCAGAAGGTCGGCATCGACAGGAACGTCGTCGGGAAGTAGTCGGCCGCCGAATTGCAGGACGTATGATCCGTATGCCACGGCACGCCGAGAAAGCGGGTCAGGCATCCCGCCGCGGCGCCGTCATAGGGGCCGCCCGCGCCCGTGCAGACCGCTGGCGTCAGGACCTCGCCGAAGTCCTGCCGCGCCGCCTCGTCGCCCGGGAGGATCTTGAGCCGGTAGGCCGACTTCCAGAGCAACGGAATGCGCATCACCCAGGTCATTTCCATCGCGGGATGGAAGGGCCCGCCCAGACAGTCGTGCAGGCCGGCCCGTTCCAGGTGACGGACCTGGTCGGCGTCGGCCAGGTCGAAGAACGCCGGCGGGGCCGAACCTGGGAGCTCCGGCGAGGTGGCGGTGGTGAAGTCCCCCGACGCCCAGCGTTGCAGGTGCGCGTACTGGGTCCGGGCAACCGCCAGCAATCCGTTCGCCAGGTACGGGCCGTCCCAGATGGTGTCGACGCCATCTCCGTAGATCTGTCCGAGCCGTCCCTCGATGTACGGGGACGAATCCTTGGGGGAGACCTGATCGTCCGTGGGTTGGTTCGGGTCGCGGAACAGGCGAAACACCGATTGGCGCCAGGCGGCGTTGGCGGCGGAGGCGTCGTTCAGGCGGCTGACCACGTCCGGGTCACCGGCGTCGAGCGGCGAGCCGAAGCCATGCAGCATGAACAGACCGTGGTTGACCCACTGATAGCCGCTGAGGCGCTGGAAGATCGGGAGGATGTCGTCGACGAAGGAGGTCGACGCAGGCCGCGCGATCCAGTTCTGGTCGTAGAAGACCTCGCGCACCACGTCGTCCATGGTCACAACGCCGGACAGACCCGGCGCATAGTTGGGCGGCGTGACGGTCACATAGCCCGGCTCCGCTTCCATCGGCGCATGGCCGTCGAAGGTCACCCGCGCGCGCACAGGTCCGTCGCAGAGGTCGTCGTGCCAGCCGCTGTTGTTGGCGAAGGTCAAGGGCGTCACGCCACTGCGGAACGGCGCCGCCGCGCCCTTGCCGCCGAGGAAGATCAAGCGGCCCTGGGCGTCGGTCCGCAGCTCGCCCAGACAGACGGCCTTCCCCCAGAAGCTGCCGTCGTTCAGCCGGACGGGCCCTGCGTTCGCACCGGAAACGCGCTTTGGCGAGGGCACGATATCGAGCCGTGGCCGCTGCTCCGGCTCAAGATTGAGGTCCAGGTTGCGGCGCTTGGCGTCCTGGCTGATGGAGCCAAGGTCCATCGCCTGGTTGAATTCGTACCAGCCAGCCTTGAGGTTCGCGACCGCGACACGCCAATCGATGGTCGCGGACTCGGCGGTGACCTCTTCGACCGTCCCGTCCTTCATGTGGGCGTAGACGCGGAACCGCGCGGCCTGGCGCTTGATCTCGCCGTTCGCCGTCCGGAAGTCCCCAAGGTGGCGCGCCGGCCGTTCCGCCGTTCCGCCCGGCAAGGTGGCGGGTCCGCCGATCGTCTCGGGCCCGATCACGTAGTCGTCGGCGCCGCTGGCGTTGCCGACCCGCGCCACGCCGAGCGGCGGATAGACCTTGAGCTCCTGGATCTCGTCCGGATCGATCATGCTTCACCCTGAAATCGGCGCGCCGCCGGGCCCATTAGCGCGGCGTGTCCGGCTCCTGCATGGATTGGCCGTTCAGGCTCCGCCGTACGGCGGCCGACGCCGGATAGGCGATGCGCCGCGCGTCGGCGATCGAACCAAGCGGCCGATTTTCGCGCAACGTCCGCCAGGGCGAGAAGGCGAGGCCCTCGACATAGGCCGCCTGGCCGTCCTGGTCGATGTCCTGGGCCGGGATCTCCAGCCGGGCGACGGGCCGGAACGGGGACACGGCTTCCTCCCACCGTTCGGTGGCGCGGTCGATCGGCGTCACGCTGTCATCGACGAAAAGCTGCGCCTCGAGCAGGAAGCTGGTCGGTCCGGCGGCGAGCCGCTTGCGCAGATCCTCCGCCAGATAGTTCGGCGAAGCCCCCGGCGGCTCCGTAACCAATGGCGTCTCCGCGATCAGCCGGAATTTGGCGACGAGATCGCCCAGGGCATAGGGCAGGGTGCTCGAATAGCGTGCGGACAGCAGGCTGTCTTCGGCGCGCGCCATTTCCTGTAGGATCTGCGTCGAGCGCAGGTGCACCGCCATGAACCGCGTCTCTTCCACGTCCGAGGAGATGGCCGCCATGTCCCGCGCATTGTCGACGAAGAAAATGTCGCTGTTCTGGAAGATCAGATCGGCGGTGGAGGCCAGCGGGTTGTCGGTCGCGAGCGTCGCGCCGGCGACGCCGAACAGCTTCAGGGCGAAGCCGAGGGTGTTGTTCTTCTGATCGGGCGTGTCCGGCGGCGCATCGCTCGACCAGCGCATCCAGACCGAATATGGGCCGCCCGCCCAGAGCCCGACGCGGAGGGCCGCGGGACAGTCCCTGTCGACGGTCAGCCGGCCCTTGGCGGCGCCATGCTGCTTGCGGAAAACCGCCCTTTCGGCCGGCTTCTCACCTTGGGCGATGCGGACCTTCTGAAAATCGTCGATGAAGGACGCGCGAATGTCCTCGATGGGTTCGATGACCGAGCGGGGCGGCGTCTTGTCGGCCGGCGCATCGGCGGCGGCTGGTTTCCCACGGCGAGCGACACGGCTCACGATCGTCTCCCTGGCTGCATGACATCGTCGCGCCAGCGCAGCGCGGCCCGGATAAAGTTCAGCCGTCGCCCCTGAGCGGGGCGTCGGGGTCCTCCACCAGCACGACCCAATAGCGCCTCTGCTGGGCGAAGCCGCCGAACTGCATGCCCCAGTCCGCGACCTTCGAGACCGTGAAGTCCTTGCCGGGCGTGGGCTGGATCTTGTCGTGGGCGACCTTGATGGCGGCCTCCAAGGTCTGCGCGACTCCCGAATACTGCCTTGCCGCCATCATCTCCTCCCACGATCCGAAATCGCCGGGCGCCTCCGGGGCGCGACCCCCGCGCCGGTCACCGGTCTTTCCTGCAGCGGCCGGGATACAGGAGGACAGCCCAATCCTTTTCGGCCCAGCAGAGGTTGTCGTAGGTCTTGGGTCTCGTCGCTGAAGCCGCCTTGGCGCACACGGGCGCGAGGTCGTTATGGGGGCAGCGCTTTTGCCCGTCCCCCACGCAGACCCCAGGATGCAGGATCGGCGCGCCGGCGAGCTTGGCCCGGCAGGCGTTACTGAAGGTCTTGGACCCGGTGGGCTTCACTAGGCCGCAGACCGGCAGGTATTGGTCGGTGCAGACCGGCTGCGCGAGGGTCGCCGTCGCAAGGCCGGCGGCCATCACCGCCACCGCCGCGATGATTGCTGGCTTGATTGGAACCTCCCGGAACCGAGGCGTGGATCACCACCCCGAATTGTCACCGATGGCGCCATTAACCTTGGCGAGAGTCAATCTGGAGGATCGGCGTTCTGCGGGTCCGGCCAGGCGCGCAGGAGATGGTCGGCGCCGCCAGACGGTCTGCGAGCCAGAATCACGGAATCGCCGGCGCCTGGCCTGCGCGGGTCATGACAGAGAACGCTGCGCGGGAAGGTTGGCGGTGAGAGAGGGATTCGAACCCTCGATAGGCTTTCACCTATACACGCGTTCCAGGCGTGCGCCTTCAACCACTCGGCCACCTCACCCCGTGCGGGCCTGGGCCCGGCGCGGAAGGCGCGGAATATAGTCAGGCCGGCCTTGGGGGCAAGCGGCCCCATGCCGCAAGCTCACGGCCTCCGAGTCTGGCGCGGGGCGCGGGCGCGCCTATGTTATGCACCCTGGCATGGAAAGGGTGACCCCATGGCTTCGATCGCCGACAAGCTGCGACTGCCCAATTCGGCCGAGGCCCTGCCCGGCCGGCCGAACCCGATCCCCACCGACGCCGCCCATTTCGTCAACGGCGCGGCGCTGAAGGGGCCCTATCCCGCGGGGGCCGAGCTGGCCCAGTTCGCCCTGGGCTGCTTCTGGGGCGCCGAACGGCTGTTCTGGAAGGTCCCGGGCGTGCTGGTCACCGCCGTGGGCTACGCCGGCGGCGTCACTCCCAATCCGACCTACGAGGAGGTGTGCTCGGGCCGCACCGGCCATGCCGAGGTGGTGCTGGTGGTGTTCGACCCGGCCAAGGTGTCCTACGAGCAGCTGCTCAAGCTGTTCTGGGAGGCCCACGATCCCACCCAGGGCATGCGCCAGGGCAACGACATTGGCACCCAGTACCGCTCGGCGATCTACACCTATTCCGAGGACCAGGCGCGCGCCGCCGAGGCCTCGCGGCAGGCCTACGCCAAGGCCCTGGCCGATCGCGGCCTGGGCCCCGTGACCACCGAGATCGCCCCGGCGCCCGAGTTCTATTTCGCCGAGGGCTATCACCAGCAGTATCTGGCCAAGAACCCGGCCGGCTATTGCGGCATCGGCGGCACCGGCGTGGCCTGCCCCGTCGGCCTGGGCGTCGAGGCGTGACACCGGGCGAGATCGACGCCTTCTGCCGGGGCCTGCCGGCGGCGACCGGCGAGATCCAGTGGGAGACCGATCAGGTCTACAAGGTCGGGGGCAAGATGTTCGCCGTGCTCGGCCCGTCCGGAACCCTGTCGTTCAAGGTCAACGACATCGCCTTCGAGATGCTGAACGAAACCGGCCAGACGCGGCCGGCGCCCTATTTGGCCAGAGCCAAGTGGGTGTTCCTGGATGATCTGTCCGGCATGCCGGGCGAGGATCTGCGGGCCTATCTCAGAGAAGCGCACGCGATCATCGCCGCGCGGCTGAGCCGCAAGCAGCGCGCTGAGCTGGGGATTTCCTGAGCGTTCGACGCGCCGAAGGCCTGCCTCGGGCTTGAAACCATGGCCGCAAAGCGGTGAAAATCGGAGGCGCAGTGGCTTAACCCTACCCGAGGCGTCCATGCTCCACGCATTGCTGAAACGCTTGATCCGCGTCGGCGACCTCCAGATCCGACTGCCCGGCGGGCGGATCCAGACCTACGGCGACGGGACCGGGCCCAAGCTGGTCGTCCGCCTGAGCGCCAGGGGCGCGCGCCGGATCGCGGCCGATCCGACCGTGGGCCTCGGCGAGGCCTATATGAACGGCGATCTCGACATCGAGGCCGGCGACATCTGGGAGCTGCTGAACCTGGCGGGCCGCAACAAGGCCGCGCCCGGCCGGCGGTCGCTGGCCGACCGGCTGCTGAACACCGCGCGCCGCCGGATCGAGCAGTGGAACGACCGCACCACAGCCCGGCGCAACGTGCACCATCACTACGACCTGTCCTACGACCTCTACCGCCGCTTCCTCGACCGCGACATGCAGTATTCCTGCGCCTATTGGCCCAGGCCCGACATGACGCTGGAGGAGGCCCAGGCCGCCAAGAAGACCCACATCGCCGCCAAGCTGCGCCTGGAGCCCGGGCTGAAGGTGCTCGACATCGGCTGCGGCTGGGGCGGGTTGGCGCTGGAGCTGGGCGCCCGCTATGGCGTGGAGGTGCTGGGCGTCACCCTGTCGGAAGAGCAGCTGGCGGTCGCCCAGCGCAGGGCGCGGGAGCAGGGCCTGGAGGACAGGGTGCGCTTCAGCCTGACCGATTTCCGCGACGTGCGCGGGCCCTTCGACCGGATCGTCTCGGTCGGCATGTTCGAGCATGTGGGCGCGCCCCACTTCCTGGAGTTCTTCCGCGACGTGCAGCGGCTGCTCACCGACGACGGCGTGGCGGTGGTCCACTCCATCGGCCGGCGCACTCCGCCGGGGATCACCAACGGGTGGATCCGCAAGTACATCTTCCCGGGCGGCTACATTCCCGCCATTTCCGAGACCCTGAGCGCGGTCGAGGAGACCGGCATGTGGGCAACCGACATCGAAATCCTGCGCCTGCACTACGCCGAGACGCTGAGGCGCTGGCGGCTGAGGTTCTGGAGCGAGCGCGAGGAGATCAAGCGGCTGTACGACGAGCGCTTCTGCCGGATGTGGGAGTTCTACCTGGCCTGCAGCGAGTACGGCTTCGTCTATGGCGACAACATGAACTTCCAGCTGCAGCTGGCCAAACGGGTCGACGCCCTGCCGATGAGCCGCGACTACATGGTCGACGAGGAGCGCGCCGGCCCGGCCGCCTCGCGAGCCCAGATCCAGGCCGCCGAGTGAACCCTGCCCGGGGCTGGACCCTGGCCGCCCTGGCACTGGCGCTCCTGGCGCTGGGCGCGCCCCGTCCGGCCGCCGCGGGCTCCGCCCAGGATCTGCACGCCCTGATCGCCGAGGTCGACGCCTTCGAGCGCGGGCTGGATCCGGTGGAGGCCGGCCGCGACGGCGATCGCGCGGCCCTGACCCGCTGGCCCGACGACAGCCTGGCGTCGGAAAAGGCCCAGGCGCTGGCGCTGAAGGCCTTCCAGGCGCGGCTGGCCGCCATCCCCGCCCAGGGCCTGGACGACGACGACGCCCTGAACCGCAACGCCTTGGCCTATCTGGTCGCCGACGACCTCGAGGGCCTGTCGTTCGATCCCTCGCGAGAGCCCTTCTCCAGCGACTTTCTGCCTTTCGACACCTTCGACTACGCCGCCCGCGGCACGGTGATCCGCAGCCGCGACGACGCCGAGGCCTGGATCTCGCGCCTGAACGCCCTGCCCGCCTGGTTCGATCGCGAGATGGCCAACGCCCGGCGCGGCATCGCGACCGGCTTCGTCCAGCCCCGGCCGATCGTGGAGACGGTGATCGCCCAGACCCGCCCGCTCGCCGAGGCGCCGGCCGAAGCAAGCTCGCTGCTCCTGCCCTTCCAGGCCCTGCCGGCCTCGATCCCGGCGGCGGACCAGGCGGCGCTGAAGGCCCGGGCGCTGCAGATCGTCCGGGACCGGATCATGCCGGCCGAACGCGCCTATCTGGCCCTGCTGGAGAACGAGTACCTGCCCAAGGCCCGGACCAGTCTGGCGGCCCGCGACCTGCCGGACGGCGAACGCTACTACGCCTGGCTGGTCCACCATCACACGACCACCGACCTCACCCCCGACCAGATCCATGCCCTGGGCGAGAAGGAGGTGGCCCGCATCCGGCTTCAGATGCAGGCGCTGATCCACGAGACGGGATTCAACGGAAGTTTCGCCGACTTCCTGGCCTTCCTGCGCACCGATCCGCGCTTCTACGCCAAGAGCCGCGAGGAGCTGCTGGAGAAGGCCGCGGCCATCGACAAGCGCGTCGATGCGGTGCTGCCGGCCTGGTTCGGGACCCTGCCGCGGCTGACCTTCGGCGTGCTGCCGGTGCCGGCCGCGATGGAGGAGGACTACACCACAGGACGCTACTGGCCGGGCAATCCCCAGCAGGGGATCGCGGCCGGCTACATGGTCAACACCTCGCATCTGGACCAACGGCCGCTCTACGAGCTGCCGGCCCTGACGCTGCATGAATCCGTGCCCGGACATCACCTGCAGATCGCCCTCAGCCAGGAGATGAAGGACCTGCCGTGGTTCCGCAAGGAGGCCGACCTCAACGCCTATGTCGAGGGCTGGGGCCTCTATGCCGAGGATCTGGGCGAGGAGATGGGGATCTATCGCGACCCCTACGAGAGGTTCGGCAAGCTGTCCTACGAGATGTGGCGGGCCTGCCGGCTGGTGGCCGACACCGGGATCCACTGGCTGCGGTGGACGCGCGAGCAGGCGCGCGCCTGCTTCGTTCAGAACACTGCGCTGTCGCCCAAGAACATCGAGGTCGAGCTGGACCGCTATATCTCCTGGCCCGGCCAGGCCCTGGCCTACAAGGTGGGCGAGCTGACCCTGAAGCGACTGCGACAGAAGGCCGAGATCGGCCTCGGCCCCGCCTTCGACATCCGCCGCTTCCACGACGAGATCCTGCTGTCCGGGCCCCTCCCCCTGGGCCTGTTGGAAGCCCGCGTGGACTATTGGATCGCCGCGCAGGAAACGGCGGCTCAGGCGAAGACGCCCGCCTCCCACCAGTAGCGGTCGCTGAACAGCAAGGGCGGGAACTTGCCGGTGAAGAAGCTCTTGTAGACGCCCCGGCGGAACATCAGGGGACGGAGCGCCTTCAGCCGCGCGTCCTCGATCTGGCCCTCGACGATCATCTCGCGCAGGCGGTGCAGCATGGCCGCCTTGAGGTTGTCGCGTCCGCGCTTGGGCCTCGGGAACGGCAGGCGCCCGCCATGTTGCTCGACCAGCGGCTGGGCGATGAAGAAGAACGAGCACAGCATCGAGAAGCTGGTCTGCATGTGCCAGAAGGCGACCTCTCGCCCCGAGAAGCTGTCGTGGCCGCCGTCGCGCCGGAACACCAGCCGCGCGGGCGGGTCGAGCAGCCCGTCCTTCGGGTAGAGCGGATTGTGCATCAGGGCCAGGCCCGCGAGTTCGGGGCTCGCCCGGCAGGCCTCCCAGGCGTCGGTCATCATCCCCTTGGCCGTCAGATGACGGATCAGGTGCTGGTCGTGCACGATCCGGTCGTAGCCGAACTTCTCCTCGCGGAAGTCGGCGGTCAGCTCGCCCCCCGTCAGGGCGGACTTCAGGCCCTCGCGATAGGCGTCGAACCAGTCCCGGCTGGCCGCATGGACCAGGAACCCCGAGCCGCCCAGGGCGAAGTCGCCGCCCCGCCAGGCGCCGAACAATCGGTAGGGGTCCATCCGCCAGACGATGTCGGCGTCCACCGACAGCACCGGCTCGCCCGCGAAATGCCGCTCCAGGATCAGGTGCCTCAGCAGGGTGACCCGGTGCGTGGGGCTCTCGGGCAGGGCCGCGAAGTGCGGGGATTCGGCCGAGAGCGAGGCCAGCGTGGCCGCGCAGTCCTCGATCAGGATCCTCGACGCCCGCCAATGTTCGACCACCTTGGCCGGGACCTTGTCGAATCCCTCGGCGATCAGGACGTAGTACGGCTCCGACAGCCCCGTGTCGGCCAGGGCCTGGAAGGCGTAGTCGAAGGCGTAGGCCTCTTCCAGCGCCGCCCAGTCCCGCACGATCAGGACGACGGCGATCTTCATCCGGGAAGGTGCAAGCTAGTGCGCCTCGTCCCAGGTGTGGGCGGCCTTGGCTTCGACCACCAGGGGCACGCTCAGCGCCACGGCCGGCTCGGGCGCGCGCTCCATCACCTGCTTGGCCAGGGCGCAGACGGCGGCGGCCTCGGCCTCGGGCGCCTCGAACACCAGTTCGTCGTGCACCTGCAGCAGCATCCGTGCAGTCAGCCCCGCGCCCTTGAGCGCGGCCGGCATCCTGATCATCGCCCGGCGGATCACGTCGGCGGCCGCGCCCTGGATCGGGGCGTTGATCGCCGCCCGGTCGGCGAACGACCGCTCGGCCGGCGACTTGCCGCGCACCGCCGGGATGTTGATCTTCCGGCCGAAGATGGTCGTGACATAGGCCTTCTCGCGCACCTCGGCGCGCATGCGGTCCATGTAGGCGCGGATACCGGGGAAGCGCTCGAAATAGGTCTTGATGTAGGCCCCCGCCTCGTCCTGGGGGATGGCCAGCTGGTTGGCCAGGCCGAAGGCCGAGATGCCATAAACGATGCCGAAGTTGATCGCCTTGGCCCGACGGCGGACGTCCGAGGGCATGCCCTCGACTGGAACGCCGAACATCTCCGAAGCGGTCATGGCGTGGATGTCCAGGCCGTCCTGGAAGGCCTTCTTCAGCTGCGCGATGTCGCCGATGTGGGCCAGCAGCCTCAGCTCGATCTGGCTGTAGTCGGCCGAGATCAGCACATGGCCGGGCTCGGCGATGAAGGCGCGGCGGATCTTGCGGCCTTCCTCGGTGCGCACCGGGATGTTCTGCAGGTTGGGGTCCGAGGAGGCCAGCCGTCCGGTGTTGGCGGCCGCAAGCTGGAAGGAGGTGTGCACCCGGTGGGTGCGCTCGGAGACCGCGGCGACCAGATTGTCCGTATAGGTCCCTTTGAGCTTGGAGAACTGGCGCCAGTCCAGGATCACCCGCGGCAGCTCGTGGCCCTTGACGGCCAGGTCCTCCAGCACCTTGACGTCGGTGGAGGCCGCGCCGGTGGCGGTCTTCTTGCCGTGCTCCATGCCCATCTCGGCGTAGAGCACCTCGCCGATCTGCTTGGGGCTGCCCAGGTTGAACGGTCGGCCGGCCAGCTGGTGGGCCTTGGCCTCCAGCTCGGCCATCTTCACCCCGAACTCGTTGGAGAGGATGCGCAGGTAGTCCGGATCGATGCGGATGCCGGCCAGCTCCATCTGGGCCAGCACCTCGGGCATCGGCCGCTCCAGCGTCTCGTAGACGGTGAGCAGTTTCTCGCGCGCCAGGCGGGGCCGCAGGCGGTTGTAGAGCCTGAGCGTCACGTCGGCGTCCTCGGCGGCGTAGCAGGTCGCCTTGTCCAACGGCACGTGCTTGAAGCTGATCTCGGCCTTGCCGGTCCCCGCGACGGTCTTGAACTTGATCGGCTCGTGGCCCAGCCAGAGCTTGCTGAGCTCGTCCATGCCGTGGTTGTGCAGGCCCGCCTCCAGCACATAGGAGATCAGCATGGTGTCCTCGATGGGCGCCACGGCGACTCCGTGCCGGGCCAGGACGGCCATGTCGTACTTGGCGTTCTGGGCCACCTTGAGGACCGCCGGGTCCTCGAGCAGCGGCTTCAGCCGGGCGATCACCCGCTCCAGCGGGATCTGGTCGACGTCGGCGGCGACTTCCAGCGCCAGGCCGTCGGGGTTGGCGTGGCCGACGGGGATGTAGCAGGCCTCGCCGGGCGCCACCGCCAGCGACACGCCGCAAAGCCCGGCATTGGCCGAGGACAGGGCGTCGGTCTCTGTGTCGAAGGCGACGATGCCGGCCGCATAGGCGCGAGCGATCCAGGCCTCGAGGTCGGCCTCGGTGCGCACGCACTGATAGACGCTGACGTCGATCGCGGCTTCCGACGGCAGCTCCACCGCCGCCGGCGCTGCAGGGACCGGCGCCTCGACGCCGGAGCGCGCCTGCACCCGCTTGGCGAGGCTGTTGAACTCCATCTTGGCGAGGAAGTCGGCGAGCGTTTGGGCGTCGGGCTCGGCCACCGCCAGTTCGTCGATCGGACACGGCAGGGGCGCATCGCAGGTCAGCCGCACGAGTTCGCGCGACAGGCGCACCTGATCGGCGAAATCGATCAGGGTCTGGCGGCGTTTGTCCTGCTTGATCTCGCCGGCGCGGGCCAGGAGCGTGTCGAGGTCGCCGTATTCATTGATCAGCAGAGCCGCGGTCTTGATCCCGATGCCGGGCGCGCCCGGCACGTTGTCGACGCTGTCGCCGCACAGGGCCTGGACGTCGACCACCTTCTCGGGACCGACGCCGAACTTCTCGATCACCTGCTCGCGGCCGATGCGAAGGTTCTTCATGGTGTCAAGCATCGACACCTGCTCGTTCACCAGCTGCATCAGGTCCTTGTCGGAGGAGATGATCACCACCTCCCCGCCCAGTTCGGCGGCCTTGCAGGCGTAGGAGGCGATCAGGTCGTCGGCCTCGTAGCCGCCGAGCTCGATGGCCGGCACCCCGAAGGCGCGGGTGGCCTCGCGCACCATGCCGAACTGGGGCACCAGGTCCTCGGGCGGCGGAGGGCGATGGGCCTTGTATGCGGAATAGAGCTCGTTCCTGAACGTCTGTTCGGAGGCGTCGAAGATCACCGCCAGGTGGGTGGGCGCGTCGGCCTCGTTCCGCATGTCGTTCAGGAACTTCCACAGCATGTTGCAGAAGCCCGAGACCGCGCCGATGGGCATGCCGTCCGACTTGCGGGTCAGGGGCGGCAGCGCGTGGTAGGCGCGGAAGATGTAGCCGGAGCCGTCCACCAGATAGAGCCGGATCCTGGGGCCGTCCTGGGTCGGCGCGCGCGGGATCTCGTCGAGGGTGGCGGGGGCTTCGGAAAGATCGTCCATGTCTGGAAGATAGGGCGCGGCGGCGCGTCAGGCGATAGAAAGCTCGCATGATCCGGCTGCATGTGAACCAGGCCCTGGAGGCCGGGGCGGAGATCGTCCCCGAGGCGGCCCAGGCCCACTATCTGACCAACGTCATGCGGCTGCAGGCCGGCGAGGCGCTGCTGCTGTTCAACGGCCGTGACGGCGAATGGCGGGCGGTGCTGGCCGAGGCGGGCAAGCGGCGCTGCCGCCTCGTGGTCCAGGCCCTGACCCGGCCCCAGTCCGCCCCGCCCGACCTGGAGCTGGCCATCGCGCTGGTGAAGCGGGCGCGGCTGGAGACCATCGTGGAGAAGGCCGCCGAGCTCGGCTGCCGCCGCGTGCGCCTGGTCCTCACCCGCCGCACCAACGCCGACCACGCCAAGACCGGGCGCCTGCAGGCCATCGCCGCCGAAGCCTCCGAACAGACCGGGCGGCTGGACGTCCCGGAAGTGTGCGAGCCGGTGAAGCTGGAGCGTCTGCTGGACGCCTGGCCCGAGGGTCGGCGGCTGATGTTCTGCGACGAGGCGGGGGACGATCCGGACGAGCAGTGGGGTGGGGACGCCGGCAGGGCCCGGCCGGCATTATCCCTCCTCTCCTCCGCCCCTTCCCCTGAGGGGAGGGGGCAGGCGTGGACCGTCCTGATCGGCCCGGAGGGCGGGTTCGATCCGGCCGAGCGGCAACGTCTCAGGTCCCTGGTCTTTGTCACCCCGGTGACTCTGGGACCGCGTATCCTGAGGGCCGACACCGCCGCGATCTCGGCCCTCACGCTCTGGCAGGCGGCGCTCGGCGACTGGCGTTGACGGCTTCGCCTTGGCGAGGCCAGCCTTGGCGCCTATCTGACTTGCCACTACAGAGGACGCAGTCCGGGGATGGGCCACCCCGTAGCGGTTGGGAGAACGCATGGGGCAGGCCGTCGTGGACGATGCGCCGCTGACTCTCGAGGCCATGGCCGGCTATCTGGCGGACGGCTGCAAGCCGCCTTCGGAGTTCCGTATCGGCGCCGAGCACGAGAAGTTCCCCTTCCGCCTGGGGTCGCACGATCCCATTCCCTACGACGGCCCCGACGGCATCTTCGCCCTGCTGGATGGGATGAAGCGGTTCGGCTGGGAGGACGTCCGCGAGGGCGAGACCCTGATCGGCCTGCATCGCGGGGGCGCCAACGTCAGCCTGGAGCCGGGCGGCCAGTTCGAGCTCTCCGGCGCGCCATTGGAGACCATCCACGACATCCACGAGGAGACCCTTCAGCACCTGGCCGAGGTGAAGGTGGTGGGCCAGGAGCTGGCGATCGGCTTCCTCGGCCTCGGCCACACGCCGATCTGGACCCGCGAGCAGGTCCCGGTGATGCCCAAGGGCCGCTACAGGATCATGCGCGCCTACATGCCCAAGGTCGGCAAGCTGGGCCTGGACATGATGTTCCGCACCTGCACGGTGCAGGCGAACCTCGACTTCGCCTCCGAGGCCGACATGGTGTTGAAGTTCCGCGCCAGCCTGGCGCTGCAGCCCATCGTCACCGCCCTGTTCGCCAATTCGCCCTTCGTCGATGGCAAGCCGTCGGGCTTCCTCAGCGCCCGCGCCAACGTCTGGACCGACACCGATCCGGACCGCACGGGCCTTTTGGACTTCGTCTTCGAGGACGGCTTCGGCTTCGAGGCCTACGCCAACTGGGCGCTGGACGTGCCGATGTACTTCGCCAAGCGCGAGGGCCGGTACGTCGACCTCTCCGGCCGCTCGTTCCGCGCCTTCGCGGCCGCCGAGCTGGAGCAGATGCCGGGCGAGCGGGCGACGCTGAACGACTGGGCCGACCACATCACCACCCTGTTCCCCGAGGTGCGGCTGAAGACCTATCTGGAGATGCGCGGCGCCGACTGCGGCCCGCTCTCGCGCCTGTCGGCGCTGCCGGCGCTCTGGGCCGGGGTGCTCTACGACGACGCCGCGCTCCATGCCGCCTGGGATCTCTGCCGGGACTGGAGCCGGGCCGAGCGCCATGCCCTGCGCACCGACACCGCCCGCATCGGCCTGCAGGCCCGGGTGGGCGGCCGCACCGTCCAGGCCGTCGCCCAGGACATGCTGGCCATCGCCCGCGAGGGCCTGCGCCGGCGCGCGCGCGAGCGCGAGGGCCTGATCGACGAGACCTCCTATCTGGCCCCGCTGGACGAGATCGCCGAGACCGGGATCACCCCGGCCGAACGGCTGCTCGAACTCTACAACGGCCCCTGGCGGGGCGAAGTCCGCAACGTCTTCGACGAAGCCGCTTACTGAGGTCCCTGTTCATGCCCGTCGATCCGCAATTCGCCCCCCTGCTCGCCATGGCCGAAACGGCGCCGCCGCTCAGCGAGGTGCCGATCGCGGCGTTGCGCATGGGCCGGCCCCAGCCCGAGGGCTTCGAGCCCACGCCTGTGGCCCAGGTGATCGACGAGAACATCCCGGGCCCTCGCGGCGACATCAAGATCCGCATCTACCGCCCTCACGCCGAAACGGGCCTGCCGGTGGTGCTGTTCATGCACGGCGGCGGCTTCATCCTGGGCGACCTGGACAGCCACGACGAGGTAGCGCGGGTGATCACCATGAAGGCCGGCTGCGTCACCGTGGCGGTCGACTACCGCCTGGCGCCGGAGAACCCCTTCCCCGCCGCGCCCGAGGACTGCTTCGCGGCCCTGCGCTGGACCGCCGAGCACGCGGCGGACTTCGGAGGCGACTCCTCGCGCATCGCGGTCTGCGGCGACAGCGCCGGCGGGAACCTGGCCGCCGTCATGACCCTGCGCGCCCGCGACGAGGGCGGCCCGAGGATCTGCGGCCAGGTGCTGATCTATCCCCTGACCGACGCCGTCGACGCCGAGGAATTCCAGCCGGGCCCGGACGGCAAGCTGCACTTCTTCAAGGCCAAGGACGGGGCCTATTTCAACAGCCTCTATTTCCGCGACAGGACCGAGGCGCGCCATCCGCACGCCTCGCCGACCTTCGCCGAGGATGTGGCCGGCCTGCCGCCGGCCCTGGTGCTGACCGCCGAATACGATCCGCTCTGCCGCCAGGGCGAGGCCTACGCCGCGCGGCTGAAGGCGGCCGGGGTCGAGGTGCATCAGAGCCGCTACGGCGGCGCCATCCACGGCTTCGTCTCGATGCCGCTGCCCATGGCGGCCGAGGCGCTGGACGAATGCGCCGCCTGGCTGGCGCGCAGGTTCATGGCCTAGCTGGCCTGTGTGACCATCTGGTCGTAAAAGCGCCGAAGTGCCGTCCTATTAAGCTCTAGGAACGAAATGCAGCGAAGACTGCTCGCTGCCGATTCGCCCAACTTCGAGCCGACGATGTTGAACAAATCGCTTGTAACAGCCTTGGCCTTACTGGTCGCCGGCCCCGCCGTCGCGGGGGATATCGATGGCGTCTGGCTTGCGCCCTCGCGTTCGGCCCACGTCGAGATCACCCATTGCGGCGACGCCCTGTGCGGCAAGGTGATCTCCGCGACCCAGCCCAGGACCAACCCCAACTTCCTGGACGTCCACAACAAGGATCCGGCGCTGCGCACCCGGCGGGTGATCGGCCAGACCCTGCTGGCGGGCTTCACCGGCGGCCCGACCGAGTGGACCGGCGGGCACGTCTACAATCCGGGCGACGGCAACACCTACAACGGCCGGCTGACCCTGATCGACGACAATCACCTGAAGCTGACCGGCTGCACCCTGTGGGTCCTGTGCAAGTCGCAGGTGTGGACCCGGCTGGAGTAGCGGCCCCAGGGCCCCTCCGTCCCGGGCCGAGAGGCTGCCCCGCCTGCGGGGAGCTGTCAGCGAAGCTGACGGAGGGGGCGTCCCCTAGATCGGCTCGCAGGCGGCTTGCAGCCAGGCGCCGGGTTCCTCGTCCAGATCCGGGCCGATCTCGGCCAGCACGCGGGCGTGGTAGGCGTTGATCTGCTCGCGCTCCTCGTCGGTCAGCAGGATCTCGTTGATCAGCCGCCGGTCGTAGGGCGCCAGGGTGAGGAACTCGAAGCCCAGCATCGGCCGCTCGCCGCCCTCGATCTCGTCTGGGCCGGTGACGTACTGCAGGTTCTCGATGCGGATGCCGTACTGGCCGGTCTTGTAGTAGCCGGGCTCGTTGGAGACGATCATCCCGGGCCTCAAGGCCACCCGGTTGTCGACCTTGGCGATGCGCTGGGGTCCCTCGTGAACCCCGAGGTAGGAGCCGACGCCGTGGCCGGTGCCGTGGTCGTAGTCCAGCCCCGCCGACCACAGGGGCGCGCGCGCCAGCACGTCCAGGGCGGCGCCGGTGGTGCCGGCCGGGAAGCGCACCCGGCCCAGCGCCAGGTGGCCCTTCAGCACCAGCGTGTAGCGCTGGCGCATCTCGGCCGAGGGCTCGCCGATGGCCACGGTGCGGGTGACGTCGGTGGTGCCGTCCAGGTACTGCGCCCCGGAATCGACCAGCAGCAGGCTGCCGGGCTCGGTCTTGCGGATCTTCGCGCGCGTCGGCCGGTAGTGGACGATGGCGCCGTTGGAGCCCGAGCCGGCGATGGTGTCGAACGACAGGTCCTTCAGCGCCCCGGTGGCCTCGCGCAGGCCCTCGAGCTTGGCGACGATCTCCATCTCGTCCGGCAGGCTTTCCTGGGCGTCGGTGGCCAGCCAATGCAGGAAGCGGGTCAGGGCCACGCCGTCGCGCTGGTGCGCGCGCCGGGCGCCCTCGATCTCGACCTCGTTCTTGCAGGCCTTGGGCAGGGCGCAGGGATCGGGCGCGCGCACGACGACCGCGCCGGCGCCGTCCAGGGCGTCCAGGTACCAGGCCGATGAGGCCGCCGGATCGATGGCGACCCGCTTGCCCTTCAACGTCTTCAGCGCCCCGTCCAGCGCCTCGGGGCGGTCCAGGCTGACCTGGTTGCCCAGCCAGGCGGGCAGGTCGGGCGTCACCTTGTCCGGATCCAGGAACAGCCGCGCGGTCCCATCGGCGTTCAGCACCGCCTGGCCGAGCGGCAGGGGCGATCGGATCACGTCGCCGCCGCGGATGTTGAACAGCCAGGCGATCGAGGCCGGCGAGGTGATCACCGCCGCCTCGGCGCCCAGGTCGGCCAGGCCCTCGCCCACGCGGGCGCGCTTGGAGGCGGAGTCCTCGCCGGAATACTTCAAGGGATGGGGGACCACCGGGGCCTTGGGCTGGCCGGGCCGCTCGGCGCCCCAGGCCGCGTCGAGCGGATTGTCGGCCACCGGCTTCAGCTCGGCGCCGGCCTTGGCTGCGGCGCTCCTCAGCCGCTCCAGCGCCTCGGGACTGTGCAGCTTGGGATCGAAGCCGATCACCTGGCCCCTGGCGGCGGCGGTTTCCAGCCACGCCGGCACGCCGCCCTCCACGAGGTCGCGCACCTCGAACAGGCCGGGGTCGACCTGGTCCTTCACCTGCAGCGCGTAGCGGCCGTCCACGAAGATCGCCGCCTTGTCCTTGAGGATCACCGCCGCCCCGGCCGAGCCGGTGAAGCCGGTGGCCCAGGCCAGGCGGTCGTTGGCCGCGGGCAGGTATTCGTTCTGGTGCTCGTCCTCGTGCGGGACGATCAGGCCGTCCAGCCCCTGAGCGGCCATGGCCTTGCGGATCAGGGGCAGGTGCTTGGGCCCAAAGGACGGGTCGGCGTGTTCGTCGAAGGACTGATGCATGGCCAGAGAATTAGGCGCGGCCGGGGACGGGCGCAATCGATCCTCCCCCGTGAAACGGGGGCGGGTCAGTCGGAGCCGCTCCGTCTCAGCACCAGCGTCGCCCAGGCGTCGCGGTGGATGCGCGAGACCACCCGGAAGCCGCGCGAGAGGTAGGCGGCGCGGACCATCCGTTCCTGGCTGCGCAACAGGCCCGAAAGGATCGCGGTCCCGCCGGGCCTGAGCGCGCGCTTGATCGGCTGGGCGAGAGAGACCAGCGGCCGGGCCAGGATGTTGGCGAACACCAGGTCGTAGGGGGCGTGGGCGCGCACCGCCCGGTGGTCCAGGCCGTCGGCGTGGACGAAGCGGGCCGGGGCCTGGTTCAGCCGGGCGTTCTCGCGCGAGATGCGCACCGAGACCGGATCGATGTCGGTTCCGACCGCGGTCCTGCAGCCGCAGCGGGACGCGGCGATGGCCAGGATGCCGGTGCCGCAGCCGACATCGAGCACCCGGGCATAGCGGTGCGCCTTCAACAGCCGGTCGTAGGCCAGAAGGCAGCCCACCGTGGTGCCGTGGTGGCCGGTGCCGAAGGCCGCGCCGGCCTCGATCCGGAGGTTGACGGTGTTGAGCGGGGTGCGGCCGAGGTCGTGCATGCCGTAGACGAAGAAGCGTCCGGCCTTCACCGGCGGCAGGCCCGACAGGGCCATGGCCAGCCAGTCGGCGTCGGCCAGGGCCTCGGTGGCGGTCACCAGATCGGGAAAGCCGCCCAGCACGCGGCGGAAGGCGTCCGCCTCCTCCTCGCCGCGCGGGTAGGCGTCGATCCGCCATTGGCCGGCGTCCTCGTCCTCCTCGAGGATCGAATAGGTCGCGCCCTCCAGCTCGAGGTCGGCGTCGATCGCCTGGGCGGCCGCCTCGGCCTCGGCCCTGTGGCCCCGGGCGATGATCTGGACGGCGGTCTCGGTCACGGGCGCTCCCTGCAGGCGAAGGGCGCCTTCATCGGCCAAACCGGCCGGCAAAGCAAAGGGCGCACCACCCCGCCGGCCGCGTCGCCCAGACGGGCCCAGCCCCACCTCGGCTGGCGCGGGCCATCCGTCCGGGTCGCGTCGCGGGGCTCCTCAAGTCCCCGTCCCTAGCTGGAACCAAGGTCTTTCCCGCCCCGTTTGTCGCAGAACGGAAACCTGGCGGGCCTAGGGCCGATCGCCAAGAAAGGTGAAACAATGAAGATTCTTACCACTGCGTTGGGGCTGAGTTCGGTTCTCGCCCTTATCGGCGGAAGCTCCCTGACGCCCACCGTGGCGAGCGCCGATTCGGTCGAACGGACCTACGTCGCCTGCAATCAGTACGGCGACTGCTGGCGGGTTCACCAGAGGTATGCCTACGGGCCCGACGCGCCGATCACCTATTACAATTCCGATTGGTATGACGCCCACCGAGGTGACGTGCATGTGCACTGGCGCCCCGACCCGGACAATGACCGCGGGTACTACGACCGGGATGGGGACTGGCACTCGGATCCTGGCGCGCGCGCCTTGGCGGGCGGAGCGACGGGCGCCGGAATCGGCGCGGCGATCGGGTGTATCGTGACGCTTCCCATCGGGTGCGCCCCTGGCGCGGCGGTTGGGGCCGCCGTGGGTGGCGGCACGGGCGCCGTCGCCGGCGCAGCCTCCACGCCGCACAACTGATCGAAGCCTCGCGCGCCGACCGGGGCGGCCGCTTCGGCGGCCATCCGCGGCGCCGACCCAGAGGAGGTCCGGACCTGTCCGGGCCTCCTTTTGCTTGTTCTGGTCCTGCGGATCGCAGAATCGATTTGGAGCCATTCCACTCGTTGGGGTGGCGAGAAGCTGAGCTAGAGCCGGCCCTGGCCGACCTCGCGGGCCAGCCAGGCGGCCTTGGCCAAGGCCAGCCGGGTGTCCGACAGCATGCGCGCGGCGGCGCGCGGATCGCCGGACGACGCCTCGCAGACCAGGCGCGAGGAAAGGCACAGCCGCAGGGCGAAGACGGGTCCGCCACCCCGCGTTCCGGCGGCGACCGGCTGGCCGAGCTCGATCCTCAGCCGCGCCGCGGCGCGGGCCTGCAGGCTCCGGCCGCCGGCCATGGGGCCGAGGTCCTCGCGCATCAGTCGCCAGACCCGCTCGGTCTGCTCCCGGCCGAGCCAGGGCCCCTCGGGCCGGGCCCGCATCAGGAACGGGAATATGGTCTTCATCCGGTCCCAGCCGGCCTCCCCGCCGAGGCCCCGGTCCAGCGGGCGGACCTCCAGCGGCTCCAGCTCGGCATGGGCGGCGATGGCCTCGTCGGCGACCCGGGCCAGTCCCGCGGCGACCGCCTGGATCTGGGCGTCGGACACCGCCGCGAAGCTCCTGAGCTCGGCCAGCGCGGCTTCCCAGCGCAGCAGCATGCCGAAGTTGGCCTGGGGCTCCAGGCGCTCGCGCGCCGCCCAGCCCTCGGGCCAGTCGCCCTGGGCCGAGACGGCCCGAAGGCCCCCGGGAGCGGATCGCGACGCCAGGCGTGCGGCCATGGCGCGCGGGATCATCAGGGCGGCGGAAAAGGCGGGGCCGGTCAGGAACTTGGAGCCGGTCACAGCGACCATGGCGCCCTGGTCCAGATAGGCGCCGAGCGTGGGACCGGAAAGCCGGAGCTGACAGCCGTCCACCAGCACCGTGACCTTGCCCGGGAAGCGATCCGCCAGGCCGAGCGCCGAGGCCGGGCTGGGCGAGATCAGGCCGGTCTTGGAGACGTCGATCAGGACCAGGAGCACCTCGCGGCCGTCGCCCAAGGCGGCTTCGGCCAGGGCCAGGACCTCGGCGTCGACGGCGGCGGCGGCGCGTGGGCGGCCATCGGCGGCGCGGGCGGCCACGGCGCGGACCTCCACGGGGGCGAAGGCGGAGGATTGGGCGCCGGAAGGCTCCAGCGGCGTCGGTCCCTTGATCTCGCGTCCGGCCAGGGCGGCGGGCACGCCGCTGCCGGTCTCGGTCTCCTCGGGGATGATGGCCAGCGGCGGCCGGGATCCCTGGGCGATCAGCTGGCCGGCGATCAGGTGCAGGTCAGTGCCCGAAGGCGCCAGGATGACCTCGGCGTGGCCGACCAGACCGCAGAGGATCAGGAGCTCGCTGCGCACCCGCTCGGCCTCGCGGGCGTAGACCGCCTCTGGGGCCGCATGGCCCAACCGTTCCAGCAGGCGCGCGCGCAGCCGCTCGACCGCGGCGAAGGCCTCCGGCGAGATGGTCGAGGCGGTGGAGGAGCCGAAGGCCGCCAGGGAAGCGTCCGGGGTCGGGGCGCAGCCATAGCGGTTGGCGCGGCCGGCGGGGTCCAGGTGGATGCGGGCGTCCCCGCCCAGGCACAGCAGCTCGGCGGCGGACGCCTGCAATGGCGAGCCGTCCGGGCCCTGGTCGACCGCTGGGACGAGCCGGACGACCGAGGCGCCAGGACTTGGGGACATCGCGAACACCGACCCTCGACCGCGAACGTGCGGCTCGGATCCACCCTCCGACGATGCGGCTGACGATTGGTTAACGCGCGTAAACGCTGGGCGCCTGGGCCGCGCCCTGCGCCGCCCCCCGCAGCAGCGCCTCGAAGGCGTCGAACACCTTCTTCATCTGCACCTTCTTGTAGGGATAGAGCCCGGCCGGATCGAGGTCGTGGACGATCATGGCCACGTCGGCCTCGAAGATCAGCAGCCTCCCGTCCGGCGTCTCGGCGCAGTCGACGGCGAAATAGCCGAGGCCCAGGCGCTCGTGCAGGGCGGCGAAGGCCCCTGCATGGCGCCGGGCAAAGCCGAGGTCGAACCCCTCCATGGCAGACTGCTCCTCCGCGCGCTTGGCCGCATCCTCGGCCATGCCGGCGTTCAGGTAGTGCACCATCCAGTGGCCGCTGACCGCCATGTGGCAGAGGAACGGCGCCCCGTCGAAGACGGCGATGCGGCATTTGCGGAAGAGGCCGTCCGGGCCCGCATAGTCGACGAAGGGCGAGGCGTAGAGCCGCTCGGCCGGCTCGGCGGCGAGATAGGCGGCCAGGACCCGGGCGGTGTCGATCCGTTCCAGCGCCTTGCCGGCGTGCGAGCCCACCGGCCGCAGGATCATGGGGAAGGCGGGCGGCGAGGCGGCCAGTTCGGCGCGGGCCAGGCGGAAGGTCGGCGGGATGACGATGCCCGGCGCCCCCTCCAGGCGCCGGTAGAGGCGGTCGCGGGCCAGCTCCAGCACCTGATCGGCCCGGTTCAGCATCGGCCGCGGCCAGCGCGCCTCGACGCCGACGAGCTGTTCCAGCAGGGGCCGCGTCTCGTCGGACTCGCTGATCGCCATCACCGCGAGGTCGTGGTCGGGCGCGGCCTCCGGCAAGGGCCCGCCTGCCTCGAGGTAGAGCCGCGCGACCTCGACGTTCCGCCCCTCGATCATCAGCTCCAGCGGCATGTTGGTCATCAGGTCGCCGGCCGTGACCAGCATCAGGACTTTCAGTCCATCGCGCCCGGCGTGGCCGTGGCGGAACAGTCGCCCGGCCGAGAGGGCCAGCCTCTGGCACTCCAGCGCCCGGGTCCGGTCGCCCGTCAGCTGGTACAGAGTCCCCAGCTCCAGCAGTCCCGCCGCCCCTGCCGCGCCGGCCTTCAGGGAGGCGAGCCGCTCCTGGATCAAGGGGGCCATCGGCGCGCCCTCGAAGGCCTGGCGCACGAACACCGCCGGATCGGTGGCCAGGATCGGCTCGAGGTCAGGGTCTATGCGGACCGGGGACGCCATGACCGGCCAGGAGGCCCCGAGTCGACGCCCAAGTCACGGCCGCCCGCGGTCGCAGCCGGCCGTTGCCAGGACCGGCCGGTGCTGCTGAATTGGTAGCGTCGGTTGGGCGGCCGGCGACAGAGCCATCTGGGGCGCCGGCCATGTCCGCATTCCTTCGCACCGTGGCTCCCGTCCTCCTGGCCGGACTGGCCATCGCCGCCGGCGCCTCGGCCCAGCCCCAGGTGTCCGCGCCCCCGACCGTGGGCCAGGTCACCGTCACCGGCCGCCGCGCGGCCGACGAGGACATGATCCGCGCGGTGATCGCGCCCTTCGTGACGAGCCATGCCGCGCGCGACCGCAAGAGCGGCCTTCTGCTGCGCGCGGCGCCGACCGGAATCTGCCCGGTCGCGTTGGGCCTGCCCGAGGCGTTCGACGACTTCGTCATCCACCGGATCATCGAGGTCGCCAGACAGGCAGGCGCGGCCATGGAACCCAAGGGCAGGTGCCGTCCGAACGTCGAGGTGCTGTTCACCTCCCGGCCCCAGGTCGTCATCGACGCCCTGGCCCGGCAGACCCACGGCGAGATCCTCGGCTTCCACTTCCTGGGCGAGAAGGGGCCTCTGATCCATGTGACCCGGCCGATCCAGGCTTGGTACATCACCGGGACCCGTGGCGACTCCAGCTCGCAGGACAAACGGCTCGATTCCGATGGGACGGTCTCGGGCGACCACGCCCAGGTGCGCATCGACCGGGCCTATGGCGGCGGGCTGGACACCGGCACCGGCAGCCTGGTCCCCCCGCGCAACCGCAGCCAGTTCGTCAACGTCCTGATCCTGGCGGACGCCGGCAAGCTGGCCGGCCACGAGATCGGGCCCGTCGCCGACTATGTCGCCCTGCTGGCCCTGTCCCAGCCCCAGAACCTGGACGGCTGCGGCGCCCTGCCCAGCATCCTCGACCTGCTGGCTTCGGGCTGCGGCTCGCGCCCTGCGCCCCGGGCCCTGACCGACAGCGACCTGGCCTTCCTGAAGGCCCTCTACGCCGCCGACCTTTCCAGCTCCGCCGGCGCCGCCCGGGCCCAGATGGCGCGCCAGATGGCCCGGGACATCCCCGCGCCACCGTCCCGGCCGCCTCAGTAGGCGAACCAGGCGAACAGCCTCAGGGTGTCGTTGTCGCTCGCATTGTGGCCGAGGCCGTCGAAGTCGTGCGCCGCGCCGTCGAAGGTCGCGTAGGCCGTGTACTGCAGGCCCAGCCGCATGTTGAACCGGCGTCCCAGGGGCGAGGCGCCGTCGCCGAACGGCGTGCCGTCGAGCTGCAGCATGACGCCGGAGCTGTCAGGCCTTGAGGTTCGGTTGGCGGCGTAGACCACCGGATTGGGCGGCCCGGTTGTGTCGAAGGCCTGGACGGTCAGCCCGATCCGGTTGCGCCAATAGTAGGAGGCGTCGGCCCTGAGGTCGGACAGGTGGGTGTCCGCACAACCGGGCGCGGCGCCCGCCAGCACGCAGGTCGCCTTCAGGTCCTCGTGTTCGTGCAGATAGCGCGCGTTGACCGACACCGAGTCGCCGTCGCGCATCGACAGCAGGTAGGACGCGTCCAGGCCGAGATCGGCGTAGCGGTCGGCAAAGCCGGTGCTCTGGTCCAGGCCGGGGTTGATGTCCGTCTGCATCCCGAATGCGCCGACCTCGATGGCGCCCTGCCCCACGTCCCGCTGGAGCGCGACGCGGCCGTAGGGGGCCACGCCCCGGATCGAACCGGGAGAGGTCGGATCGGCGCCCAGAGGGGTGAGCAGCCGCGCGCCCGGTGACCAATAGCCGCCGACCTCGAGGTAGACCTCGTCGTTCGCCCAGACATATCCGGTCAGGCCCAGGCTGGTCTGCGCCAGGGCCCCGTTGAGCAGGGGCGAAGCCGAGGGCGACGGCGCCAGGGCGGAGCTCGTGTAGGGATAACCCCAGGCCGGAAGGGTGTTCCAGGCGTCCTGGACCGTCGGCGAGTTGTTCAGGCTGACGCCCAGCACGAGGTCGGTCTTGCCCACCTTGGCGGTGGTGGTGGCCCGGACGTCGAGATTGTCCCAGGTCCATGCCTTGGCGATGCCGTCGTAGGTGGTCTGGATGAAGGCTCCCAGATGGCTGCCGAAACCGCTGGCGAAGAACAGGCTGAACTGGTCGAGCGCGACATTGTTATTGCCGGAGAAGCCGGGCGCGGGCGGCGGATTCTGCGCGGCCGTCGTCTTGACGTAGGACGCCACGGCCATCGCCGAAAAGGGGATATCGAAGCTCTTGGCGCGGAGCGTATAGCCCTTGAGTTTGAAGTCCCGGCCGAATTCGGTCAGTTGGGGTCCGAACCCGCCGACATGGCAGGCTTGGCAGGGCGCCCCGGTCTGGTCGGCGAAAGCCGGGACAGCCCAGGCCGGCGCGGCGCCCGCGAGGGCCATGGCCACCGCCAGCGCCCCTATGGGCGCCAGCGCGGAGAACAATCGACGCATCTCGACCTCCGGTCCGCTCAGCGCTTGGGGGCGTAGAGCAGGCACCAACCCGACGGGCTGATGTCGCCTTCGACCAGGACGCAGGAGGACGGCGGCCGCCACTGCAGGCAGTTGTCGCATCGCAACTTGCCGTTGGGACCGGGCTGGTAGCGGGCCAGTTTCTGACTTTCCTTGCTGGCCGCGGCGGCCGTCGTGGGCCCTGCGCTCACCGACAGCCATGCGGCGCCCCCCGCCGCGAACCCTCCGAGCGCCAGAAGTCCTCGTCTGGTCAGTCGACCGGACCTTCGGTTGATCAGCTCATGCATCGACGGCTCTCCGGTTGGATGCCGTCGCGGGCCGCGCCGGCGAACACAAATCCCTGGCCCAACAGCGTCAAACATGGCTCATCGGCGGATCGCGCGCCTTGAGCACGATCAATCCCGAGGGTCGGCGGGGTCGGTCCCCGATGTCGGCGGGAGATCGCCGGCTGCGAAGCGGTGCCGCGCCAGTTCCAGCAGGCTGGAGGTTGAGCCGCCGCCGACGCCTCGGCTAGGCTGCAGGCGTGGGCGACGAGGTATCCCGGCAGAGAGAAGCCTTCGCGAACCGGTTCGAGCCGGACGGCGACGGCTACCTGTTCCGCACCCATCTGCGAGCCCCCGGGATCGGCGTGAGCGCGGACGAGCGCGACCGCTTCGTCGCGGCCTACAGCCGCCGGATCCGCGTGACGAGCTGGGTGTCGGCGATGCTCGTCCTGCCGGTGCTGGCGATCGTCTCCTGGATCCTGATCCAGACCGGGGCCGACCTGCCGTGGTGGGGCGACTTCGCGGCGATGGCGCCGTGCGTGGCCGTCTACCTGATCCCGGTCTACTGGCTCTGGCGGGCGCCTGATCGGGCCCTGCGCGGCCGCCCGCCCCGGGCGGCGGGACGCACCCGCGACGAAGCCCGCTATGTCGGAAAGAACGGCTGAGCCGCTGAGGCCGGCTCAGGCCGCGATGCTGTTGCGCCGGCGCACGACGCGTAGCAGGCCGTGGGTGCGGATGACGTCGGCGGCCCCGTCGGCGGTGTCGGCGGCAGCCATCAGCTTGTGGACCAGCCCCTCCAGCCGCTCGAGCCCCAGGCGAAGCATCACCTCGCCCTGGGCCTCCTGGGCGCGGAACACGGCGTATTCCACCGCCGCGTCGAACTGGCGGCAGACGTCCTTGTAGGCGGCCGGCTCGGCCAGGACCAGCTCGGCGATCATGTTGGAAGCGCCCCTGGTCAGCTCGCTTTCGTCCAGGCCCGCCCGGACGCCCAGCGCCTGGATGGCGTCCGAGACGATCTCGGACCAGGCCGCGCCGGGAAAGCGCTGCACCAGAAGCCCGGCGATGATGACGCAGGCGGTGGCGTAGGTGAGGCGAAGGCTCAGCGGCTCTTCCTCGAGGTCGGGGAGAATGTCCTGCAGCGGCGGCAGCAGCAGGCGGCGCGCCGCCTCGGCGATCAGCCACTCCTGGCCGCCGCGCTTCAGCGAACGCCGGTCGCCGACGAAGCGGCGCAGCTGCGCCGCCGAGGAATCCTGTCGCAAGAACATGTCCGGACGCGCCTGATTCGAGCCCTGTCGCCAGCCTAGCTCTGAATACGGCCGGTAAGGTTACTCGTTCATCACCGGATGAGCGTCGTCGAGGATGTCGTCGAGCTCGGCCTTGCGGGTGGCCGCCGAGATGTTGAGCCGGACGTAGAGGTGAGTGGCCCTGTGCTTGCCCACCGCCTCGTCCCAACGCGAGCGCGCGTCGTTCATCAGGTTGTCGGCGTCGCCCACGAACAACACCTCGCCCCGCCCGCCGTCGTCGCGGACATAGACATAGGCCCCGCTCATCGCCGAGGCGGGTTTGCCCTGAGGCGCCAATCTGAACCGGTACAGTTTCCCGGAACCGCCG
Organism: Caulobacteraceae bacterium; assembly: GCA_025450315.1. GTDB lineage: Bacteria > Pseudomonadota > Alphaproteobacteria > Caulobacterales > Caulobacteraceae > JANWHQ01. The sequence continues at coordinate 59,990 of JANWHQ010000085.1, forward strand.
CGTACATCGATATGTTCGTTCATTCCGCTCGTCGCAGGTCCGCCTGGCCGCCCCAGCCCTCAGGTCCCCATGGCTCGGCCTTCGAGCCGGGGTGGACGCTTACCAGGAAAGCGGGCGGGCGCGCCACGCCTGATCGGCGAAGAAAATGCTCACGGCTGCGCGGGCGGCGTCGGAGCGGCCGTCAGGGGATCCGGCGGGGCCTGGGTCGCGGCGATCTGGTCCGGGGCGGACGACGGCGCCAGGGTGGCGGCCGCGGCTCGCACGGCGTCCTCGCGCGCGGTCTCGTCGGCCAGGCCGCCGGTGACCGCCGGACCCGGGCTGGCCGCCGGAATCGGCGTCAGGGGCTGCAGGCTCACGCCGGGGCTGCCCACGAAGTCGAGCACCGGAGCCCACCAGGTCTCGTTGGTGCGGAATCGCACGGCGTTGTGGCGGAACCCGTGCAGCACGGCCAGACGCTTGGGCGGGTTGGCGGCCTCGTAGACCTGCTGGCCTTGCCCGAACGGCGTCATGGTGTCGGCGTCGGACTGCGCCACCAGGACCGGGACGTGCACCTTGGCGATGGCGCGCGTGTTGTTCCACCAGTCGGGCATGGCGGCCAGGACCAGGGGACTGGTCCCGTGGAAGGCCCAGAAACTCTTCAGGGACGCGAAGGAATCCGCCACGATCACCCCGGCCGGCTGAGGCCGCAGGTGCGGCTCGGCGGCCAGCATCACCGCGTCGCCCATGGAATGGCCCATGACGAACAGCCGGGTCGGCGTCGGGAAATGGGCGTGGGCGAAGCTCCAGGCGGCGGGCGCGTCTTCGGCCAGGTGGATCAGGCTGGCCGGCTTGGTGCTGTCGCCTTCGCCGGAGGGATCGAACACCAGCGAGGAGACGCAGTGGCGCCAGAGCAGGGCCTGGGCGTCGACCCAGCGCGAGATGGTCTCGTCGAAGCCGTGATAGATCAGGATCGCCGGCGGGTTCTTGCAGTCGGCCGGGGCGCGCACGAGGTAGCCGTCCAGCCGCCGCGAATGGCTGGGGATCGACACCCGCTCGAAGGGCACGCCGTCGCTGGCCGGGGTCTCGGGCCCGTTGGGCCCGGTGCTGAGGGCGTTCTGGCTGATGACGTTGACCATGGTGGCGCAGCCGGCCACCAGCAGCACGGCCGCGCCCAGAGCGATCCAGCCAAGGGTCGAACGGCGCACCCGGTCAGGTCCCCGGCGCGTCCCAGCGCAGATAGGCGAGCCGGCGGGCTTCCATGCGCGAGCGCGCGACCGAATCGAGGATCAGGCCGCAGCAGAAGGTGAGCAGAGCGATGATCATGAGTCCGGTGCACAGTATCGCGGTGGGGAAGCGCGGCACCAGCCCCGTCTGGAAGTAGGTCCGCGCCAGCGGCAGGGCCAGGATCATCGAGGCCAGGGCCAGGATCGCGCCGGCGCCGCCGAAGAACTGGGCCGGCTTCTCCTGGCGCAGCAGGTTGATCATGGTGCCCAGGATCCGCCAGCCGTCGCTGTAGGTGCGCAGCTTGGAGGTCGAGCCCTCGGGCCGGACGCCGTAACGGGTGCGCACCTCGCCGAAGGGCAGGCCCAGCGTCAGGGCGTGCACCGCCATCTCGGTCTCGATCTCGAATCCGGAGGACAGGCAGGGGAAGGTCTTCACGAACCGCCGCGACAGCACCCGGTAGCCCGACAGCAGGTCCGAGAAGCCGCGGCCGAAAACCCGCGCCAGAAAGCCGGTCAGCACCACGTTGCCCAGCCGGTGGCCGGTGCGGTAGGCCGCCTCGGCCTCGCCCTCGCGGCAGCCGACGACCATGTCCAGCTTGTCCCGCAGCATCATCTGCACCATCGCCGGGGCGGCGGCGGCCTCGTAGGTGGCGTCCCCGTCGACCAGCACGAACACATCGGCGTCGACGTCGGCGAACATGCGGCGCACCACATGGCCCTTGCCGGGCCGGGCCTCGCGGCGGACCACCGCGCCCGCCTCCGCGGCCACGGCGGCGGTCTCGTCGCTCGAGCCGTTGTCGAAGACGTAAATCTTCGCGCCCGGCAGGGCCGCGCGGAAATCGGCCACCACCTGGGCGATGGTGCTGGCCTCGTTGAGGCAGGGGACCAGCACGGCCACGCGCGCTTGGCCCTGGTCCGCCCAGGGCGCGAGCTTGGCGGCGATCTGAAGAGCGGGTGCGTTCATCCGCCTCTGCATAGGCCCCAGATTGCGTTAACGCCGCGTCGATAGCCACCGGATGAGGCGCCGGGATGGCGAGATTGTTTCGATCCGGAGCTTGGCTTAGGTCTGCCGCGGGGTGTGCGAGCGCAGGCCAGAGCTATGACCGTCACCGCCGGGCGCGCCGCCCGCCCCGCCCTCGCCCTCCTGGCCGCCGCCGCGATCCTGGGCGCCCTGGCGCTCTGCCTGCCCATCGACCATGACGAGGGCCAGTACGTCGGCCCCTTGGCGGTGGCCCCGCACCTGAGGCCCTTCGCCGACTTCACCTATCTGCAGACGCCGCTGCAGCTCTATCTCACCCGGCCCCTGGCCGCCCTGGCGCGCGGCTGGGCCTTGCCGGCGCTCCGGCTGGCCAACGCCGCCATGGCGCTGGGCGAACTCGCGCTGATCTTCGCCGTCCAGCGCCGGCTGGGGACGCCCCGCGGGCGGGCCCTGGTCGCCTGCGGCCTGCTGCTGGCCGCCTATCCCTTCGAGTTCGCCAGCGTCGTCGCCCGCAACGACGCCCTGCCCGCGCTGCTGGAAGCCGCGGCCCTGCTGGCCGGCGTCGTGGCGCTGGAGCGTCGGCGCGCCGCCTGGCCCTTCTGGACCCTGGCCGGCCTCTTCCTGGGCGCCGCCGCCAGCGCCAAGATCTCCTACGCCCTGCCCGCCGCCGGGATGGGGCTGTTCCTGCTCTGGAGCGCCCGGAGGCACCGCGCCGGGAGCTTGGACGTCATCGGCTTCGGCCTGGGCGGCCTGGCCGGCCTGGTCCCCGCCGCCGCGGCCTTGCCGGGCGCGCCCGGCAACTTCATCTGGGGCGTCCTGACCTTCGCCCATTCCGCCGCGCCCTACTGGTACCGGGCGATCGGCCTCGGCCACCGGCTGGCGCTGCCGATGCGGCTGGCGGAGGGGATCTTCCATCTCGCCGTGGGTCCCGCCCTCCCGATGCTGGCGGGGGTGGCCGCAGCCGGGTTCGCGCGCGGCGCAAGGTCCGGCGCGGCGCCGGCGGTGCGTCTGCTGCAGACGGTGGCGGTCGCCGGGCTGATCGCCGCCCTCGCCCCGAGCCCGATGCAACGGCAGTACTTCGCCCCGATGCTGGTCCCGCTCGCGGCGCTGTGGGGCGTGCAGGATCCGCTGGCCGGCGGACGGCGGCGCTGGCTGTTGGCCCTCACCCTGGCCGGCCTGATCGTCGGGGTCGGGCGCGTCGGCTATGTTCTGGGCCAGGCGGCCCTGGGCGCCGCGGAGGGACGCGCGCCCCCGGCCCTCGCCCTCACCCGGGACGCCCATTGGATCGGACGCACCCTGGCCGCGGCCCATGTCTCCGGCGACGTCGCGACCGCGTCGCCCCAGGCGGTGCTGGACTCCGGCGCCCGGCTCGACCGCCGCTTCTCGTCGGGGGCCTTCGCCTATCGCAGCGGCGACATGCTGGACGACGGCCAGCTCGGGCGGCTGCACCTGACCAGCCCCCGCACCCTGGCCCGCGATCTGGACGCGTCCCCGCCCGGCGCCATCGTCACCGGCTACGAGACCCCCGCGGGCCCGGCGCGGCGCAACATCGACGACGACTTCCGCGCCTATGCCCGCGCGCGCGGCTACCGCCGGAGGGTGAGCCCCGATGGGGTCGCCGAGCTCTGGATCAGGCCGGGCTGAAGCGGCTCAGGGCGCCTTGGGCGGGGTCACCGGCGGGGCGGTCTCCCAGCCGCCGCCGAGGGTCTTGAACACCGTCACCTGGTCGGACACCAGCAGCTGGTCGGAGGCGGCCAGGTCGCTCTGGGTCTGCAGCAGCGACTTCTCGTCCTGCAGCAGGTCGGGAAATCCGATGGCGCCGTTCTGCAGCTGGACCTGGGCCAGGTCGTAGGCCCGCCGGGCCTGGGTCCGGGCGTCGGCGAGGGCGGCGTTGCGGCGCAGCTCGGCGGCGTAGGCGGTCAGCGCCTCCTCGACCTCCTTCAGCGCGGTCAGCACCTGCGACTGGAAGCGCGCGATGTCGCCGGAGGCCTGGGCCCGGGCCTGGCGCACCTCGGCCTTGGCGACCAGGACGTTGGGGAAGCTCCAGGTGATCAGGGGCCCGCTCCCCCAGGAGAAGCCCTGGGACGAGGTCAGCTGGGCGCCGTTGGAGCCCGCCTGGGCGACGCCGCCGTTCAGGTGGACGCTGGGGAAGAAGTCCGCCTCGGCCACGCCGATGCGGGCGACGTCGGCGGCCAGGGTCCGCTCGGCCTCGCGCACGTCCGGCCGGCGCCTGAGCAAGCCGGCGCCGTCGCCGCTGGGCAGCAGCTGGCCGAGGTGCGGCGGGGCCTTGCAGGCCGCCGCCTCGGCCGAGATCGTCTCCGGCGGATCGCCGGTCAGCACCGCCAGCTCGTAGAGGGCCGTGCGCCGCTGCCCCTCCAGGCCTGGGACGGCGGCGCGCGCCTGGCTCAGCACCGCGCCGGCGGTGGCCACGTCGAGGTCGGACCGGGCCCCCAGATCGCGCTGGCGGACGACGAGGTCGTGGAGCTGCTGGGCCAGCTCGACCGAGCGATCGGCCACCCCCAGGCTCTGGGCGTAGGCGCAGGCGTTGGCATAGGCGCGGGTGGTCTCGGCGGCGACGGTGACGCGGACCAGGTCCTGGGCGGCGGCGACGGCTTCGGCGTCGGCGCGGGAGGCCTCGATGGTGCGCCGGACGCGGCCGAACAGGTCGACCTCGTAGGAGACGTCGAACTGGTCGTCGAACAGCCATCCCGTGGCGGCGGGCCTTCCGGTCAACTGGGAGACGAGGTTCCCGGTCGAGCTCTTGCCGTAGGTGGCGCCGGCCTGGAGGTCGGTGGAGGGGAACAGCCCCGCCCGCGCCTGCTCCAGGGCGCCGCGGGCCTTGGCCAGGTTGGCGGCCGCGGCCCTGAGGTCGGCGTTGTTGGTCAGGGCCTTCCGGACCAGGGCGTCCAGCACCGGATCGTCGTAGAGGCGCCACCAGTCCGGCGGCGGCGGCGAGGGGGCGAAGGCGCGGCTGTCGGCCGACACGAAGGGTCCGGTTCCCGCCGGCGGCGTCGAAGGCTGCACATAGCGGGGCCCGACCGCGCAGCCGGCCAGCAGGCCCGCCAGGGCGGCCGAACAGAGGGCGCGGCGCGGGCTCATGCCTCGTGCTCCGGCTCGGGCTCGGGCTCGGGCGGCGAAGAGGTGGTCGGCATCGGCGGCTTGGGACGCGGCGGCTTGGGCAGCCGGTCGGAGACCTTGCGGAAGAACATGTAGAACACCGGCGTGAAGATCAGGCCGAAGGCCGTCACCCCCAGCATGCCGAAGAACACCGCCACCCCCAGGGCATGGCGCATCTCGGCCCCCGCGCCCGTCCCGAATGCCAGGGGCGAGACGCCGAGGATGAAGGCGAACGAGGTCATCAGGATCGGGCGAAGGCGGGTCAGGGCCGCGCTGGCGGCCGCGTCCTCGCGGCTCATGCCGTGCTCCAGCTCCGCCTGCCTCGCGAACTCGACGATCAGGATGGCGTTCTTGGCCGCCAGGCCGATCAGCACCACCAGCCCGACCTGGGTCAGGATGTTGTTGTCCAGCCCTCGGATGTTGACGCCGGTGATGGCGGCCAAAAGGCACATGGGCACGATCAGGATCACCGCAAAGGGCAGGGTCACGCTCTCGTAGAGCGCCGCCAGCAGCAGGAAGGCGAACACCACCGCCAGCACGAACACCAGATAGCCCGAGCCGCCCGCGGCCTGTTCCTGGAACGCCAGCTCGGTCCACTCGTAGCCGAAGCCGGCCGGCAGGGCCTTCTGGGCGGCGGCGACCATGGCCTTGATCGATTGGCCCGAAGAGTGGCCGGCCGTCGTATCGCCCTGAACCTCCGCGGCGGGATAGAGGTCGTAGCGCAGCACGCGGTAGGGCCCGGTTGTGCGCCTGAGGGTCACGAACGAGCCCAGGGGCGCCATCTGCCCGCTGGCCGAGCGGGTCTGCAGTTGCGGGATCGCCGCCTCGTTGTCGCGGAACGGCCAGTCGGCCTGGGCGATCACCTGGTAGGTGTGGCCATAGAGATTGAACAGGTTGACGAAGCTGGAGCCCAGGTAGGTCTGAAGGGTGTCGAACACCGCCGAATCCGGCACCCCGAACAGCTCGGCCTTGTCGCGGTCGATGTCGGCGTAGAGGCGGGGCGTGCGGGTGTTGAAGGTGACGAACGGGCGGGCGATCGAAGGATCCTGGGCGGCGACGCGGGCCAGGTTGTTGGCGGCCTGCTCCAGCGCCCGGTAGCCGCGGCCGGTCTTGTCCTCGACGATCATCTTGAAGCCGCCGGCCGTGCCGATGCCGCGCACCGGCGGCGGCGTGATCACCCGGATGTCGGCGTCGGTGATGGTGGCGAAGCGCCTGGTCAGGGCCTCGCCGACCGCCTGCATCGACTGATGGTGCTTCTCGCGGTCGGCATAGGGCGCGAGCACCACATACATCTGCGAGGCGTTGGAGGCGGTGGTGTTGCTGGTGGTGTCCACCCCGGTGTTGGCCCCGGCGGCCAGGACGCCCGGCGTGGCTTCCGCAAGCTTCAGCGCCCGGAGCGTCACCTCGTCGGTCTTGGCCAGGGAGGTCCCTGGCGGCAGGATGATCGAGGCCAGCACATAGCCCTGGTCCTGCAGCGGGATGAAGCCGGTGCGGGTGTCGGAGATGCGCCAGCCGGTCAGGACCAGCAGGCCCGCGTAGACCACCAGCATGATCGCCACCACGCGCACCAGCCGGCGCACCAGGCGGGAATAGCCCCCGCTCAGCTTGTCGAACCCTGCGTTGAAGCGGTCCGCCGCCCCCGCGATCCAGCCGCGCCAGCCGTGGCGGGGCGCGTGGTGGCCATGAGGCCTGAGGACCAGCGCCGCCATCGCCGGCGACAGGGTCAGGGACACGATCAGCGAGATCACCGTCGCGCTGGTGATGGTCAGGGCGAACTGCTTGAAGAACTGGCCCGAGATGCCGCTGACCAGGGCGGCGGGCACGAACACCCCCACCAGCACCAGGCAGATGGCGATGAGCGCCCCGCCCACCTCGTCCATGGTGACGTGCGCGGCCTCGCGCGGGGGCACGCCGTTGCGCAGGTGCCGCTCGATGTTCTCGACCACCACGATGGCGTCGTCGACCACGATGCCGATGGCCAGCACCAGGGCGAACAGGGTCAGGGTGTTCACCGAGAACCCCGTCGCCCGCATCACGGCCAGCGTGCCGATCAGCGACACCGGGATGGCCAGGATGGGGATCACCGCCGCGCGCCAGGTCTGCAGGAAGACGATCACCACGATCACCACCAGCACCAGCGCCTCGAGCAGGGTCTTCTGCACCTCCTGGATGGAGTCCCGGATGTAGTCGGTGGGGTTGAAGATGATCCGGAAGGCCAGGCCCGGCGGGAAGCTGGCGGACAGCTTCTTCATTTCGGCCTTGATGCCGTTGGCGGTGTCGAGGGCGTTGGCGCCCGGCTGCTGGAAGATGATCAGGGCGACGGCCGGATCGGAGTTCAGATAGGCCGAGGTGGTGTAGTCGTGGGCGCCGAGCTCCACCCGGGCGACGTCCGATACGCGGGTGATGCGGCCCTGGTCGCTCTTCAGGATGATGTTTGCGAAGTCCTCGGGTTTGTTCAGCAGCCCCTGGGCCTGGACGTTCAGCTGATAGGCGCCGCCGCCCGCGCCGAACGGGGGCTGGTTGATGGAGCCGGCGGCGATCTGGACGTTGTGGCTGCGCAGGGCGGCCAGGATGTCCTCGACGGTCAGGCTGCGGGCGGCCGCCTTGTCCGGGTTGATCCAGATCCGCATCGAATAGTCGCGCGCGCCGCGGGTGGCGATGTCGCCGACGCCGGGCAGGCGCAGGATCGCGTCGTGCACCTGCAGCGTTGCGTAGTTGGCGATGTACTGCGGAGTCAGCGAGCGGTCCGGCGAATAGAGGTGCACCGCCATCAGGACGTCGGGCGAGCTCTTCAGCACCACCACGCCGGTCTGCTGCACCTGCAGGGGAAGCTGCGGCAGGGCGATGGCGACCCGGTTCTGGACCAGCACCTGGGCCTTATCCAGGTCGGTGCCCAGCTTGAAGGTGACGGTGATGGTCATGTGACCGTCGCCGGTCGACTGCGAGGACATGTAGAGCATGTCCTCCACGCCGTTGATCTGCAGCTCGATGGGCGTGGCCACGGTCTCGGCGACCGTCTCGGCCGAGGCGCCTGCGTAGGTGGCGTTCACCGTCACCGTCGGCGGGGCGATCTCGGGATACTGCGCCACCGGCAGGGTCGGATAGGCGATCACCCCCAGAAGCGTGATGAGGATGGCGATCACGGCCGCGAACACCGGCCGGTCGATGAAGAAGTGCGACAGCTTCATTGGGCGAAGGTCGCCGATCCGGGAGGAGGCCCGAGGTCGGGCTGGGCGGCGGCGCCCGGCTGGGGCTCGACCCGGCCGGCGGCGGCGGTCACCTTCTGGCCCGGCTTGGCGCGCTGGATGCCGGAGATCACCACCCAGTCGGTGGGCTGCAGGCCCGAGCGGATGACGCGCAGGCCGTCGATCAGCGGCCCCAGCTGCACGGGCCGCTGGCCGATCACGCCGCCGGGGCCCACCACATAGACCAGCTGGCGGGTCATGTCGGTGACCACCGCCTGGTCGGGGACGAGCAGCGCCGCGTGGGGCCGGGACGTGAGCAGCCGCATGTGGCCGAACATGCCGGGCTTGAGGAACAGGGCGGGGTTGGGCGCCAGGGCGTAGGCCCGGATGGTGCCCGATCCGGTGTCGATGGCGTTGTCGACGAAGGCGATCTTGCCGTCCCACCGGTAGCTGGTCTCGTCCTGCAGGCGGATCTGCACCGGCGTCCCGCTGGCGCCGCCGCCGCCCTTGGCGCGCTGGTACTTGAGCAGCAGGTCCTCGGGGGCCTGGAAGGCGAAGCGGATCGGGTCCAGCGCCACCACGTCGGTCATCACCGTGGAGTCCTGGGTCACCAGGTTGCCGGGCTGGGCGCGGCTGTCGGAGACCCGCCCGTCGATGGGCGCGACGACGCGGGTGAAGCCGAGGTTCAGCTGGGCGGTGGCCACGGCGGCCCTGGCGGCCTGCAGGTCGGCCTCGGCCTGCTGCTCGGCGGCCTGGCGGGTGTCGACGTCCTGCTGGCTGGTGGCCTTAGCGGCGAGCAGGGCGCGGGAGCGGTTCAGCTCGACCTTGGCGTCCTGCAGGGTGGCGGTGGCGCGGGCCTCCTGGGCCTGGGCCTGCTGCAGCGCCGCCTGATAGGGCCGGGGGTCGATATGGAACAGGACCTGGCCGCGATGGACGATCTGGCCGTCCCTGAAGGCGACCTTCTGCACATAGCCCGACACGCGCGGCCGGATGTCGACGGTGTTGGTGGCCTCGAAGCGCCCGACGTAGTCGTCCCAGTCGCTGACCTGGCGCTGCAGAGGCTTGGCGGCGACGACGTTCGGCGGTGCGGGCGGTGGAGTCTTCTTGGCGCAGCCGGCGCCCAGCCCGATCATCGGGACGAGAAGGAGCCCCCAGATGTGCTTTCGCATACCACCCCGCATCCCCCGCGCGTTTAGTGGCAAGCCGAGCCGTTGGAGTAAAGCGGCAAGACGCCGCGATCAGGTTTCAGCGCCGAAACGCGCCGAAGAGGGAGCGGCCCGGGCAGGAGCCCGGGCCGCGTCAGTTCAGCCGACCCGGCCGTTGTGCTTCAGCCGGTAGATCGCGCGGCTGTCGCGGTGCTCCATGCGGGCCATGACGCGGCGCGCATGGGGGGTCAGGACGCCGCCGTGGCGGTAGCGGGCCCGCGCCTCGACGCGGTGCAGGCGGACTTCGCGGGCGTGCAGGCGAGCCGCTTCGCCGGGGGTCAGCGCGCCGGAGCGCACGCCCTCGTGGATGCGGACGGCCTGGTTGTGCTCGCGCTGGTCGACGCTCTGGGCCGCGGCCGGAAGCGCGGTGGCCAGGGTCGCGGCGGCGGCGAGCCCAAGGATGAGAGACTTCATGGTAGGTCCTCGTAACTGACGAACTGGCGTCATTGCCGAGGATCGGTCTAGGCCCCGCCCGGTGCACCCAGGCTGAGCGGCCGGTACAGCCGCCGTTCATCGAGTTGCGTGGTTCGAGACGCGGCCTGGCGGCCGCTCCTCACCATGACGGGCTCGGAGTTCGTCATCCTTGAGGAGGCCGCGCCAGGCCGCGTCTCGAAGGACGCACGGCCTCCGCTCAGATCCGGCGCAGCACCATGTCGTCCTGCTGGTGGTAACCGGCCTCGCCGTAGCGCTCGATCTCGAACAGGCCCTCCAGCGCCGCTTCGGTGAAACGGCGGCCGGCGACGGCGGCGCCCTTGTAGTGGCCCTCGCGGTCGGCCCAGAGCCAACCCTGGCGGGCGAACAGAGCCTGTTCCTCGGGCGTGAAGGCTAGGGCGTCGGCCGCCCGGCTGTCGCCGTTGAGGGTCACATAGGCCCGGCCGCCGGGCGCCAGCACCCGGTGCAGCTCCTGGTACCAGGCCCGGTGCCGCTCGGGCGGGATGTGGGTCAGGACGCTGAAGGAGAACACCCCGGCGAACGCACCGTCGGCATAGGGCAAGGGCGGATCGGGCTGGCAGACGGCCACGGCCTGGATGCCATGCTTCTTGTTCAGCCAGCGGATCGCCTGGGCGTCGACGTCGCAGCCGCGATAGGCGTCCCGCCAGGCCGGACGGCCGTAGAGCCAGTACAGCGTGCGCCCCGACCCGCAACCCCAGTCCAGCACCCGCCCGGGCGGGGTCTCGCCGAACACCTCGATCACCCGGGCCGAGGAATTGCGCCCCTGGTTCCAGAAGTTGGCGGCGCTGTCGCGGGCGCCGACATGCAGGCGCAGCTCCGGCGGCGGCAGGATGCAGAAGCCGCGCTGCTCGATCAGAAGTTCGGTGACCAGCCGCTCGAGCCAGGCGATCTGCTTGGCCTGATCCTGCAGCCTGCGCTGGGTCGCCGCTTCGGATGCGCGCGCCGAACCGCCGCCGAGCCTGGCCAGAAGATGCTTCATGCCGCCGCTGATAGACGGCTGGACCCTTCAAGCTCAAGCGTCGGCGTTCAAGGGTGCTGCTTGGGCGGCAGGGCCGCGGCCTCTTGCTTGCTGAGCTTGCGGATGGTGGTCACCGGACACCTGATCGGGACGCCGCCGCCCGGCTGGGGCGCCAGGATCTCGGCGTCCAGGCCGCTGCAGATCCACGGGCTGCCCCGGTGCTGAAGGCCGATGCCCTCGACCCAGTCGATGTTCGGGCAGTCGCCCAGAAGCTTGAGCTGGTAGACGTCGTTGGCGTGCACGCGGATGTTGACGGTCGATCGGTCGACCGGCGCCCAGCTGGAAATGTCGCGCGCATAGAAGCACGCCTGGCCGCCGGTCTTGCCGTGGTCCTGGTCCTGGGCCTGGGCCTGGGCCGTTCCGGCCAGAGCCATCAGCGCCAGAAGGGCGGCGCCCGCCCAGATCGATCTGTTCATGGCGGAGTCTCCGATCATGGCGGCGTCAAGGTCGCCGCCGTTCTCCCATCCAAGCGCCGGACCGGCCGGCGGTTCCCACTCTACCACCGATGCGGCCAGCTGAATTGCAGGCTGGTCTCGCCAAGCGCCGCGCCGCCCGGCCCGAAGCGGCGCTCCAGGATCTCGCCGCGGCCGTCGCAGTCGACGCACACCACGCTCGAGCACCGCGTGCCGTAGCGTTCGGCCCGGATGAAGATGGGCGAGACCAGCCGCTCGCGCTCCAGGTCGAGGCCGGTGGAGGGCAGCTCGGCGTCCGGCGGCCGGGTCTCGTCGGCCAGCGCCGCCAGCAACAGCCCGGGCTCGTGATCGGACCCTTCCAGCCAGGCGGCCAGCGCCCCCTTCAGCCGACGGGTCTTGGGCCAAGGCGCGTCGAGGTCGCCGTTGGAGAGGCCATAGATCCCGGCCGCCAGCGTCCGGATGCTCGAGGCGGGCCGGTTGGCGCAGAACCGCGGCTCGCCGTCAGACACCACGATCAGGTTCATCGGATTGAAGGCGTCCAGGTCCTGGGCGGCGAAGCGGGCGTAGGGTCCCTCGCCGGTCAGGATGTCGCGCGCCAGCCGGCCTCGCGACGGCGTCTCCGGCCGCGGCGGGCCGAAGCCCCGCAGATTGGTCACCACCGCCAGCCGGCCTGCTTCCGACACCCCGAGCCAGGTCCCGCCGCCCTCCAGGTCGCGCCCGCCCAGCACCGCGGGCGCGTCGTCCCAGCGGGCGAGCGCGGCGGCCGGACGGGCGTGCAGCTCGTCACGGTTGCCGGCCAGCACCAGGGGCCAGTCCGGGTGCGACCTCCAGGCGAACGCCAACACGCACATTCTCGTTCTCCGCGCCCGCGAACTGGCGCAATCTAGCCCGCTTGGAGCGGGGGGACAGCTTGGGGGGATCTTCCGCCATTGCGGCCGGGCGCGCACGCCTGGCCCTGGTCACCGGGGCGTCGGCCGGCATCGGCGGGGCGTTCGCGCGGGCCTACGCGGCGCGCGGCTTCGACCTGGCCCTGGTCGCGCGGCGGGCCGAGCGGCTGCAGGCGCTGGGCGCGGAGCTCGAGGCCCGGCACGGGGTCAAGACCCTGGCGATCCCGGCCGACCTTTCCGTCTGGGAAGCCCATGTCCCGGTGCTGGAGGCGGTGGCCAAGGCCGGCCGCCACGTCGATGTGCTGGTCAACAACGCCGGGTTCGGCGTGCCCCAGGCCTTCACCGGCGCCCCCTGGGAGCGCCAGCGCGACTTCCTGATGACCCTGGTGGTCAGCGCCTGCGGCCTGGCCCATGGGGTCATCCCCGGCATGGCCGAGCGCGGCTGGGGCCGGATCGTCAACGTCGCCTCGCTGGCGGCCTTCGCGCCCGGCGCGGCCGGCTACAGCCTCTATCCGGCGGCCAAGAGCTTCGCGGTGAAGTTCAGCCAGTCGCTGGATGCCGAACTCAGGGACAAGGGCGTCAAGGTCACCGCCGTCTGCCCCGGCTTCACCAAGACCGAGTTCGCCGCCGCCAGCGGGACCCAGCACCTGATGGACCAGGCTCCGCGGCGCTTCTGGCAGACCCCTGGGGAGGTCGCCCAGGCCGCCATCGCCGCCAACGAGGCCGGGCGGGTGGTGGTCGTGCCCGGCTGGCACAACAAGCTGGCCGCCGCCCTCATGCAGGCCTTGCCCGATTCGCTGCTTTCCTCCCTGATCCGGCGCGGGGCGGCCAAGTATCGGCTGGAGGACTAGGGCATGCCGTCCCACTTCGACGTGGTGATCATCGGCTCGGGCGCGGGCGGGGCCACCCTCGCCCAGCGGCTGGCGCCCACCGGCAAGTCGATCCTGATCCTGGAACGCGGCGAGCACCTGCCGCGCGAGGCCGAGAACTGGGACGCCAAGGCCGTCTTCATCCAGCACCGCTACCGCACCCAGGAGCGCTGGTACGACAAACAGAACCGGCCGTTCACGCCCAACACCCACTACTGGGTGGGCGGCAACACCTCCTTCTACGGCGCGGCGCTGATGCAGCTGCGCAACCGCGACTTCGAGCAGACGGTGCACGGCGGCGGGATCTCGCCGGCCTGGCCGATCACTCTGGCGGACCTGGCGCCCTATTACGACGAGGCCGAGCGCCTCTGGCAGGTGCACGGCGCCCGCGGGGACGACCCGACCGAAAACGGCGACGAGCCGCCCTACGCCTATGCCGCGGTGCATCACGATCCGGGCATCGCGGCGCTGAAGGGCCATTGGGAGACCCAGGGCTGGCGGCCCTTCTCGCTGCCGCTGGGGATCAAGCTCGACCAGGCTCACCCGGTGACCTCCACCTGCATCAAGTGCAGGACCTGCGGCGGCTATCCCTGCCTCCTGAAGGCCAAGTCCGACGCCCGCAGCCTGGCGATCGAGCCGCTGCTGGAGACGCCCAACGTCACCCTGTTGACCGGCCGCAAGGCGGTGCGGCTGGAGACCGATCCCTCGGGCAGGACCGTCACCGAGGTGGTCTGCGAGACCGCGAACGGCGAGGAGCGCTGGAGCGGCGACATCGTGGTGCTGGCCGCCGGGGCGGTGAACTCCGCCGCCGTGCTGCTGGCCTCGGCCAATGCGGCGCATCCGGACGGGCTGGCCAACGGCTCGGGCCAGGTCGGCCGCAACTACATGTTCCACACCCTGACGGCGGTGGTCTCGCTGACCGCCGAGCGCCAGCAGATCGAGTTTCCCAAGACCCTGGCCTGCAACGACTTCTATTGGGGCGATCCGCGCGGCGGCTACGACAAGCCGATGGGGCACATCCAGCTCCTGGAGTACATGTCGGGCCAGACGCTGGAGGGGCAGGTCTCCGACTGGCTGCCGCCGGCCGTGGCGCCGGACAGCCTGTTCGAGGCGGCCGCCGAGCGGATGCTGAGCCTGCTGGTGATCTCCGAGGATCTGCCGATGGCCGACAACCGAGTCTGCCTGACCACGGACGGACGCATCGTGCTGGAGTACACGCACAACAACCTCGAGGGCCACGATCGGCTGGTGAAGACCCTGATCCAGTCGCTGGACGGCTTCGTCGACCGGGCCCACCCGATCAGCCAGCACCATTTCGAACTGGACTCGCTCCTGCCGCTCTACGGCACGGCGCACCAGGCCGGCACGGTGCGATTCGGAGCCGATCCGCAAAGCTCGGTGCTGGACCCGTGGTGCAAGGCCCACGAGCTCGACAACCTCTACCTGACCGACTCCGGCTTCTTCGTCACCTCGGCGGCGGTGAACCCCACCCTGACCATCGTGGCCAACGCCCTGCGGGTCGGCGACCACCTGAAGGAGCGCCTGGGCGCCGGCGCGCCCGCCGTCCGGGCCGCGGCCCCGGCCCCGCGGCCGCACGGGCACAAGTCCGGCGAGGGCCTGGCCTAGCATGGGGCGCCGCCTCGCCTCCGTGATCGGGCCGCTGGAGCGGATCCTGTGGGACCGCTCGCCTGTGATCCTGATGTACCACCGCGTGGCGCCGTCGACGGACGACCTCTGGGGCATCGCCGTCGAGCCCGACCGCTTCGCCGAGCAGATCGAGGCTTTGAAGCGCGTGCGCCACGTCGCGACGCTGGACGAGGTGCTGGCCTGGATGGACCACGGCCGGCCCGGGGACAGGCCGCTGGCGGCGATCACCTTCGACGACGGCTATCACGACGCGCTCTCGGCGGCCCGGCCGATCCTGGAGAAGGCCGATTGTCCGGCCACGGTCTATGTCGCCACCGGCCTGGTGGGCTCTGACCGCGGGTTCTGGTGGGACGAGCTGGTGCGCATCCTGATGACCGCGCCCGCCACGCACCAGCCGCTGCGCCTGGTGATCGGGCGCAGGCCCGTCGCCTGGCTGCTGCCGGACGACCGCTCCGGGCGCCAGCGCGTCTGCCGCCAGGTCCGCCGCCGGCTTCGCGACCTGGAGCCGGCCGAGATCGACCGCCAGCTCGACGCCATCTGCGCCTGGGCCGGGACGGCGCGGCGCCTGGATCCGGAGGACCGGCTGATGACCGCCGAGGAGGTGGCCGAGCTGTCCAGGAGCATCGTCCAGATCGGCGCCCACACCGTGCGCCATCCCTCCCTGCCCGCCCTGCCCTTCGAGGCCCAGCTGGCGGAGATCGCCGAAAGCCGCCGGGCCTGCGAGGCCTGGACCGGCAAGCCGGTCCCACACTTCGCCTATCCGTTCGGCCACTACAGCCGGGCCAGCGTCGCCGCGGCGCGCCAGGCGGGCTTCCGTTCCGCCTGCGCCACCACGCCGGGGGTGGTGCGGCCCTGGACCGATCCCTATCGCCTGCCCCGCATCACGCCGGGCCGGATGGACGGCGAGGCCCTGACCCGGCTGCTGTCCTGACCATGCGGGTGGCGGAGCTGGTTTCGGCGCGGGTGATGAACGGCGCCGCCCGCCATGCAGTGGCGCTGTCCGAAGCCCTGGCCCTGCGCGGTCACCAGGTGCTGCTGCTGCACCGGCCCGAGCTGGCGCCGCCGCCCCTGCCGCCCGGCGCGACCGCCGCGGCCATCGACTTCCGGCGCAGCCCCGGCGCCTTGCGGGCCCTGGGCCGGAGGCTGCGCGAGGCCCGCATCGAGGTGATCCACACCCACATGAGCAGCGCCCATTTCCACGGCGCCCTGCTTCGCACCTTCTGGGGCGTCCCGACCGTGGGCGCCGCCCACGCACGGCACTTCCAGCCGCACTGGCTGTTCAACGACCGGGTCATCGCCCCCAGCGGATCCACCGCGGCCTATCACCTGAAGGTCAACCGCGTGGCGCCCTCCAGGATGCGGGTGATCCCCAACTTCATCGACCCGACCGCCTATCCGGAGGTCACGCCCGAGCGGCGGGCCGCAGCCCGCCGGAGCCTCGGCCTGGAGCCCGGCGTGCTCGCCATCGGATCGGTCGCCGACATCACGCCGGGCAAGCGGCCCTCCGACCTGGTCATCGCCGCCCGGCCGCTGCTGGAGGACGGGGCGCGGCTGTTCATCGCCGGCGCCGAGCTGGACGCCGCCGAGGCGGCGCGCACGCGCGCGGCGGGGCAGGGCCTGGGCGTGGAGCTGCTCGGCCGGCGCACCGACGTGCCCGAGCTCCTGGCCGCCTTCGACGTCTTCGCCCTGGCCTCCGAGCGCGAGGAGATGCCCGTGGCCATCCTGGAAGCCATGGCCGCCGGCCTGCCGGTGGTGGCGGTCCAGACCGGCGGCATCCCCGAGATGGTCGCCGAGGGCCGGACCGGTTTTCTGGTCCCCGCCCGCGACACGGCCGCCCTGGGCGAGCGCCTGCGGCGCCTGGCCGCCGATCCGGCGCTCCGGACCCGCCTGGGCGCGGCCGGCCGCCGGCGCGCCTTCGCGCAGTTCGGCCGCGACCCCATCGTGGCGCGCATCGAGGCGGTGCTGGCCGAGGCCGCGGCGCTCAGGCCGGGGTGGCGGGGCTAGGTTTGGCCACCAGGGCCGCGATCAGGCCCGCGGTCGCGGCGGCGGAGAGCCAGGCGCCGGGCATGGCGTGGTTGCCGGTGAGGTGGATCAGGCCGGTGGCGATGGCCGGGGTGAAGCCCCCGAAGATGGCGGTGGCCAGGCTGTAGGCCAGCGAGAAGCCCGAGGCGCGCACCTCGGCCGGGATGATCTCGGTCAGGAGGACCACCATGGCGCCGTTGTAGCTGGCGTAGACGAACGACAGCCAGAGCT
The DNA here is from genome assembly GCA_025450315.1 of Caulobacteraceae bacterium. Lineage (GTDB taxonomy): Bacteria > Pseudomonadota > Alphaproteobacteria > Caulobacterales > Caulobacteraceae > JANWHQ01. The sequence goes on from JANWHQ010000085.1 coordinate 77,218, forward strand.
CGACCGTCAGCATGCGCGCGAAGCTGGGACCCGAGGCCAGCCACGCCATGGCCGGATAGGCCGTGGCCAGGGCCGCCAGGGTGCAGGCGATCAGCACCGGACGCCTGCCCAGCCGGTCGGAGACGGCGCCCATCACCGGCAGCCAGATCAGGTTGGAGACGCCGACGCAGGCGGTGACCGCCAGGCTTTGCCCCATGGGCAGCTTGAGCAGACCTCCGAAGGTCGGGGTGTAGGCGGTGATCATGTAGAAGGAGACGGTGGTCATGGTGGCCAGGGCCATGCCCGTCAGCACCGCCCGCCAATGGGCGGCCAGGCCGCGCCAGACGCGCCCGAAGCCGGGCGGGGCGGCCACGGCCCGGAACGCGCCGGTCTCCTTCAGCTGGCGCCTGAGCAGGAAGATGAAGGGCGCGATGGCGCAGCCGACCAGGAGCGGGATGCGCCAGCCGAAATCGCCCATCTGCCTGGGCGTCAGCCACACCGCGAGCAGCGCGCCGATGCCGGCGGCGGTCACCACCGCCACCTGCTGGCTGGCCGACTGCCAGCTGACGTAAAAGCCCTTGCGGCCCTCGGGCGCGATCTCGGCGAGGTAGACCGAGACGTTGCCGAGCTCGACCCCGGCCGAGAACCCCTGCACCAGCCGCCCCAGCACCACCAGCACCGGCGCCATCAGGCCGATGGTCCGATAGCCGGGCGTCAGGGCCAGGGTCAGGATTCCCACCGACATCAAGGACAGGCTGAGGATCAGGCCCTTGCGGCGGCCATGCCGGTCGGTATAGGCGCCCAGCACCACCGCCCCGATCGGCCGCATCAGGAAGCCGGCCCCGAAGGTCATCAACGACAGCATCAGGGTGGCGAAGGGGTCGCCGGTGGGGAAGAAGGCCCGGCCGATGGCGGCGGCGTAGTAGCCGAACACCATGAAGTCGTACATTTCCAGGAAGTTGCCGGCCGCCACCCGGACCACGTCCATCGGGCCATGGCCGGCGCGGCCGCGGGCCTGGTCGGCGCCGGACCCCACGGCGCTCAGGCCGGCTGGGCCATGAGCCGCAGGGCCGTCTCCGCCGCCGCCGCGCGCAGGGCCTCCAGGTGCTCGCCGACGATGTGCGAGGCGTTGGTCGCCCGCCGCGTCCAGGTGAGGTTCAGGCTGGCCACCACCTGGCCCGAGACGATGATCGGCACGGCGATGGAGTTGCGCCCGTCGTCGGCCATCAGCCTCTGGCCCACCCCGTCGCCGGCGATGGAGGGATCGCGCATGCCGTAGCCCTGGGCCTGGGTCTGGGCCACCAGCCGCGCCACCCAGACCGCGTCGCGGGCCAGCGACGCCTCGGGCGTCGCCTCGGCCAGGACCTGGGCCAGGATCTCCTCGCGCTCCTCGCGGCTGCAGAAGCTGAAATAGGCCCGGCCCGTGGAGGTCAGCAGCATGCTGATCTTGGCCCCCACCGGGCCCAGGGGCAGGTGGGAGACGTGCGAACGCGGCCGGTTGGTCTCGATCACCTCCATCTGGGCCCCGCGCCGGACCGCCAGCACCGAGGGCCAGTTCACCTGCTCGCACAGCCCTGCCATGATCGGCGAGGCGACCTCGACCAGGCGGCTGGAATGGTCGCTGGGCGGCCGGGCGGCGCGGCTGGAGGTCAGATAGGCGCCGTCCGCCATGCGCTGCCAGACCAGGTTGCGCTCGGCCAGGGTGCGCAGGATCCGCAGGAGCGTCGCCTTGGGCAGGCCGGTGATGGCGTGCAGGTCCTTGAGGCCGGCGCCGGGGCCCGTCTGCAGGGCCTGCAGCACGTCCAGGCCGCGCTCGAGCGCGCGGATCGACTTCACCGATGGGGCGGTCATGAGCGAATTTCACATCGTGAAATCCGCCGCGCAAGCGGGTGATCCGCGAAATTTGATGTTTGCACAACGATTTCTGCTGCGTGATGCGGACCTCAGCCCCGGGTCCACCGGCGCAATCCTGAATCAGACCCCTAGCGCCGGCCGCGGTCGCCGGCCTAAGCCTGCGGCCAAGCCGCCCTCCGAGAGGCCCCCGTGAGGAACATCGACTACTTCGACCGCAGCGCCGACCGGCATCCGGACCGCGCGGTCATCGTCGACGGCGAGACCCGCTGGAGCTACGCCGAGGCGCGCCTGATGAGCCACCGCCTGGCTCTGGCCATGGCCGGCGCGGGTCTGGAGCCCGAGGCGCCGGTGGCGATCTTCTCGCCCAACCACGCCTCGGTGCTGCTGGTGCTGCTGGGCCTGTGGCGGGCGGGGGCGGTGTGGGTGCCGGTGAACACGCGCAACGCGCTCGACGTCAACATCGACTACCTGAACTACGTCCGCGCCGGCTGGCTGTTCTACCACTCCAGCTTCGCCGCCGAGGCGGCCGAGGTGAAGGCCCGCGTGCCGAGCCTGCAGCATCTGATCTGTCTGGACCGGCCCGACGGGGCCCATCCCTCGCTGGAGGGTTTCATGGCCACCGGGGGGGACGGCGAATTCCCCGACGGCGGCGATCCGGTCGGCAATCCGTCCGACCTTGTGGCCATCATCGCCACCGGCGGCACCACCGGCGCGGCCAAGGGAGTCCGGGTGCCCAACCGCAGCTGGGGCACGCTGATGGAGACCATCGGGGCCCTGATGCCGGCCGGCGACCCGGTGTGCCTGGCCAGCGCCCCCCTGACCCACGCCGCCGGCCCCGTGGCCATGGCGGCCATCGCCATGGGCGCCACGGTGGTGGTGCTGCCGAGGTTCGATGCGGAGACGGTGATGCGGGCCATCGGCCAGCACCGCGTGACCCACATGTTCCTGCCGCCGACCGCGCTCTACACCATGCTGGCGCATCCCGATGCGCGGCGGTTCGACTACTCCAGCCTGAAGTACTTCCTCCTGGCCGGCTCGCCGGTGTCGCCCGACAAGTTCCGCCAGGCGGTGGAGGTGTTCGGCCCCTGCCTGTGCCAGAGCTACGGCCAGACCGAGGCCCACATGATCGTCACCTGGCTGCCGCCCGAGGTGGTGGCCGCCGCGGCGGCGGGCGATCATCCGGAGCGGCTGATGAGCTGCGGCCGGCCGAGCTATCCGGTGCGGGTCGAGATCATGGACGACGAGGGCCGGCTGCTGCCGCCGGGCGAAGTCGGCGAGATCGTGGTGCGGGGCGGGCTGGTCGGCGACGGCTATTTCGAGCTGCCCGAGGCGACCAGGGAGGCCCGCGCCTTCGGCTGGCACCACACCGGCGACGTGGGCCGCAAGGACGAGCAGGGCTTCGTCTACATCGTCGACCGCAAGAAGGACATGATCGTCACCGGCGGCTTCAACGTCTTCTCCGCCGAGGTCGAGGCGGCGGTGATGGAGCTGGACGGGGTGCGCGAATGCGCCGTGGTCGGCGTCCCGGACGAGAAATGGGGCGAGGCGGTCACCGCCATCGTGGCCCTGAACGAGGGGTCAGCGCTGACGCCGGACCAGATCATCGCCCACTGCAGGTCCCGCCTGGGCGGCGTGAAGGCCCCCAAGGCCGTCCACGTCTGGCCCGAAGTGCCCCGCACGGCGGCGGGCAAGTTCGACAAGAAGGCCATCCGCGCCACCTTCTGGCAGGGGGCGGAAAGGAACGTGCACTGAGGCCCTGCGTGGTTCGAGATGCGCTCTGGCGAGCGCTCCTCGTCATGACGAATCCGGGCCTCCGCTTGGGGACGGGGGGTTAAGCACCAAGGGCTGATACCCTCCGGCCTATGGTCGATTCGCCATCGTGGATGAGCTGGGCGCGGGAAGCTCCGCGTCCGCCCGTGCGCCGGCCCGCTGCGCAGCGCATCACCGCGGTCGGCGCCCTGGCCTTCGCCGCCGCGGTGGTGATGGTGATCATCTACACCCAGTGCTGGCTGATGGCGCTGCAGGGCGACAAGGGCGAGGTGACCGACTCGGCCCTGGTGCGGGCGATGTTCTTCCCGGCCTATGGCTGCTCGGTGCTGCTCCTGGCCCTGAGCCCCGGCGAGGTGCTGAAGACTTTTCTGCGCCAGCCCTTGCTGATCCTGATCCTCTGGGTGGTCGGCGCCTCGGTGCTGTGGTCGATCAGCCCGGACCAGACCTTCCGGCGGGCGATCGCCCTGATGTTCACCACCCTGGGCGGGGTGATCCTGGCGGCGCGCTGGAGGTGGGCGGGCCTGGCCGAGATCATGGCCACGGCGATCGGGGTCACCGCGGTGCTCAGCCTGATCGTCTGCGTGGCCGTCCCGTCCTTCGGGCGCATGCAGACCCTGTTCCCCGGCGCCTGGCGCGGGCTGTGGCTGGAGAAGAACGCGCTCGGCAACATGATGACCATCGGCTGCTTGTCCTGCGCGGCGGCGGCGCTCCTGGAGCCGCGGCGGGCCCGGCTGTGGTGGCCGACGGCGGGGCTGTGCCTGGTGCTGGTGCTGGCCTCGACCTCCAAGACCTCGCTGGTCTCGTGCCTCCTGGGCTGCTGCGGCCTGGTCCTGGTCTGGATCATGCGCCGCGGGCCGGCCGGGCGGGTGATCGGGACCTATGGCGCGCTGATCGGCCTGCTGCTCGTGGGCTTCGTGGCCCTGGTCGCCTCCAACGTGGTGCTGGCGGCGCTGGGCAAGGACGCCACCCTGACCGGGCGCACCCAGATCTGGGCGGCGGTGATGCGGCGCATCCAGGACCGGCCGTGGCTGGGCTACGGCTATGGCGCGGTCTGGGACAACACCTCGCCCTGGTCGCCCCTGGCATGGATCATCAAGCAGGCGGGCTTCCGGCCGGCCCACTCCCACAACAGCTGGCTGCAGCAGTGGCTGGACCTGGGCGTGCCCGGCCTGATCGCCTGGGCGCTCTACTTCATCGAGGCCTGCACGCGGGCGATCGTCTCGCTCTACCGCAGCCCCGGCGCCTACCTCGCCGTGCCGTTCCTGCTGGTCTACGCCATGACCAGCCTGACCGAGAGCATCGCGGTGATCTTCAACGACTGCCGCTGGCTGTTCTTCGTGGCCATCGCGGCCCGCCTGGCCCTGCCGGACGAGCCCGCCCCCGCCGGGCCCGCGCGCCGGCCCCTGCGACGGAGCGTCTCGGGCGCCTGACCTCTCGCCGTTTGGCCCCGATCCTGCGGCGCGGTCGTCGACACGTCCAGGCCTGGGACAACGAAGATGTCCGACCCCGCCGCGCGGCCGCCCTATCCGGCCGAGTTCAGGACCCTGGCCCCCCTGCGCTTCCTGGCGCTGGCCTGGGTGGTGATCAACCAGTTCGAGGACCGGCTGGGCCTGCACCTCGGCAAGGCCGTGGGCGTGATCGCCAAGGGCTATCTGGGCTCGGACCTGTTCTTCGTGATCGTCGCTTTCTGGCTGGCGCACCTGATGACCACCCAGGTCGACACCGGCGCCCGCAGCTATGCCTCGGCGGTCTGGCGCAGGATGAGCCGGCTCTATCCCCTGCACCTGGTGACCATAGCCCTGATGGGATCGCTGGCCCTGGCCGCGCTGCGCCTGGGCGAGACGCCGCGCACCGACGTCTTCGATCCGCTGGGCCTCCTGGGCAATGTGCTGCTGGTGCAGTCCTGGGGCGCCCTGCCGACGGTGTCCTGGAACTTCCCGTCCTGGATGGTCTCGGCCGAGTGGTTCGGCCTGCTGGTGTTTCCCGGCCTGATGTGGCTGGCGATGAAGGGCTGGAGCCGCACGCTCGTGGCCCTGGCCGCGCCGGTGGTCCTGCTGGCCGCCCTGTTCGAGAGCGCCCACGCGAGGGGGGTGCTGTTCACCGACATGACCGCCCAGGTGGGCGTGCTGCGCATCCTGCCCGACTTCCTGTTCGGCGCGGGCCTCTACCGGCTTGGCCTCGGCCAAGCGTTCGGCCCCGGGGCCGGCGCGGCCATGATGGCGGCGGCCCTGGCCTGGATCGCCTTGGCCAGCCAGCTCCGCCTGGACGATCCCCTGATCTGGCCGGCCTTCGGCCCCCTGGTGCTGGGCGCCGCGGAAGTCGCGCGGGGCGGCCGTTCGATCCTGGACTCCAGGCCCATGACCTTCCTGGGCGAGATCTCGTTCGCGATGCTCCTGCTCTATCTGCCGGTGGACATCGTCTACTATCACCTGCTGCACCGGCTGGCCGGCGCGCCCCGGGGCCTGCAGGCGTGGGTCGCCTGGGCGGGCGTGTTCCCGGCGATCGGGATCGCGGCGCTGCTGGCCTACTACGGTGTCGAGCGCCCGGCCGCGGCCGTGCTGGACCGGCTGGACCCCTTCTGGCGCAGGGCCCGCGGCGGCGCCGCGGCGGCCGCCGCCG